>JAKOTS010000029.1 GCA_029777095.1 Actinomycetes bacterium | reverse complement strand
GTGCACTGCAGGCCGGCGGACGCTCCTCGCTGCGGCTGCTGCGCGTGGTCAAAGACTCGGCGCTCATCTTGGAAGCGAGGGGCGAGGCCGAACACATTCTGGCCGACGACCCGACGCTCGGCGCGCACCCGGCGCTTGCCGCGGCGATCGATCGCCGCCTCGACCAGGGGGAGCGGGCGGCGCTCGCAAAAAATTAGCTCTCATCTTTCGCGCGAGTCACGAACGGCCGAACGGGGCGTGGCATGGATATCATGAGGGCATGAGCAACCGCGTGGCAGTTGTGCCCGGATCCTTCGACCCGCTCACGCTTGGCCACCTTGATGTGATCGAGCGTGCTGCTGGCCTGTACGACGAACTGCACGTGCTGGTGGTGCATAACCCTGGCAAGGAGGCGTTGCTGCCCATCGCGCAGCGCGTCTCGCTGATCGAGCAGGCAATTGCCGAACGCGGGGTGAAGGGCAGCATCGTGGTTGCGGCCTGGAGCGTCGGTCTGCTCGTTGACTACTGCACCGACGTTGGCGCGCAAGTGCTGGTCAAGGGCATCCGCTCGCAGATCGATGTCGCCTACGAAACGCCGATGGCAATCGTGAACCGTCATCTGGCGCATGTCGAGACGGTCTTCCTGCTGCCCGACCCATCGCACGCGCTGGTTTCAAGTTCACTGGTGCGCCAGGTCTCGCAGTTGGGCGGCGATGTCTCGCCGTTCGTGCCGCCGGCGGTTGCGCGCTACCTCGACACGGGCGCGCGCGGCATCTAACTGCTTGGGCGCTCGCGGTTGTGGGCGCCCACCCAGCCGGGCGACGGTACGCTTGGAAGTGTGAAACATCACCGACCTGGCCCGTTGAGTCTTCCCGTTCGCGACATCATGCACCGCTCAGGCGAGATGCGTGAAGTCACCCTCAATCTCACCGTCCCCACCGCATGGGGGGAGGGTCTCGTCGCCGTTCCCGCTGGTGAAAAGCTTGACCTCGACGTACGGTTGGAGTCAGTCCACGAGGGCATTTTGGTCTCGGGCGAAGCCGTCACCGGATACACCGGAATCTGCGGTCGTTGCCTCGAGCCGATCGACGAGCCGCTTGAAGTCGATTTTCAAGAACTTTTCGCGTACGCTGGAACCGAAGCGGCTGACTTTGACGTTCAAGACGACCACGTGGATCTTGAAATCTTGGTTAGGGATGCGATCGTGTTGTCGCTCCCGTTTCAACCAGTGTGTGAGCCGGATTGCGCAGGTCTCGACCCCGAGACCGGTGTGAAGCTCGCGCACGGCACAGACGCACACCCCGAAGAAGCCCTCGATCCACGCTGGGCGGCGCTCGGGAAGTTCACCACAGACCCAGGCAATGGGGAAGAGGGCGCGGATTAGTCCGCGCTTTTGCCCCGCGCCCGAGATAGAGAAGAGATACAGCTATGGCTGGTAACCCTCCCAAGCGGAAGGTCTCCCGTTCCAACACCCGCTCGCGCCGTGCGCAGTGGAAGGCAGCGCCCATCACGCTGACCAAGACGATTGAGAACGGCGAGGTCGTTTACAGCCGTCCCCACCAGGCGAAGGTCGTTAC
>JAKOTS010000014.1 GCA_029777095.1 Actinomycetes bacterium | reverse complement strand
GCATCGCGGCGGCGGATGTTGTCCTCGATCCGGAAATACTCGCGCGGCCAGTCGTCCAGCGGCAGTTCCGCCCGGATCAGTTCGCTGATGCGGTCGATGCGCTCGGCCGACATGCGGGTCATCGCCCGGCCGTTGACCAGCAACGCCGGCCCCTGGTCGCACAGGCCCGTGCAGGAAGTCGTGTCGACGCTGACCAGCCCGTCCTCGGAAACCTTGCCGCGCTCGATCCACAGCCGGTTGCACAGGCGATCCATCAACTCGGCGCTGCCCAGCATGCGGTCGGTGATGTTGTCCGAGAAGAGCACGCGATAGCGACCGACCGGACGCAGGTGGAGAAACGAGTAAAAACCGGCGACCCCCTCGACGCGCGCGCGCGGCAACCCGACCGCCCTGGCGATCGCGGTCAGCGCCGCCGCCGGCAAATAGCCCAGCACTTCCTGCGCCTCGCGCAGAATCTGCACCAGCATCCCCGGGTCACCGCGGTGACCGTCGATGATCGGCTGCAACAACTCGCCCAGCCGTTCTGCCCCAACGCATTCGTCCGTCACGCCAGTCTCCCGAAAACCGCAGCCGTTCCCGATACCTTGCTGCAGCCTACTGCTTCGGCGATGGCGCGTGCTGATATACGTCAACAAAAGCGCCGATTGGGCGGTTCCCGGACAGACGCGCAGCGGCGGAGCAAACTCCCGCAGATCCCCATTTCATTTCGTGCTGCATTGCAGCATAATAATGTTTGACCGTGTGTCACCGTCAGGCCCGTCATGCGCCACGCAGCGGCCGGCTGAACGGATCGCCGACAGGCGAAGCGGCACGCGGACCCGATGGCGGTGGCGGGTAGTCCCGATTCCGACCGCGTTCCGATCACTCCGGTGAGCGTCAACAGGAGCACCATCATGCACTTTGAGACCCCCCTCGAATTTCTCGAAAGTCGAACCTACGACGAAATCAACGTCGGCGACAGTTCGTCGCTGGTGCGCACGCTGCGCCCGGAGGACGTCAAGCTTTTCGCGCTGATGTCCGGCGACATGAATCCCGCGCTGGCCAGTACCGAGTTCAGGCACAGCGGCCTGTTCCAGGACTTCATCGCGCACGGCATGTGGACCGCCTCACTGATGTCGACCACCCTCGGCACGCAGTTCCCGGGGCCGGGAACCGTCCTGATCGAGTCGATGGTGCATTTCTCCCGGCCGGTGACGATCGGCGACACGATCACCGTGACGGTGACGGTCAAGCAGAAGTTCAGCCACAACCAGCACATCATTCTCGACTGTTCCTGCGTCAACCAGGACCAGTTGCTGGTGGTTTCGGGCAGCGCCGAGGTGCTGGCGCCACGCGAAAAGATCAGAACCAAGCGTACCGTCATGCCGGAAATCACCATCTCCGACAAATACGCGCGCCTGCAGGTCCTGGTCAAGCGTGCCGAAGGCCTGGCGCCGATCGACATGGCCGTGGTGCATCCCTGCGACCGCGAATCGCTGCGCGGCGCCCTGCTCGCCGCCGAGGCCAACCTGATCGACCCGATCCTGATCGGCCCGGAACAGAAGATTCGCTCGGTCGCCGAAGAAAACGGCTTCGACGTCGGGCGACACCGCATCGTGAACGTCCGGCACAGCCACGAAGCGGCGGCCATGGCGGTGACCCTGATCCGCAGCAACGACGCCGAAGCGCTGATGAAGGGCAGCCTGCACACCGACGAACTGATGGCCGAGGTCATCGCCAGCGGCACCGGCCTGCGCACCGAGCGCCGCATCAGCCATGTCTTCCTGATGGACGTGCCGACCTACCCGCGCCCGGTGATGATTACCGACGCGGCGGTCAACATCCTGCCGACGCTGCTGGAGAAGGTGCACATCATCCAGAACGCCATCGATCTGGCGCACATCATCGGCAACCCCGAACCCAAGGTCGCGATCCTCTCGGCGGTCGAAACCGTCAATCCCAAGATCCAGTCCACCATCGACGCCGCCGCCTTGTGCAAGATGGCCGACCGCGGCCAGATCAAGGGCGGCATGCTCGACGGGCCGCTGGCTTTCGACAACGCCGTCTCGCTGGTCGCCGCCAAGACCAAGGGCATCAGCTCGGCCGTCGCCGGACGCGCCGACATCCTCGTCGTGCCCGACCTCGAATCCGGCAACATGCTCGCCAAGCAGCTCGAGTATCTCGGCAACGCGCTCAGTGCCGGCATCGTCCTCGGCGCGCGCGTGCCGATCGTCCTGACCAGCCGCGCCGACACCGCCGAAACACGCATCGCCTCCTGCGTCATCGCCGCCCTGATCGCGCACGCCGCGCGCGAAAGGCAGTCGGCGAGCTGAACCGGCTGACGGCTCGCGGCGGCAGCGATCGCGAGCCGTGCCCCGGCGCAGGCGTGCACCCCGAAGTGGGCGCACGCCTGTCGAACGCGCGCCCCCCTCGCCGCCCCGCAGGCGTACCCGCAGGCGCACCGGAAAAAAGATTTCGCTTCTCAAATGCGCCGCAAGACCGTGATTTCACGGCTTTTCCCGTCGCCGCGACCGGCGCTGTGGATAACTACATCTAGTTACCTTGTTGCCTTGTAGCACTACATGTAGTAGCTTTGCGTCTGTTACGCCATGCCAGCCGCGGCCCTGCCGCGGCCCGATGCGCAGGGCTGCCGCGGCGATCCACGGCACGGCAGCGCGGATGCCAGCGCCGCCCGCTTCGACCATCATTCATCCATTGAGGGACAGACCATGAGCCAGCTTGTACACCAGTTACCCCTGTCGGCGGTTGCCGAGGCGCCGGCGATCCAGCCGCTCGCCGAACAGCAAATCTCCGCCGAGGTCCTGGTCGAAAAATACGCCAAGGGCAATGAAACCTCGGTGCATGACGTGCGCCGCCGGGTCGCACGCGCGCTCGCCGCCAACGAAGACGAGAAGCAGCGCGCGCACTGGGAGGCGCGCTTTCTCTGGGCGCAGGAAAACGGCTTCGTGCCCGCCGGACGCATCAACTCGGCGGCCGGCACGACGCTCGCGGCGACGCTGATCAACTGCTTCGTGCAGCCGATCGGCGATTCGGTGGTCGAGATCGTCGACGGCAAGCCGGGCATCTACAGCGCCCTCGCCGAAGCCGCCGAAACCATGCGTCGCGGCGGCGGCGTCGGCTACGACTTCTCGTCGATCCGGCCGATCGGCGCGCTGGTCAAGGGCACGCAATCGCGCGCTTCCGGGCCGGTGTCGTACATGCGCGTCTTCGACCGTTCGTGCGAAACCGTCGAATCGGCCGGCGCCCGGCGTGGCGCGCAGATGGGCGTGCTGCGCTGCGACCATCCGGACATCGAAGTCTTCATCCACGCCAAGGACCACGGCGACCTCTCCAACTTCAACGTCTCGATCGCCGTCACCGACGCCTTCATGGCCGCCGTCGAGGCCGACGCCGAGGTCGAACTCACGCACCGCGCCGA
>JAKOTS010000013.1 GCA_029777095.1 Actinomycetes bacterium | reverse complement strand
CTCCACGCCGCGCAGGCACGGCCGGGCATGCGCGCGGGGTTCGTGCACGTCCCCTACGCCGCAGAGTCCGCGCCCGCCGGCGCCTTTGCCCTGCCGCTCGCCGACATCGCGCGAGCGCTCGAAATCGCTGTGCGCACGAGCCTCGACACCGCCAAAGACGTGGGCGGTATCGGCGGGTCGTTGCACTAGGCCCCGCGCAGCAAGCGCGTTAGCCCGTGATGACCTGCGCGGTGCCAGGCGTTGCCGCCGGGCCCATTTCTGCCGCGATGCGGTTTGCCTCTTCGATGAGCGTGGCAACGATCTCTGACTCGGGGACGGTCTTGATGACCTCGCCCTTGACGAAGATCTGCCCCTTGCCGTTGCCCGACGCCACACCCAGGTCGGCCTCGCGGGCCTCGCCCGGGCCGTTCACGACGCAGCCCATGACGGCGACGCGCAGCGGCACGGTCATGTGCTTGAGACCCTCGGTGACGTCGTCAGCCAGGGTGTAAACGTCGACCTGCGCGCGCCCGCAGGACGGGCAGGAAACGATCTCGAGCTTGCGCTCGCGGAGGTTCAGCGACTGCAGAATCTGCATGCCGACCTTAATTTCTTCGGCGGGTGGGGCCGAGAGCGAGACACGAATCGTGTCGCCAATGCCCTCGGCGAGCAGGATGCCAAACGCCGTCGCCGACTTGATCGTGCCCTGGAACGCGGGCCCCGCCTCGGTCACACCGAGGTGCAGCGGCCAGTCGCCACGCTCTGCGAGCTGGCGGTACGCCTTCACCATCACGATCGGGTCGTTGTGCTTGACCGAGATCTTGAAGTCGTGAAAATCGTGCTCTTCAAACAGCGAGGCCTCCCACACGGCGCTCTCGACGAGGGCTTCCGCGGTGGGCTTGCCGTACTTCTGCAGCAGTCGGGGGTCGAGCGATCCCGCGTTGACGCCGATGCGGAGCGAGACGCCCGCCTCCTTGGCACGGCGCGCGATCTCGCCCACCTGGTTGTCGAACTTGCGGATGTTGCCGGGGTTGACTCGGACCGCCGCGCACCCGGCATCGATCGCCTGGTAGACGTACTTCGGCTGGAAGTGAATGTCGGCGATCACCGGGATCTGGCTCTTCTGCGCGATGATGTGCAGCACATCCGCGTCGTCCTGGCTCGGGACCGCGACGCGCACGATCTCGCAGCCCGAGGCGGTGAGCTCGGCGATCTGCTGCAGCGTTCCGTTGATGTTGGTGGTCGGTGTCGTACACATCGACTGCACGCTGATGGGCGCATTGCCACCCACGAGCACTTTGCCCACCTTGATCTGGCGGGACTTACGTCGTGGGGCAAGGGTTTCGGGCACCTTCGGGAGCCCCAGATTCACAGCTGGCACGTGTCCCAGCCTACTTCGTGGCGGGCTCGTGAGGCTGGGCATCGACCAGATGTCGTGCGCGCGCCGGCTGGCGTTGGGCTGCGCCGCGAAATATTGCGGGGCACGGGCCCCCGGCATCCGTCTCTCTGCTAGCGTGGCGATCATGTTTGCGAACCGTTCCTGGTGGCCCGCCTCCTAGGCGGTGTGTTCGCAACCTCACACAGACCGCCCGCCGTGGCGGTCTTTTTGTGTCCGCGGCGGTAGCCCCAAACGAAGGTGACCGATGCACCCGCTCCTCGACACTCTGCTCACAGGCTCCTCGAGCCGCCCCTTCGCGTTGCTTGCACGCGAGGGCACGGGCACCCTTGAAGTACTGCTCGGCGACGTCGTCGATGTCGAGTTGCTCGCCGATATTCCATTGGTGGATGCCTCGGGCACGCCCCTCGAAGTACTCGCACTGGTGCCATTTCGGCAGGTGCGCGAGCGCGGATTCGAATCACACGATGATGGCGAGCCGCTGCGCTGCCTGATCGTGCGCGAGCGCGAGGAGGTCCCGCTGGCAGTGGCGATGGCCGCGCTGCCCCACGATGAGGTGCCACTGCACGATGGCCACTTCGATGTGAGCGACGACGACTACGCGCAGACCGTTCGTGACGTGATCCAGAACGAAATCGGCCGCGGCGAGGGCGCAAACTTCGTGATCCGCCGCGACTTCACCGCACGGGTCGACGCCGACCCTCGCACCGCGGCGCTGAGCTGGTTGCACGCCCTGCTCACCCACGAACGTGGCGCATATTGGACATTCGCGATCGTCAGCGACGGGCTCGTGACCGTGGGCGCAAGCCCCGAGGCGCACGTGCGCGTCGACGATGGCACGGTCATCATGAACCCCATCTCGGGCACGTTCCGCCACCCCGCCGAGGGCCCGACCGTCGAGGCGATGCGCACGTTCTTGACCGACACGAAAGAGACCGAAGAGCTCTTCATGGTGGTCGATGAAGAACTGAAAATGATGAGTGCGATCTGCGCCGAGGGCGGCCGCATCACGGGCCCGCACCTCAAGCAGATGTCACGACTCACGCACACCGAGTACGTGCTCAGCGGCCACAGCGACTTCGACCCCCGCGAAATCCTGCGCGAGACCATGTTCGCGCCCACCGTTACCGGCTCTCCCATGCAGAATGCGTGCGCGGTCATCCGCCGGCATGAGAAGACCCCACGCGGCTACTACTCGGGTGTCGTGGCGCTGTTCACCCCGTCGACAACCCAGCCGGGTGCGCACAACCTCGACGCCCCGATCCTGATCCGCACGGCATACCTGCGCGATGGGCGACTGCGGGTCCCCGTCGGGGCGACGCTCGTTCGCCACTCCACCCCCGAGGGCGAGGTGAGCGAAACACACGGCAAGGTTGCCGGCGTGCTCGGCGCGATCGGTGCGGTTCCTCGCGCCGCGGTGACGGATGCCGAAGCTCCGCGCCTTGCAGACAACGCCGAACTCGCGGCGCTGCTCGAATCGCGCAACAGCCGCCTCGCACCATTTTGGTTGCGCCCCCAGACGACGGCCGGCAAAGACGACGACGGCGCGTTCGCGGGCCGGAACGCAATTGTTGTCGACGCCGAAGACCGCTTCACGACGATGCTCGCGCACCAGCTGCGCCACCTCGGCCTGCACGTTGAGGTTGTGCACTGGAGCCAGGCCGATGACGCCGCGCTCGACGCCGTCGACCTCGTCATTGCGGGCCCCGGCCCCGGCGACCCGCGCGACGCGAGCAACCCGCGCATCTCGCGCATGCGCAAAATCGTTGCCCGCCGGCTCAAGCAGGAGCGCCCGCTCCTGGCCGTCTGCCTCAGTCACCAGATTCTTGCCGACAGCCTCGGTCTTGAGCTGGCGCCGCTGGCGAGCCCACACCAGGGCCTCCAACGAGTCGTCGACCTGTTCGGCACGCCGGCGACCATCGGTTTCTACAACACGTTCACCGCACGGGTCATGCCGGGCGTCGACGCGGTTGTCACCGACGACGGCGAAATCATCGAGATCGCTGCCGACGAAGACGGCACGGTGCAGGGCATTCGCGGGCTCAACCTCGCATCAGTGCAGGGGCACCTCGAGTCGATCCTTTCGACCGACGGCGTCGAGACCCTCGAACGACTCGTCGGCTACGCACTGCACCGCTGAGTGGCCGGGGCGCGACCCGGCCGGGTTCCTCGGGCGCCGCGCCCGAAGCCCGCGACCTGGTCGCGCGTAAGCCCTACCCGAACAGATCGACCGGGTTGAAGATGTCGGCGGCAATGAGCAGGCCGCCCATCACGACCAGCGCGACAACCACGATAAACGTCACCGGCACGAGCTTTGTCGCGTCGACCGGTTTCGGCGCTGCGAGCCCGAATATGCGCGCCCACACGCGCTTCACGCCCTCCCACAATGCGACGATCACGTGGCCGCCGTCGAGGGGCAGGAGGGGCAGGAGGTTGAAGACGAAGAGGGCGATGTTGAGCGATGCGAGGAGCCCCACGACTCCCCCGATCCGGTTCATGAGCGGCACATCCATAGACGCCACCTCGCCCGCGATGATCCCAACGCCCACGACACTGAGCGGGCCGTTGGGGTCACGCTCGGCGCCGGTAAAGAGCGACACCGCGACGTTGTAGAGCTTCTCGGGCAACTGCACGATGATGCCGGCAACGGCGCCCACGTTTTCACCGGTTGCGACGGCACCGGCCCAGATCGGCTGGCGGATCAGCCCGGTCATGGGGCTGATGCCCGCGAAGCCCACCTCGACGGTCTCGATTTTGCCGTCGGCGCCGATGATCGGGCGCCCGGCGGCATCGAGCTTCTCGCGCTCGGCGAGCGTGGGTGTCAGCGTGAGCACCTGGGGTTCGCCGGCGCGAAGCACGGTCACCTGAAGCGGTGCGTTCGGAGCGTCCCGAATGATGGCGGATGCCTGAGCAAACGTGTCAATCTCGACGCCGTCGATCGACTCGATGACATCGCCGGGCCGAAAACCAGCAGCGTTCGCGGGCGCCGGGGTGTCGCCCGGGCCGCACTCGGTCTGTGTCGTACCCGCGGGCACCACACACTCGCTGAGGCTGGCCACGGTGGTGGTCGAACCGGCGATGCCGATCCCGCTAAAGAGCACGGTGAAGAGCACGCCCGCAAACAGCAGGTTCATCACCGGGCCACCCAGCATGATGATGACGCGTTTGTACACGGGGAGCTTGTAGAACACCCGGTTGTCGTCGTCACCCTGCAGGGTCTCGTCGTTCGCGGCGCGTGCATCCTGCACCATCGCCTTGAAGAAGCCGGCCCCCGCCTTGCCATCGCCATCCGCCGCTGCGGGTGAAGGCGGGTACATGCCAGCCATCGAGATGTAGCCACCGAGCGGGAGCAGCTTCACTCCGTACTCGGTTTCGCCGATGCGGCGCGACCAGAGCGTGGGGCCAAACCCGATCATGTATTGCCCGACCCGCACGCCAAACTTCTTGGCCGGCACCAGGTGCCCGATCTCGTGCAGCGCGATCGAAACGCCAAGGCCGACGACGATGATCAGGATGCCGATGATGAAGGGGATGACGTTCACGCGCTCACGATACCCGCGCTTGCTCCGAGTTCGCCCACCGGCCCCATCGACTCGGCGAATGGAGCGCAGGGGCGCCGCGTGGAGAACGGCGTATGAGAACATTGACACGCGACAATCTCCCCACCTCGAGAGGATGAGCCCGCCATCTTGGACGCTCGTATCCCCCCTGTACTCCGCCCCGAACATCCCCCCGTGCGCCAGCTCTCAGAGCTCGCCGAGCGCTTCGCCGACCGTGTGGTTGGTGACGTCGCCGGGGTAGAACTCACCGGCATCACCCTTGCGACCGCCGACCTGCGGCCGGGCGAAGTGTTCGTTGCCATCGCTGGTGCCAACCGCCACGGCGCCGAGTTCGCAACAGCCGCCGCCAAAGCGGGTGCGGTTGCGATCATCACGGATGCCGCGGGTGCCGCGATCGCGACCGAACAGGGCGTACAGCTCCCCGTGCTGGTCGTCGCGAACCCCCGCGCGCTCCTCGGCGCGCTGTCGGCGTGGGTCTACGGCACTGGAACGAGCGAGGGCCCCGTGCCCATGCCGCTGCTGTTTGCGACGACGGGCACAAACGGCAAGACCAGCGTTTCGCACCTCCTCGAAGGCATCCTCCAGCAGGTAGGGGCGGTGACCGGGCTGTCGTCAACCGCCGAGCGTCACATCGGCGACCAGGTTGTGATCAGCCGGCTCACCACGCCCGAGGCGAGCGAGATGCACGCGCTCCTGGCCCTCATGCGCGAGCGTGGGGTCGAGGCGATCGCGGTCGAGGTCAGCGCGCAGGCGCTCAGCCGCCACCGGGTCGACGGCATCGTCTTTGATGTTGCCGGATTCACGAACCTGACGCACGACCACCTCGACGACTACGCCGATATGCGCGAGTACTTCGAGGCGAAGGCACCGCTCTTCCAGCCCGATCGCGCGCGCCGCGGCGTCGTCTCGCTCGACACCGACGCAGGGCACGAGATCGCCGCTGGTGCCGGCATCCCGATCGTGACGGTCGGAACGCCTGCAATTGCTCAGGATGCCACGGCCGCCGCCGCAGCCGACTGGGTTGTCACGATCGGTGACGAGGTTCCGGCGTACACCGAGTTCACCCTCACCGGTCCGCGCGGCCGCACGCTCACTACCCGCGTTCCCGTGATCGGCCCGCACATGGCCGCCAACGCGAGCCTCGCCATCGTGATGATGCTCGAGGCAGGCTTCGAGTGGGACGACATTGCGGGGGCTCTAGGCCGCGATGGCGGCATCCACGCTTATCTCCCCGGTCGCACTGAACGCGTGTCGGGCCCCACCGGCCCGACCGTGTTTGTCGACTTTGGCCACTCCCCCGACGCATTCGAGAAGACGCTCGCCGCGGTCCGGCGCGTCACGCCCGGCAAGGTGCTGATGCTCTTTGGTGCGGACGGCGACCGCGACGCCAGCAAGCGGCTCGACATGGGCCGCACCGCGGTGCTCGGCAGCGACATCCTGGTCGTCACCGACCACCACCCTCGTTTCGAAGACCCCGCGTCGATTCGTGCGACCCTGATCGAGGGCGCCCGCGCCGCTCGACCGGACGCCGAAATCCACGAGTATTCGCCGCCCGAGGCGGCCATCATCGCTGCGGTCGACCTCGTCGGCGAGGGCGATGCGATCCTGTGGGCGGGCCCGGGCCACCAGGACTACCGCGACATTCGCGGCGTGCGCACCCCGTACTCGGCGCGCGAGCTCTCGCGTGCCGCGCTCCGTGCCGCCGGCTGGGACGTGCCCTCGGTCGGGTAACTCGGCCGTGTAACGCGGCCGTGCGTCCGCGGGGTTAGGCCTCCGCGGCGATCGCACGATCGGCGGTCTCGCGCGCCCAGCGTTCGGCTTCGAAGAGCGATTCGCGGGTGAGCGCGCCCTCGCTCTCGTGCGATTCGACGACCCGCGTGACGGTGTCGACAATGCCGGTGAAGTTCAGGCGTCCCTCGTGAAACGCATCGACGGCCTGCTCGTTTGCGGCGTTGAAGACCGCCGGGTAGGTGCCGCCGAGGCGCCCAACCTGCTTTGCGAGCGCGACCGAGGGGAACGCCTCCTCGTCGAGCGGCTCAAAGGTCCAGCACGTCGCCGTGGTCCAGTCGAGCGGCTTGCCCACGCCGCCCACCCGATTCGGCCAGTCGAGCCCGAGCGAGATCGGCAGGCGCATATCGGGCGGAGATGCCTGCGCGATTGTCGAGCCATCGACGAACTCGACCATCGAGTGCACGATCGACTGCGGGTGCACGACCACATCGATGCGGTCGTAGGGCACGTCAAACAGGAGGTGCGCCTCGATCACTTCGAGTCCCTTGTTGACGAGGGTCGCCGAGTTGGTGGTGACCATCCGGCCCATGTCCCACGTGGGATGCGCCAGCGCTTCGGCCGGTGTGACACCGGCGAGCGCCGCACGCGAGCGCCCGCGAAACGGACCACCGGAGGCCGTGAGCACGAGCCGTCGCACCTCATCGAACGTGCCAGAGCGCAGCGCCTGCGCGATCGCAGAGTGCTCCGAGTCGACCGGCACAATTTGTCCGGGTGCCGCGAGCTGCGTGACCAGGTCGCCGCCGACGATCAGCGATTCCTTATTTGCGAGCGCGAGCGTCCTGCCGCATTCGAGCGCGGCGAGGGTCGGACCGATGCCAACCGAACCGGTGATGCCGTTCAGCACCACATCGGCCTCGACGTCGCGCACCAGTTGTTCTGCTTCGTCTGCACCCAGCGCCGTGAACTCGACGCCAAACTCCGTCGCCTGCGCATCCATCTGTTCGCGTCGCGAACCCGCCGCAAGCCCGACAACCTCGAAGCGTTCGGGGTTGGCCCGAATGACATCGAGCGCCTGCGTGCCGATCGAACCGGTCGAACCAAGAATCAGGATGCGTCGCATCTGGCAAGCCTATCGACGCGACGTTTGCTCCACCGACGCCAAACGCGGCCTGCGTGCGCTGAGCGCTCGCAGGCCGCGTTGCAGTTGGTGTTAGCTTGCGGCCTGGGCCGTTGCGAGAATGTCGATGACGAACACGAGGGTTGCGCCGGCGAGCTGGTGGTCAGACGAGCCCGCTTCTCCGTAGGCGAGTGCCGGCGGGATCACGACGAGCACCTGTGAGCCAACGGTCTGACCGTCGAGCGCCTGCACGAATCCGGGGACGTAGTTGTTGCCCGGGTTCGAGTAGGGGGCGCCGCGCGACCAGCTGCTGTCGAACGACTCGCCAGTGGCCCAGTCAACGCCGTAGTACTGCAGCAGGGTGGTGTCGTTGGGCTTGACGGCCGGGCCGTCGCCCTTCTTCAGCACCGAAATTTCGATGGCGTCGGGCGCCGGGGCGTCGGGGATTGCGACCGTGGGGGCGCCATCCTTGCCGAGCGTCACCGTGGGCATACCCGCTTTTGGATCCTGGGGCTCGCCCCACGCGGCGCTGGGCACTGTGTCGAGCACGTCCATGATGTAGACCTCACCGGGCGCGTCAACGCTCGAGGGGAAGGTCGCGACGATGCGCGAACCGACCGTTGCGCAGCCAAGCACCTGGCCGAGCGCGCTCTCGGGTGCAATCTGTGACGGCAGGAGGAGCCCATCGCCGTAGCCAACGGTGCCGAGCTCGTCGCCCGACTCGGCGTTGAACGCGCTCAGCGCGTACGACACGAGGCTGTCTTCAGTGATTGCGTCGCCACTACCCTCGACGAGCACGGTGCGCTCGAGCGTCTTAATCTCCAGCGGCTTCGAGAACGTCGCTTTCGACGGCTCACCGGTCTTTCCTTCGATCTTGATCGACTCGGAGCCCTTGCCAGACGGAGCGGCCGCGGCACACAGCGCCGAGTCGTCTGCGTTCGGCTTTTCTCCGCCGGTGCCGGAGCACCCAGCGAGAGCCAGGGCAGAAAGGGTCAGCACCGAAAGGGCGACAACAGAGCGAGTGCGCACGAAAAAACCTCATTGCTGGAAGAATTGGAAGCTTCCATCTTCGCGCACTCTGCCTATGACCTCGCTGAGAGCGAAGCCGAGCGCGAAGCCGAAAGCGAAGCCGAGCGCGAAGCCGAGCGCGAAGCCGCCGGACGCTTGCAGACGGGCCTTGAGACCCGGTTTTCCGCGCGCGCGTCGGCGCGACGATTGCCGGCGAGATACCCTGAGGGAATGACTTCAGAGCACGCGGCCGCCTCCGAGGGCGCCATTCCCGCGCAGCCTGAACCCGCCGAAGAGCCAAAAAAGCCTGAACGCGCCGGGTTTACCTACAGGTTCGGACGATTTCTTATCACCGGCCTCGCACGCGTGATCTACCGCCCGCGCATCGAGGGCACCGAGTCGGTCCCGACCGAGGGCCCGGTCATTTTTGCCAGCAACCATCTTTCGTTCATCGATTCGATCGCGATCCCGGTCGCGGCTCCGCGCCCCGTCCACTTTCTTGCCAAGTCAACCTACTTCGAGGGCACCGGACTCAAGGGCTGGATCAGCCGCGAGTTTTTCACGGCGATCGGCGCAATCGCCGTGCGCCGCGGTGCGGGCCAGGCCGCACTCGACGCCCTCGACCAGCAGAAGAAGCTCCTCGAAGGGGGCAGCGCGGTTGCGCTCTACCCAGAGGGCACGCGCTCACTCGACGGCCGGCTCTATAAGGGCCGCACGGGTGTCGCATTCCTCGCGCTCGAAACGGGCGCACCCGTGGTGCCGGTCGGGCTCATCGGCACCAACGAGGCAATGCCCAAGGGTGCGAAGATCCCGCGGTTCAACAAGCGCATCACCGTGCGCTTTGGCGAACCGATCGACGTGAGCCACCACGGCCCCGCCAACTCGGGTCGCGCGCGCCGCGCAGCGACCGATGAAATCATGGCCGCCATCCACGCACTTTCAGGGCAAGAACTCGCCGACGCATACAACGAGGCACCCGCGCAGGGCACCGTCGAGAAGATCAAGCGCGCGCTCCCCCACGAGCGCCGCTAGCTTTCGCGGCTGGCCCCGGGCGCACCGTCGACCGCGCCGTCGGCAGCGACCTCGATGATCGGCTCGTGCCGCACCGGAAACCTGACCGACCGGGCGATGTAGCAGAGCTCGTTCGCCTTGCGGTGAGCGGTGGTTGCGGCATCCACCATTTCGACGCTCTGCACCAGCACGCGCGGCCGCAACACCACCTCGGTGAATTCGCCGCCACCCTTGCCGTCCTCGACCATCACGCCGGTCGCGTCGTCGCTGTAGGCCACGACGACGACGCCCATCGTCACGGCGACATAGAGGTATGAGAGCAGGTGGCACTCTGAGAGCGCGGCCAAGAGCATGTCCTCGGGGTTCCACCGGGTCGGGTCGCCGCGAAACGGCTTGTCGGCCGAGGCGAGAAGCGCAGGCTTGCCGGCGACCTCGACGGTAATGTCGCGCGAGTAGTCGCGGTAGCCGCTCGTGCCGGTGCCGGTGTTGCCCGTCCAGGTAGAGGTCAATCGATACTGATGCTGGCCGATCATGCCTTCAGTGTGGCACGGCGCCGACGATGGCGCCGGGCTCACGCCGGCACCGGCACCGGGGCTGAGTGCGGTGCTTTAGGCTTGTTCGAGCCGGAGCAACGCCTCGGCAAGAGGTCTCGACAAGAGGAGCAGGCGTGTCCGTGCCCGAAACTTTCGCCATCACTGACGCCGTGCAACTCGCCGTTGTCGAGCGCAGTGGATTCATCGAATCGCGTCATGCGGGAATCGCGATTGTGCTCGCGCCCGATGGCACCGTGCTCCGCAGCCTCGGCAAGACCGACGCACTCATCTTTCCGCGATCGAGCTTGAAGCCCTTCCAGTCGCTCGCGTCGCAGACGGCCGGGGTCACGCTCACTGGCGAGTGGGCGGCACTTTCGACCGCAAGCCATTCGGGCACCGACCGCCACGTGGCAATCGTCCGCGACATGCTCACGAGCGTCGGGCTCACTGAGGACGACCTCGGATGCCCCGAGGCATGGCCAGGCGACACCGCAACCCGCAACGAGCTCCTGCTCTCTGGCGGGGGCATGTCGCGGTTGCGGATGAACTGCTCGGGCAAGCACGCCGCAATGTTGATGGCGTGCGTGTCGAACGGCTGGAGTACAGCCGATTACCTTTCCGCGGCGCATCCGCTGCAGATCCACACGCGTGAGGTCGTCGAACGACTCATCGGCGAACGCGTAGCCGCCGTCGGCATTGATGGATGCGGCGCGCCAGTGTTCGCGATGACGCTCGCCGGGCTCGCCCGCGGTGTTCAGCGGATCGCAACGTCGTCAGAGCGATCGCCCTTCGCCCTGCACCGCCTCGCCGGCGCACTCGCGAAGAGCGTGCGCGAGCACCCGTGGGCGATCGATGGGCCGGGCCGACCCGACACCATCGTGATCGAACAGACCGGGGCGTTCGCCAAGGGCGGTGCCGAGGCGGTCATGGTCATGGCCGCCCCCGATGGCACCACCGTCGCGCTCAAGGTGCTCGATGGCGGCGCGCGCGCCTGCGCGATTGTCGCCCTGCACCTCCTGCAGGAGGCCGGGGCCCTCGCCGCCGAAACCGTGGCGACCGTGGCCGCTTCGCTCTCGTTGGCCGTGCACGGCGGCGGCGAAGTCGTCGGCGCAATTCGCCCGGCAATCCTCGCGCCCCAAGATGGGACGCGCGCACAGGGCGGAGCGCAACGATGAGAATCTCCGTGCCCACCGAAACCAAGGACAACGAGTTTCGGGTTGCGCTCACCCCCGCGGGCGTGCACGACCTGGTGCAGGCGGGCCACGAAGTGTTCGTGCAAAGCGGCGCCGGCGTTGGTTCCTCGATGAGCGACGCCGAATACCTCCAAGCCGGCGCCCAACTGCTCGACGACGCCGCCGAGGTGTGGGCCCGAGCCGAGCTCATGCTCAAGGTCAAAGAACCAATCCCCACTGAATACGCGTTCCTCCGCGAAGACCTCGTGCTGTTCACCTATCTGCACCTCGCCGCCGACCGTCCGCTCACGGAACGGCTCCTTGCCGACCGGGTGACCGCGATCGCGTACGAGACCGTGCAGACGGCCGACGGTGCGCTCCCCCTCCTCGCGCCGATGAGTGAGGTCGCCGGGCGACTCGCCCCAATCCTGGGCGCCCACACGCTGCTCCGATCGCAGGGTGGGCTCGGCCTGTTGATGCCGGGCGTTCCCGGCACGCGCTCCGGGCACGTCACGATCATCGGCGGCGGTGTTGCGGGCAGCAACGCCGCTGGGGTCGCGGTCGGCCTTGGCGCCGATGTGACCGTGTTCGACACCAACGTGCAGGCGTTGCGGCAGCTCGACGAGCGCTTTGCGGGGCGGGTGAAGACCGCGGCATCCAATCCGTTCGATCTTGATCGTGCGGTGGTGAACTCCGATCTCGTCATCGGCTCGGTGCTCATCCCGGGCGCCCGCGCACCGAAGCTTGTGACCCACGACATGGTGGCACGGATGCGCCCCGGTAGCGTGCTGGTCGACATCGCGGTCGACCAGGGCGGGTGCTTCGCCGATACCCGACCGACCACGCACACCGATCCGACGTACATGGTCGAGGGTTCGGTGTTCTACTGCGTCACAAACATGCCGGGCGCCGTGCCGAATACGTCAACCTCCGCGCTCACCAACGCGACACTGCCATATGTGCGCGCGATCGCGCGGGGCGGATGGCGCGCGGCGATGCAGAACGACCCAGCGCTCGCTCTCGGCCTCAACACCAGCGCCGGCGCGATCGCCAACGCCGGTGTCGCAGAGGCGCACGGCCTGCAGGCAACGCCCGTCGAGTCGTTCTTCACCGCGTAGCCCAGGTTGGTGCTGCTGCGGGTTCGACGTGCGTCGGGGCCGCGTGCGACCGCGACTTGGGCAGACGCACCCGCGTGACGGTAGCCTCGGGCGCGCAAAGCCATGCGGCATCGCCGGCGATGTACGGCGGAAGCTCTCGGGAACCGGTGAGCGCACGAAACTCACCCCACGAGCCGCCATCGATGACGAGCGGATGCCCCGCCCTGATCGCCGCAAGCAACGACCAGTGCTGCTGCCAGGCGTCGGCATCGCCGATCACGACCACCGTCTGACCGAGCGCCGCAAGCTCGGCCAGGCGGGTGCCGGGAGGGAGCGTGCGAAGCGACAGCACGACGACACCGTCGGCGGCCCACCCGGCGCGAAGCTGCGACTCGAGCACCCCGGGCGCCCGGCTCACGACGCTGACGAGGCCGACCGGCGGGCACCAGTATTTCGGGAACGGCTGCTGGCGGAACGACTCTCGCGCGCGGCCGTACACGGCTTCGGCCAGGCCAGTGTCGGGCGGCAGCGCAATCTGCACCTCGGTGCCGTCGATCACCCCACGGCCGGCGGGTCGGTGGGAGACGAACGTCTGGGGATCGGCGCCGGTCGCGAGGTGGTCCGCCCGGTGCTGCATTCCAAGCACCAGGCGCGAGTTGAATGCTTCGCCGATACGCGTTCCCGCGATCGGCATGCGTTGCACGGTCGCCACCACCGAGACACCACTGCGTACGCCCTCCCGAAGGAGCGTCTCGATGTGTGCCGCAAACTTCGCCGCGTAGTCGCCGGGAAACCCGGCGATGAGCGCGTCGAGGTCATCGATGAGGATCAGGGTGGCCGCGGCGTCGGCACCATGCCCGCTCGGGCTACCGGGGCTACCGAGGCTACCCAGACCACCCGGCCCACTTGCGAGGCGTTCGATCGTGTCCCACGCGTGTTCGCGGTCGGTTCCGATTCGCACGCACGAGGCGTCGTTGTGCCGCGCCGCGTGCTCCACCATGCGCAGCACCGTGCTCCGCCCGCTGCCTGGCCCACCGACCACCAGCAGGTTGCGGTCGCGAGCCGGCGAGAACCACCACGCCCGTTGCCGTTGCACCGCTGGCTCGTCGAGGAGGCCAAGCGCGAAGGCGCCACCGGCATCCGTGCCGGGCTTGTGCGGCAGCTGCGCGGCGTCGAGTCTGGTCGGCAGCGGCGGCAGCCATGGACGCCTCGGGTCGGGGCGGCCGGCCCAGCGCCGGCTTGCAGCGTCGCGGTCGCCGGCGTCGGAGCGGACGACGCGCGCGGCCACAGGCGCATTGTCGTTCGGCCGCCGCACAAGCGCGGCCCCGGGTTGTGCCGCCGAAAGGGCCGCGGCACCGGGAGCACCGACGACCGTGCGGCTGTCAGCCTCGTCAACGACTCGCAAGCACACCCGCAGTGGGATGTTCGCGAGCAGCGCGTCGCGCACGGCGCCGGCCGCGCGCTGCGTGCCAAGTACCAGGTGGATCCCGAGTGCGCGCCCGCGCGCCGCAATGTCAACGAAGAGGTCATGCAATGCGGGATGCTGCGCCAGAAGCGCGGCGAACTCATCGATGACGACGAGCAATCTCGGCATCTCGACGCCACCGTCGGCGATGTCGCGGGCACCCGCGTCGGCAAGGCGCGCCTCCCGCCAGCGAACCTCCGCACGCAGGCTCTCGAGCGCCCGGCTCGCGCCCGCCGCGTCAAGGTCAGTGATCATCCCGACCACGTGCGGCAACTCGGCAAGCGACGCAAACGCCGTGCCACCCTTGAAATCAGCGAGGAGCAACACAACCCGCTCTGGCGGGTAGAGCGCGCACAGGGCGCTGACCCAGCTCACGAGCAGTTCACTCTTCCCGCTCCCGGTCATGCCCGCCACCAGCGCGTGGGGGCCTTCGCTGACGATATCGAGCGAGAGCACCTCGCCCGCCGCCACCATGAAGGGCGCTGGCAAGGCACAGCCCGGTCGCAGCGCCGCGGCGTCCGGCCACGCCCCATCGTCGCCTGCAAGCACCTCGTCGAGTGGCGGCACGACTTCCTCCTGCGCAGAGCGAGGGAACATCGTCGCCGCACGTTCGCCAAGTGCGGTCGTGATCGTGCGCGCCTGCACCTCCCCGATCAGTTGCGCCGTCACAGCGTTGGCCTCGTGCCCGACAAGCGTCAGCACCGCCGCACCGTCCGCACCGCGCAGCTCGATGAGTGCGCCACACCGCGGGTCGACCGGGGTCGTCGGCGGTCCGTACACGATCCGAACGACGGGCTCGCCGACATCGCCACGCCGCGCGTTGTGTCCATACCCCCGCCGCGGGGGCGCGCTTTCCTCGCCCGCATCCACCACCCCAAGTTGCAGCGGCGCGGGGTGGGCGCCACCGACCGCAGCGAACTCGCCCTCGAGGTGCGGGAGTTCTCGCGCCCATTCCCAACCGTCCGCCGGAAGCGCCGCAAGGTGCAGGGCGCCGGGCGCATGGGTCATGCACAGCTGCAGCACCAGCGCCCGCGCGGCGGCCCGGGCGAATGGCTCCTCCCCCGTGATCATCACGCCATCCAAGATTCCGACCGTGATCGGCGCATCGCGCAAGGTCGCTGCCCTCGCGCGCAACCGGAGCAGCACCGCCGACGGCTCCCCCAGCTCGGCATCGTCGGCCACCGTCACGCGGCACGCGCTCGGCCGGTCGCCGCGGGCAACCACCAGCGCCGGCGCGTCACCCGGCATCGCCCGCCACAGCCTCGGCGGCGACGCGACGAGTTGCATGACATCGGGATGCTGCACCCCGAGCTGCGCCCGTTCGCGTTCATGCTGCGCCGCAATGCGCGCGCCCGCACGCTCCAGCTGTCTCTCGTGCACCGCGACGGCGGCCCGGTGCGATCGCCGGGCACCCCTTGCCGAATCGATCATCGACGCAACCGCGATCAGCGGACCAAGCAGCGCGAACAGAAGCGAGAACATCGATCCCGTGACGCCCCACAGGACCAAACCACCGGTCATCGGGACCGCCGCGGCGAGCCATGGAAATGGCGCGCGTCGCGCCTTGCTGGGTGTCGCGGGGAGTGTGACCAGACTGTCGCTCATGCATCCATCACATGCCGCGCCGGCACCCAAAAGTGCCGGCCGCACAAATACCCGCTGAATGCGTGCGTTAGCGCGTGGCGGTGGTGCCTGTGGAGGGCGAGTTGGCGCGGTCCGTGCGCGCAACATCGAGCACCAAGATGGTGACGTTGTCGCGGCCGCCGTTTTCGAGTGCCGCGTCGAGCATCGCTGTGATCGCGTCGGCGGGGTCGGCATGCTCGTCGAGAAAGTGTTGGATTCCGTAGTCGGTCAGCTCTTTTGTGAGCCCGTCCGAGCAGATCACAAAGCGGTCGCCGTCGAGCACGTCGAGCCGCACGTAGTCGGGTCGTGCCCCCTCGCTCGGCCCAACCGCACGCGTGATCACGTTGCCATAGGGGTGGTTCTCGGCTTCCTCAGGGCTGAGGCGTCCACTCGCAATGAGCTCTTGCACCACGGAGTGATCGACGGTGATCTGCACGAGCTGGTGATCGCGCAGCAGGTAGACCCGCGAGTCACCAATGTTCAGGGAGACCCAGTGCGGCTCCGACTTCGAGGTATCCAAAAACACGCCGGTCACCGTCGTACCAGTGCCCTCGTCGGTCGTGTCGGGGTGCGCGATGATGTCTTTGACAGCCCGTGCGAGCGCCTTCTCGATGAGCCGCCCCGTGACGTGGCGAGTGGATGCCAGTGGCTCCAGCCGCGCGATGACACTCGCGCTCGCGATCTCGCCGCCGATGTGCCCGCCCATGCCGTCTGCGACAACGAAGAGCGGGTAGCCCGCGAACACCGCATCTTGATTGGTCTCGCGGCGCCGACCGGTGTCGGTGATCGAGGCCCACGTCAGTTCAAGCGAACCGTTTGCAAGCGCGACGGTGTGGCGCCCGCTCTGCGGTTGAGAACTCGAAATGGTCTCTGCCACGCGCTCTTCCTCTTCGGTCAAATGGCACGGAAAAGGCCCGCCACCAGGGTTCTCACATCCTAGCTGAACAGACCGCCCGTCGATCAGGCCGCGGGATCGACCTGAAGCGGGAAGAACGCGCCAATCTCGGTAACCTCGTCGGCCGACGGCCGCCACTGCGCCGCCGCCACGTTTGCCGCCACCTGCTCGGCCGAGGTGGCACCCGCGATCACACTCGACAGGCCAGGCTGCGCAAGCAACCAGCCGAATGTCGCCTGCAGCATCGTGATGCCCTTGGCGTCGCAGTACGCCTGGTACGCGTCGAGTGCATCCCATGGCGCGTTGCGCAAGACGTCGGCACCGGTCGGCGAAGTCATAATGCGGCTTCCCTCGGGACCGCCATCACGCGTGTACTTGCCAGTGAGCAGACCACTGCGCAACGGGAAGAACGGCAGGAAGCCCAAGCCAAAGTGCCGCGCCGCCGGGAGCACCTCTCGCTCGGCCCCGCGCGCGAGAAGCGAGTAGTGGTTCTGGGCCGACACAAATCGTTCGAGCAGTCGCTCACGAGCCACCAGCTCCGCCTCGGCGATCTGCCAGCCGGCAAAGTTCGAGTGGCCGATGTAGCGCACCTTCCCCTCGCGGATCAGGTCGTCGAGCACGTCAAGCGTTTCGCCAATCGGGGTACCCGGGTCGGGCGTGTGGATCTGGTAGAGATCGATCCAGTCGGTCTGCAAGCGAGTGAGGGATGCCTCGACCGCACGTCGCACATACGCGCGCGACCCGCGCGCGCCCCAGCCGCCGAGACCGACGTCTCGCCCGGAGTGCCCGAACTTGGTCGCGAGCACAACCTGGTCGCGCTTGCCGCGAAGCGCCTCACCCATGAGCGACTCGCTCATGCCGGGCTCGTACCCGTAGGTGTCGGCTGTGTCGAACAGCGTCACCCCGGCGTCAATCGCGGCGTCGATCACCGCTCGAGTGCCCTCGATGCCTTCGGTCGCGGCTCCCCGCTTGCCGAAGTTATTGCAGCCGAGGCCGACTGCAGAGACAACAAGACCGGAATTACCAACGCGGCGCAAAGAAAGATCAGTCACGTCATCAGGCTATACAGCGAAGTGGGTGACGGGCCGATTATGACCCATCACCCACTTCGGATGTATCAAACGTTGGATGCTACTGCTGCGGTGGCACCGGAGGTGTCGGCGGTGCCGGAGGCACAGGCGGCGTCGGGGGTGTCGGCGGCGCCGGCGGCGCGGGCGGCACAGGAGGCTGTCCGCCGTCAACCGGCGGCTGGGGTGCGCCCGGAGCGGGCGGGAAGCCAGGCTGCTGCGGGTAGCCGGGCTGCGCACCAGGCTGCTGCGGATAGCCAGGCTGCTGCGGATAGCCAGGCTGTGGATATCCAGGCTGCTGCGGGTACCCCTGCGGGTACCCAGGCTGCTGCATGACGGGGTTGGCGGGGTAGCCGCCTGCTGGCACCTGGCTCGGGATGCCGGCCCACACGGTGTTGTCGGCGAGGATGCTGTCCTTCCACGGGGCCGCGGGGATCGCAACGTTCCAACGCGACCTGTCGAACGCGACGATACCGAGCCACACGATGCTCAGCAACACGTAGAGGACGATCCAGACTGCTTCCTTTTGCAGCTTGAGCCCAATACGCCACGCCGCGAGGATCGCGTAGATGCCGGCCGCAATGGCCAGGATCGTTCCCACGACGGGGATCCAGCTCAGCACAATACTGCCGCCCCAGAGGACGAGCACCCACCATGGGTTGAGGTCACCGAGCTTGGCGAACACCATCATGTTGTAGATCGGTACCCATGCGCGCCACTTGCCCTGCACGCCCGCCTTCTCGAAGAGCTTCATCAGGAAGATCGATGAAACAACATAGGACGCTAGCGCGAGTACTACCAAGAACAAGATCAATCCAGCGAGCGCGACGAGCGCTCCTGAGTCGTAATACATAAATGGTCTCCATCCCTCGGGGCCAAGCCGGCCAGGGAGCGGCCGCAGTTCAGCGTCGCATGAAACACATGCTAGCGAGACGACGAAACGCACACTAGGCGGTTTCAGCTTGCGACGCGAAGCTCGATCTCGCCGGAATCGGCGCGATCAACCATCGCGATTCCCTGCGTCTGCGCCCAACGCAGCAGCGCGGCACGAGAGCCCACACGCGGGCGGGATACGGCGAGGGCACGGACCAGATGGCCCTTCGCTTGCTTGTTGAAGTGGTTGAGCGCGCGCACAACACCATCAGCTGCCTCGCTCGTCACGCGCACGTAGGCAGAGGCCAACTCGGCCGGCACCGGACCGAGCCCAACGTACGATTCCGAACGCAAGTCGAGCACGAATCCCGTGCGCTCAGCCGCGAGCTGCGCCGTCACCGCATCGGCCCACAGCTGGCGACCGGGTACGACCCCGGGCACGGCGAGTCCCGCACCGAGGCGGTACGCGGGGATCCGATCCATCGCCCCTACCGGGCCGAATGCGGCGCTGTGTACCAGTACGTTGCGCCCGAGCCACGTGCGAGCCGCGGCATCCAGCGACGAAGCATCGAGCGCGTCAAACAGCACGCCGGTGTAGCGGTCGACGGCCGGCATCACCGGGCCGGTGTGCAGCTGCGCGTTGACCGTCGCATCGTCCTGCTGCTTCGGCCCGAGCTTCAGCACGCGTGCGGAGGCTGCGGCATCCCGCGCCAAATCAATCAGCGCGCCGGTCATGCGTTCACGCTCTGGCAACAGGCCAGGCAACGAGAGCGAGGCTAGGTCGACGGGGCCGCGCGTGCCTCCGGGACGCTTCGTTTCGGAGGGGGGAAGCAGAATCAGCATGAAGCTCCTGAAGAACAGCAAAGCGCGCCGCCCAAAAGAGGCGACGCGCTTTGCGATACGAATGGGAGTTGCTACGAAATCAGCGCAGCATTTCCGGCCACGATCGTGAGATCATCGCCCTCCATCGAGAGAAAACCGTCTTTCGCACTCGCGAGGACCTTGCTGCCGTCCGCGAGCGTGATGCGCACGTTTCCCTCGGCGAGGATCGCGAGCACAGGCTCGTGACCGGCCATGATGCCGATCTCGCCTTCGACCGTCTTGGCGACCACCAGGGTGGCTTCGCCGTTCCAGACGGCGCGCTCGGCCGAAACCAGACTCACGTTGAGGGCCATGATCAGCCGTTCTCCTTCTGGATCTGAGCCCACTTCTCTTCAACGTCGCCGATACCGCCGACGTTGAAGAATGCCTGCTCAGCGACGTGATCGAACTCACCCTTGGCGATGGCGTCGAACGACTCGATGGTCTCCTTGATCGGAACCGTCGAACCCTCAACACCGGTGAACTTCTTCGCCATGTAGGTGTTCTGCGAGAGGAACTGCTGGATGCGGCGCGCACGCGACACGACAATCTTGTCTTCTTCAGACAGCTCGTCGACACCAAGGATCGCGATGATCTCCTGGAGTTCCTTGTTCTTCTGGAGGATCTGCTTCACAGCGGTTGCGACACGGTAGTGGTCGGCTCCGATGTAACGCGGGTCGAGGATGCGGCTCGTCGAGGTGAGCGGGTCCACGGCGGGGTACAGACCACGCGACGCGATTTCACGCGACAGCTCGGTCGTTGCATCCAGGTGGGCAAAGGTGGTTGCCGGAGCCGGGTCGGTGTAGTCATCGGCAGGCACGTAAATTGCCTGCAGCGACGTGATCGAGTGGCCACGCGTCGAGGTGATGCGCTCCTGGAGGAGGCCCATCTCGTCTGCGAGGTTCGGCTGGTAACCCACGGCCGAAGGCATGCGGCCCAGGAGGGTCGACACCTCAGAACCTGCCTGGGTGAAGCGGAAGATGTTGTCAATGAACAACAGCACGTCCTGGTTCTGCACATCGCGGAAGTACTCCGCCATGGTCAGCGCCGACAGTGCAACGCGCAAACGCGTCCCCGGCGGCTCATCCATCTGGCCGAAGACAAGGGCGGTCTTGTCGAAGACGCCTGCTTCTTCCATTTCGAAGATGAGGTCGTTGCCCTCACGGGTACGCTCACCGACACCGGCGAACACCGACACACCACCGTGGTCCTGCGCAACGCGCTGGATCATTTCCTGGATGAGCACGGTCTTGCCGACACCTGCACCACCGAAGAGACCGATCTTTCCACCGAGCACGTACGGCGTGAGAAGGTCGATGACCTTGATGCCGGTCTCGAACATCGTCGTCTTCGACTCAAGCTGGTCGAAGTTCGGCGCCTTGCGGTGAATCGGCCAGCGCTCCGTGATTTCAATCTGTTCGCCGGGGGCTGCGTTGAGCACCTCGCCGATCACGTTGAAGACACGGCCCTTGGTGACATCGCCAACGGGAACCGTGATGGGCCCGCCGGTGTTGCGCACTTCCTGGCCACGGACGATACCGTCTGTGGGCCGCAGGGCGATGGCCCGAACGAGGTCGTCACCGAGGTGCTGTGCAACCTCGAGCGTGATCTCGTTCGACTCACCGTCGATGGTGATCGTCGTCTTCAGGGCGTTGTAGATCTCGGGGATCGAGTCGTGCGGAAACTCGATGTCGACGACCGGGCCCGTGACGCGCGCGACGCGGCCGACGGCCAAGGCCGGCGCATCTGCTGTGGCGGTGGGAGTCATTCTTCTTCTTCTCTCTGTCTGAACAGAAACGTTGTGGTCGGGGATGATCGGGAGCGCTACGACGCCAGAGCGTCTGCGCCACCCACGATCTCGGCGATCTGCTGGGTGATCTCCGCCTGGCGGGCGTTGTTG
This sequence comes from Actinomycetes bacterium, assembly GCA_029777095.1. GTDB lineage: Bacteria > Actinomycetota > Actinomycetes > Actinomycetales > Microbacteriaceae > Microbacterium. Next base: position 65,193 of record JAKOTS010000013.1, on the reverse strand, counting down.
CGCAGTCGCGTGTAGTCGGTGATGAGCTTGTCAGCGTTGTCGCTTGCCGACTTCATAGCCTTCTGCGTCGCAGCGTGCTTTGCCGCCGACGACTGCAGCAGCGCGTTGAACACGCGGCTCTGAATGTAGACGGGCAACAACGCGTCGAGCACACTGTCAGCGTCGGGCTCGAACTCGTAGAGCGGGTACACCGGAACGGATCCCGGGGCCTCCGACTCATCCGCTTCAACAACCTCGAGGGGCAGAAGGCGCAGCGTTTCAGGCACCTGCGTCATCATGCTCACGAGACGGTTGTAGACGAGGTGGATCTCATCGACGCCACCCTGCTCCTGCGGAAGCATGAATGCTTCGAGCAACGCGGTGCTGATCTCTTCCGCCGTCTGGAAAGACGGGGTGTCCGTGTCACCGGTCCACTCGGCCGCCGTTGCACGGCGACGGAAGGCGAAGTACGAGACGGCACGGCGGCCGACGACGTAGTAGACGACCTCCTTGCCCTGCTCGTTCAACAGCTCGGTCAGCTCAAGGCCTTCCCGAAGCACCTGCGAGTTGAAGGCGCCGGCGAGTCCACGGTCAGAAGCGAAGATCACGACAGCCGCACGGGTGACATTTGCATGTTCCCGGGTCAGCACGTGGTCGACGTTCGAGTGCGTGGCAACCGCCGAGACCGCGCGAGTGATCGCACGAGCGAAGGGTGTGGATGCCGCAACCCGCGCCTGCGCCTTTTGAATGCGTGACGCGGCGATGAGCTCCATCGCCTTCGTGATCTTTTTGGTCGTCTGCGCAGACTTAATCTTCTGCGTGTAGACCCTCAGCTTTGCGCCCATGACTTAGCGGCGACCCTTGACGATCTTCTCCTGGTTGACGTCACCGGCAGCCATCGCGTCGAACTCTTCGCTACCGGGCTCGCCGAGCGATGCGCCCTCGCCCGTCTGGAACTCAAGCGCGAAAGCGTCAACGGCGGCGTCAAGCGCAGCCTCAGTGGCGTCATCAAGGACGTTCGTGTCGCGCAGCGTGGTGAGGATCTCGGTGTTGCGACCGAGGTAGTCCAGCAGTTCACGCTCGAAACGCAGCACGTCAGCGACGGGGAGCTTGTCGAGCTTGCCCTTGGTGCCAGCCCAGATCGAGACGACCTGCTCCTCCACCGGGAAGGGCGAGTACTGCGGCTGCTTGAGCAGCTCGGTCAGACGCGCACCGCGCTCAAGCTGACGACGGCTCGCGGCATCCAAGTCGCTCGCGAACATCGCGAACGCCTCGAGAGCGCGGTACTGGGCCAGCTCAAGCTTCAGCGTTCCCGAAACCTTCTTGATCGACTTGACCTGAGCGTCGCCACCAACACGCGAAACCGAGATACCCACGTCGACCGCCGGACGCTGGTTGGCGTTGAAGAGGTCGGACTGGAGGAAGATCTGGCCGTCGGTGATCGAGATCACGTTGGTCGGAATGTATGCCGAGACGTCGTTTGCCTTGGTCTCGATGATCGGCAGACCGGTCATCGAACCCGCGCCGAGCTCGTCCGAGAGCTTTGCGCAACGCTCGAGCAGACGGGAGTGCAGGTAGAAGACGTCACCGGGGTATGCCTCGCGGCCCGGCGGACGACGCAGGAGGAGCGATACCGCTCGGTATGCCTCTGCCTGCTTCGACAGGTCATCGAAGATGATGAGGACGTGCTTGCCGCCGTACATCCAGTGCTGGCCGATGGCCGAACCGGTGTAGGGAGCGAGGTATTTGAAGCCAGCGGCGTCCGACGCGGGCGATGCCACGATCGTCGTGTATTCCATTGCGCCGGCGTCTTCGAGCGCGCCACGCACCGAGGCGATGGTCGAGCCCTTCTGGCCGATCGCAACGTAGATGCAACGCACCTGCTTGTTGACGTCGCCCGACTCCCAGTTTGCACGCTGGTTGATGATCGTGTCGATCGCAAGAGCGGTCTTACCGGTCTGGCGGTCACCAATGATCAGCTGACGCTGGCCACGGCCGACGGGGATCATCGCGTCGATTGCCTTGACACCGGTCTGCAGCGGCTCGTGCACGCTCTTACGCTGCATGACACCGGGTGCCTGCAGCTCGAGTGCGCGACGGCCTTCGCTTGCGATGGCGCCGAGGCCATCGATCGGGTTGCCGAGCGGGTCGACAACGCGGCCGAGGTAGCCGTCACCGACGGGCACCGAGAGCACCTCACCGGTGCGGGTCACCTCGCCACCAGCTTCAACGCCAGCGAAGTCGCCGAGGACGACGACACCGATCTCGTGCTCGTCGAGGTTCAGGGCGAGGCCCAGAGTTCCGTCGGCGAAGGTCACGAGCTCATTGGCCATGACACCGGGCAGTCCCTCGACGTGAGCGATGCCGTCGGCAGCGTCCACAACGGTGCCGACCTCGGTGGCTGTGGCCGCCGCGGGCTCGTAGGCCGCGACAAAGTCTTTCAGCGCATCCCGAATCGCATCGGGGCTGATCGATAGTTCTGCCATCATCTTCCTTCTGATTGAAGAACCACTCGGGTTCTGCGCTTTGCGCCCCATGGGGCGTGCATCTTGTTAGCCAGCGAGTCGCAGGCGGAGGTCATTGAGTCGCGACGCAACACTCGCGTCGATAACGTCGTCGCCGATCTGCACACGCAGTCCCCCGACGACGGCGGGGTCGATCACGGTGTTGACCGCGACGGGCCGTCCGTATCGTGCGGACAGGAGTGCGATCAAGCGCTCCTGTTGTGCGGCCGAAATCGGTGCGGCAGTTGTGATCATGGCCACAATCTGACCGCGCTGATCTGCGACGATGCGCGACGCATCAGCGAGGAGCTGGTGCACGCGACGACCGCGCGGCTGCTGAACGAGCGAAGAGATGATCAGAGTCGTCTCTACGCTTGCGCGCCCACCGAGCAGGGTGTCGATCAGTTTGCCCTTCGCCGCATTGCTGCCAATCCGGGCGCCGAGCGTGAGCTCGAGCTCCGGGTTGTCAGTGACGGTGCGGGCGAACTGGAACAACTCGCCTTCGACGTCTGCGCCGCTGCGAAGCGATGACAAACTTGCCGCGCGCAATCCGAGCTCTTCGATCCCTGCGAGCAGATCGCTGGGGCTCGACCAGCGCTGTGCTGCCACCGTGGTGAGCAGCCCGAGCGTGGTTGCGCTGACAGAGGTGCCAAATGCCGAACCGACGAGCTTCGACTTCGCTGAAGCCTCCACCGCCGGGTCGGCCAGCACAGCTGCCAACTGACGCGAATTGCCGATCGCATCGCCCGCGGCGAAAAGCTCGCGCGCGGTATCGATGTCGACAGATGCGGTTACCGCGGCCAGTGCCTGAGTACTGGCCGCGAGAGCCTGCGTAGTTGCGCTACCCATTACTTGGCTGCCTTCTCCGATGCCTCAAGTTCTGCAAGGAAGCGGTCGACAACACTGGCGGCCTTTGCGTCGTCTGCGAGTGATTCGCCGATGACACCACCCGCGAGATCGAGCGCAAGCGTGCCCACCTCGCCACGCAGCGAGACAAAGGCCGACTGGCGCTCTGCTTCAATCTGCGTGTGCGCGGTCGCCGTGATGCGGGAAGCCTCGCTGGTCGCGGACTCCTTCGCCTCTGCAACGATCTTCTTGCCGTCCTCACGGGCGGCCTCGCGGATCGTTCCGGCTTCCTTGCGCGCCTCGGCGAGCTGCGCAGTGTATTCCTCGAGCGCAGCTTCGGCGCGCTTCTGCGCCTCGTCGGCCTTGGCAATGTTGCCCTCAATCGCCTTCGAGCGCTCATCGAGGAGCTTCTGCATTGCGGGCAGCGCCACCTTCCAGAACACAACGAGGATGATGACGAAGCAGACCGCCGACCAGATGATGTCGTACCACTCTGGGATGAGTGGGTTCCGAGCTTCACCCTCCGCGGCTGCGAACGTGACAAGAGCGCTGAGCATCCTGTCTCCTAACGTGTTGGGAAGCGGCGGTTACGGGGTAGTGCTGGTGAAGATGAAGTACGTGGCGATACCGATGAACGCAAGCGCCTCGGTGAACGCGATACCGATCCACATGAGGACCTGGAGGCGGCCGGCGAGCTCGGGCTGGCGAGCGACGCCCTCAATCGTCTTACCGACGACGATGCCCACACCGATTGCCGGACCAATGGCTGCGAGGCCGTAGCCGACCGTCGCGATGTTGCCCTGAAGGGCCGCAAGAACGGATGTAGCTTCCACGAGGTGTTTCCTTTCGGTTGTTGGGTGGCGGGGCCGACCCGATTAGTGCTCTTCAGCGACCGCGAGCTGAATGTAGACCGCGGTGAGGAGTGCGAAAACATAGGCCTGGAGAACTGCAACCAGGATTTCGAACAGTGTAAAAGCGAAACCGAAGGCAAGCGTTCCGACGCCGAGCGCCGACCACCAGCCACCGAGGCCGAAGACGAAGAACTGCGTTGCGGCGAAGAAGAGCACCAGTAGCAGGTGGCCGACCATCATGTTCATGAGGAGTCGGAGCGTCAGCGTCACCGGGCGAATAATGAAGGTCGAGATGAACTCGATCGGCGTGACGATGATGTAGATCGGCCACGGCACGCCCGCCGGGAACAGCGAGTTCTTCATGAAGTTCTTCGGGCTCTTCTTGAAACCTGCGTAGATGAACGTCACGTACGAGATCACCGCGAGCAACAGCGGCACGGCGATGATCGCTGTACCAGCAATGTTCATGAACGGGATGATGCCCGTGAGGTTCATGAACAAGGTCATGAAGAAGATGGTTGTCAGCAGCGGAAGGAACCGCTTGCCGTCTTTCTTGCCAAGCAGATCTTCGGCGACATTGACTCGAACGAAATCGAGTCCCATCTCGACGAGCCCCTGGAAACGACCAGGCACGACTTTCATTCGTCGAGTGCCCAGCCAGAAGATCAGGACGATCGCCAGTGTGGCGATGAATTGGATGATGTGGATGCGGTTGATGACCAAGTCACCGATTTGGAAGACCGCTCCGGGGAAGAACTCGTCAATAGACGGTCCGTGGAATGTGGGGTCATCCGTCGCGGCGTTGGCGATCAGGTTCACGGCTTGAGTAAACAGTGCTGTCTCCAGCTTCGGGGCACCGATCAAGATCGGGGCGACGATGGATGGGTGATATCAGCCCGAAACCGGCACACTGTGCACTGCTTCGGGGGACGTCGTCCACACTACCAAGGTTCTGGGAGTCAGATGAACCACTCGGGGCTTATGTGTCATTCCGCTTTGAAGATTCGGCCTCTTCATCTGCGATTTCTTCTTCGTCATCATCGTCGCCAGGAAGCTTCACATCGCTGACATATGGCAAACGCATGCGCAACAAGACGAGCGCATCGACCACGAGAGAGCCCAGCACACCGAACACGATGGCCAGGAACATGATGACCGGATTCACCCATGGCTGTTCCTTCAAGACGAGGATCACCACGAGGAAGATGACGAACTTGATGATCCATCCACCCAGCACGATGGCGAAGAAGATGGGCACATAGAGGTCGGTGCCGAACCAGCGGTTGGCAATCAGGATGCTGCCGGCGGTGATGCCAAGGAACACTCCCCCAAGCACAATGCCCACGAGTGCGCTCCACAGTCCGTTCGGGCCGTCGACGAGGTATCCGATCACCGCACCAAGCACGGCGAGTGCACCCATGACGATGCCGCCCCACTTGAGTACTGCACGAAGGATCGGGCTGCTCGACACCTCAACTGGGCTCTGGCGGGGCTGTGGGTTCGATGAACCGGTCGTCATGAGGACTCCTTGGCGGGGGCGGTGCTGGGCAGTGTGGGTGGTTCGGATGCCGCAGCTTCTTCATCGCTGCTGGCGGGGGCTGCGGCATCCACAGGTCTTGATCTTGTTGGCGGCGTCACCGTGAGTACCAAGCACGCGGCGATGCCGATCACGCCATAGACGATGCCGATGAGGTAGCTCGGGCGCACCCAGGCCAGCCACTCGGGTGCGGGCATAAACATGAGGAGGACGGCGAAGGCGACGATGGCCGTCCACGCGTAGAAGATCAGCACGGCGCTGCGGCTTGAGTGTCCGAGGTCAAGCATGCGGTGATGAAGATGTTTGCGGTCGGGCGAGAACGGCGACTTTCCGGCGGCCATGCGGCGCAGGACCGCAAGTCCAAAGTCGAGCAGCGGGAGCAGCACCACCGCGACCGGCAAAAGGATCGGGATGAACGCGCCGAGCAGCTGTGAGCGCCCGAGCACATCGGGATCAAGGATCGCCGGGTCGAGCTGGCCAGTGACCGCGATGGCAGACGTTGCCATCAGGAGACCGAGCATGAGTGCACCGGCGTCGCCCATGAAGAGCTTTGCGGGGTTCCAGTTCATCGGGAGGAATCCGAGGCACACTCCGATCAGCACAGCCGCGAGGAGGGACGCGAGGTTGAAGAAGGTACTGGAGCCCGTCTCACGCACGAGGAGGTATGAGTAGACAAAGAAGACGCCGTTGGCGATCAGGCAGACGCCCGCGACGAGGCCATCGAGCCCGTCGATGAAGTTCACGGCGTTCATGACGAGGACGATCGCAAAAATCGTCAGGGTGATGCTCGCCCACGACGACCCGATTGTGAGCCCGCCGATTGGCAGGGAGAAGATCTGCACCCCGAAAAGCGCGATGATGCCGGCTGCGAGAAACTGCATGCCGAGCTTGATCGTCCAGTCGAGGTCCCAGAGATCGTCGACAACGCCGACGACGACAATAATCAGCGTCGCGCCGAGAATTGCGAGCACCGGGCCCGAGTCGGCCCAGACGATCTCAAAGAATGGGTTTGCCGCCGAGACGCCGAACGCCGCGACGACGCCGAGAAACATTGCGATGCCGCCCAGCCGCGGCGTGGGCGTCTTGTGCACATCGCGCTCGCGGATGCCGGGGTACAGCTTGAACTTGAGGCTCAGCTGCCAGACACCCCAGCTCAAGGCGAGTGTGACGAATGCCGTGAAGATGATGATGAAGACGTACTGAGTCACGGCGCCCCCTGCACGATCACGCCTCGGGGTCTTCGGGGTGGGGGTTGGTTTCGGGGTTGGTTTCGGTGCCGGTGCCGGTGTTGGTTTCGGGGTTCGGTGCGGGCGCGGGTGCGGGTTTCGGCGCGGTGTCGGGCTCGCGCTCGAGCAGGTCGCCAAGCACGGTGCGCAGTTCGGCGCGTGAGATCGCGCCGTCACGAAGCACACGCACTGGGCGGCGTTCGTCCTCGGGACCGACGAGACCGGTGGCATCGATGATGGTTGACGCGAGACCCATTACCGACGGCCCGTCATCGAGGTAGACGGCGACGCGCTCGCCAAGCATGTCGTGCGCCTGCTCGACGGTGACCGCGGCGGGCTGGCCGGTGAGGTTTGCGCTGGAGACGGCCAACGGCCCCGTCTCTTGCAAAAGTTCGAGCGCATAGCGGTTCGCGGGCATCCGCACCGCCACCGTGCCATGCGTCTCGCCGAGATCCCACACGAGACTCTGCTGCGCGGGAAGCACGATTGTCAGGGCACCTGGCCAGAACTTTTCGGCGAGCGCCTCCACCATCTCGGGCACCTCCTGCACGAGCGCGCGGAGCGTGTTGACGCTCGCGATGAGCACGGGAGGGGGCGCCTGGCGTGTTCGTCCCTTTGCTTCGAGCAGCTTTGCGACCGCGCGTGGACTAAACGCATCGGCGGCGATGCCGTAGACGGTGTCGGTGGGGAGCACGACCAGCGCACCGCGACCGATCGTCTGGCGTGCTTGCCGCATGCCACTGAGCAGCTGTGCCTCGTCGCGGCAGTGAAAGATGGGGGTCATAACGGACTCAATGATACGTCGGAGCGCGGGAATACCTGATTTAGGGGCGCAGGGCGGTGGTCGCGCGGTCGCGCATCGTGAGGTCGGGGTGCGTCGCTGTGGCCCGCCAGCCGTCGGCAGTGAGCAGCTCGCGAATTGCACGACCCTGAAGTTCACCGTGTTCGATGATCAACACCCCGCCGGGTCGGAGGAGCCGCTGCGCCGTCACGCTCAGCACGCGCACGACGTCGAGACCGTCGGGGCCTCCATAAAGCGCCACCGCCGGATCGTAGTTGCGCACCTCGGGGTCGCGCGGAATCGCGTCGTCGGGCACGTACGGCGGATTCGAGATCAACACGTCGACCGTGCCATCCAGCTCCGAGAAAGCGACGGCAAGGTCGGCGAACACGAGCGTGGCATTCGGGGCGCCGACTTCGTCGAAGTTCCTGCGCGTCCACGGGAACGCCTCGGGTGAATTCTCCGCTGCGAAGATCCGGGCGTTGGGCACCTCGGTCGCCATGGCAAGCGCGATCGCGCCACTTCCGGTGCCGAGATCAATACCAATTGGGGCTGGGGATGCCTCAGCCCGCAGCGCATCAATCGCGAACTGTGCAACACCCTCGGTTTCGGGTCGCGGCACGAACACGCCCGGGCCGACGTTGAGCGACAGACGCCGGAACGCGGCGAGGCCTGTGATGTGCTGCAGCGGTTCGCGCGCGGCACGGCGCGCGACGAGCGAGGCGAGTGCGGCCAACTGGGCGTCTGTGAGAGCGGTGCCGACAATCGCCGCCGCTTGCACCGCACCGCGCCCGAGTTCGAGCACATGGCCGACAAGCCATTCGGCATCGACGTCGGCATCAAGAATCCCGGTTTGGGCCAATCGATGGGTGACGTGCGCGAGCACGTCGCTGACGGGCGCGGGGGCGGGCGGAAACACGGTGAAATCTGACATAAGTGTGCGACCAGCCTACCCGGGCGCCCCCTGCATTTTCCGTGTGCGAAAAGTCGTCGGAATATCCTGGGCATCCCGCGGTTGTCACAATGGGAGTGGCGCAAATCACCTCACGTAGGCTGTGCCCACCTCCCCCCTCCCGGCACTGAAAGGTCGACCATGGCAGGCATCCACTCTGACATCACGTCTACGTTCGGCAACACTCCCCTCGTTCGCCTCAACCGCGTCACTGGTGACGCGCAGGCGACCGTGCTTGCCAAGCTCGAATACTTCAACCCCGGATCGAGCGTGAAGGACCGCATCGGTATCGCGATCATCGACGCCGCCGAAGCTGCCGGGGCGCTCGCGCCAGGCGGCACGATCGTCGAAGCAACCAGCGGAAACACCGGCATCGCGCTCGCGATGGTTGGCGCCGCACGCGGCTACCGCGTCGTGCTGGCGATGCCGTCGTCGATGTCGATCGAGCGTCGCATGCTCCTCAAGGCATTTGGGGCCGAGATTGTGCTCACCGAGCCCGCGAAGGGCATGGCCGGTGCCATCGAGGCCGCCGACGAGATCATCGCAAACACCCCGGGTGCGATTCTCGCTCGCCAGTTCGAGAACGACGCGAACCCCGAGATCCACCGCAAGACCACAGCCGAAGAGATCATCCGCGACACCGACGGCAAGGTCGACATCTTCGTCGCCGGCGTCGGCACCGGAGGCACCATCACCGGCGTCGGCCAGGTGTTGAAGGCCCGCGTGCCCGGCGTACAGGTTGTTGCCGTCGAGCCCATCGACTCCCCCGTGCTCAGCCAGGGCCACGCAGGTCCGCACAAGATTCAGGGCATCGGCCCCAACTTCGTGCCGGCTGTGCTTGACCGCAGCATCATCGACGAGGTCGTAACCGTCGCGTTCGACGACTCGTTGCGAGTGGCTCGCGAACTGGCCGCGACCGAGGGCCTGCTCGTTGGCATCTCCAGCGGCGCCGCCGTGTGGGCCGCTCTCGAACTTGCAAAGCGTCCCGAGAACGCGGGCAAGACCATTGTCGCGATCGTCCCAGACACCGGCGAGCGTTACCTCTCGACCGCGCTGTTCGAAGACCTGCGCGAAGGCTAAACACCAAGGGTCGCGGTGGCGCTGGCGCCATCGCGACCCTTCTTCACGCGCGGGATGCGGCATCCATTCGCCTGCTTTTCGTGCGTGACTCAACATGCCGATGCGACCGCGTCCGGCCAACCTGATGCTGTTGCGTCCTGCCGACCTGATGCGACCGCATCCGGCCAACTTTGTGGAGTGGGAATGAACCTGTTCAAGCGAATGCGCGAAGACATTGCTGCCGCGCGGCGGCATGATCCTGCGGCGCGCAACAACCTTGAGGTCGCCCTGCTGTATTCGGGTGTGCACGCCGTCTGGGCGCACCGCGTCAACCACCGGCTGTGGAACCGCCGCGCCTTTTTTCTGGCTCGGCTCGGCTCGCAGGCCACGCGCCTGCTGACCGGCGTCGAGATTCACCCCGGCGCAGTCATCGGCCGGCGTTGCTTCATCGATCACGGCATGGGCATCGTCATCGGCGAGACCGTCGTGATCGGCAATGACGTGATGATCTACCACGGGGTCACGCTCGGCGGACAGTCGCTGCTCCCGGGCAGACGCCACCCCACACTCGAAGACGGCGTCGTCGTCGGTGCCGGCGCAAAGGTGCTCGGCAACATCACGATCGGTGCCGGAAGCGCGATCGGCGCGAACGCTGTTGTGACGAAGGATGCCCCGGCACACTCCGTGCTCGTCGGCGTGCCGGCCACGCTGCGCCGCCGCTCACACACAGACGACATCCGCGCGCTCGTGTCGTCGCCGGAGTACTCGATCTAGGGTCGGGCGCGCCCGTCCCGCCCCGCCTCACTTCGCCTCACCTCGCCTCTTCTTCCGCCTCGCCTCGCCCGTCCCGCCGCCTCTTCCGCCCCGCCCCGCCCGCCCCGCCGCTTCTTCCGCCCAGCAGTCGCAAATTGTCGCCCTGCGCCCAAAAAACGACCAAACGCGACGGGGGAACAACAGGCACGGCGCGGCGCCGCGAGGCGCACGGCGCGGCACGTGGCGCACGGCACGGCACGGCACGCGAACGCGAACGCGAACGCACACGATGCCCGCGTCTTCCGCTCAGCAGTCGCAAATTGTCGCCTAGCGCCCGAAAAACGACCAAACCCGACGGGGGAACAACATGCACGGCGGGCGGGCGCACGCACACGTGCGGGTGCGCGCGCGGCTTCGGCCGTTACTTGCTCGGTCCTGCCCCGCGGCCCTGCGCCTTCTTCTTGAGGAAAAGCAGCGGGAGCAGCAGAGTCGCGAGCGCCGTCACGAGCCAGATGATGAACGTGGCAAGGAACCACGTACCAATGCCGTGAATCTCAACCCCGCGCGACACGAAGACGGCGACCAGCAAAGCGATGAGGGTCGAGAAGATCCCAATCCCGCCGAGCAGGGCCGGCGCATAGCGCCGCGCCATGGTCGCGATCCAAGGTGCGAGCACGCTCTGCAACACGGCGAACACGACGACAAATAGCACGAAGCCTTCCCAGTGACTCCAGTCAATCGTGACGCCGTCGAGGAGTCCTGCGGCCGCGAGGAGGCCAAGCGCCGCTGATGCGAGAAACATGATGGCGCGGAAGATGAAGATGATCACGAAGTTGACGTTACTCGTACCCGGCGCTCGCAGACGTTCCGCCTCACCTCACGCTCGCCTGTGGCGCCCGGTTACCTTCGCTCAACAGTCGCAATTGGTCGCTAGCACCGCGAAAAGCGGCAGTTCGCGACTGGTGAGCCGGCGGGCGGGTCGGACCGGCGAGCGGGCGGGTCGGACCGGCGGGCGGGCGGGTCGGACCGGCGAGCAGGCGGGTCGGTCGGAAGCGAGGTCGGGCGGGCGGGCGCGGCGCGGCTGGCCCGCGGGCGGGCCCGGTGCTCGTGCGGCAGGACGGGCGCCGGCGAGCAACCCGCGCGATCAGCACTGCCACCAACAGCCCGTGCGGCTCACCCGCGCGTTGCCAGCACCGCACGCAATCGACGCACGAGCACCGGCGCCTCGCCAAATACGTGCGCGCGGCTCACTCGTATCACCCGCCACCCCGCCAACCCCAGCTGCTCGTGCTTGTCGATATCACGCTGCCATTGTTCGGGGCTCGTCCGATGCTGGTCCCCCTCGTACTCGATGGCGATCTTCAATTCGGGATAGGCGAGGTCGACGCATCCGATGAACATGCCAGTGTGCGTATATACGTCGACGTCGATCTCTGGTTCCGGGAGCCCCGCATCGATAATCAGCAAGCGGCACCACGATTCGGGCCGCGAGGATGCCCCGGTCCGCAGCCGCGGCAAGGCCTCGCGAAGCGCGGGCCTGCCTCTCCTTCGCCCGGCGGCAACGGCGGTGCTTAATGCCGAGATCGGTGCCAACGCCTCGCCGAGGTCGGCATCGAATCCGCCGGGCATCCGCGGGATCCGAACCACCGCGTCGCCGGCGGCCACCAAGTCATATGGGTCGCGCAGCACGCTCCCGAGCATCGCCCAGGTCGTCGCGGGGTCCGCGATGGCGACGCCTAGCTCGGGATGCCGCACCACCCTGCACAGCGCATGCGACGTTTCGTGCCCGTGCACTCCGCGCGTTCGCGGGTGACGTACCGGACCGAAGCTGCTCACATGCGGATCGAGATCTCGAATGTTTGGTAGCGGGACGCCCCACATCAGCGCCGCCGTCTCGTGGCTGAAGAACTGGTTCGAAGCCATGACGACCGCGTACTCGGCAGCGCGTTGCAGCGCGGCCCGGCGTCGAGTGTCGGCGGGATGCTCGTCGCTGATCTGTCGCGCGTCCTGGGGGTGGACCAAGGCGCGTGCGCCGTGGAACGGTCGCGCGAGGTCCGGTGCTCGAAGACGTCTAGCACTCAGCCCGTGACCGAGGGCGGTTCGCGCCGCGAACGCGCGGCCCAATTCTTCGGGGATGGGTGGCTGTGGCATCCGGCAACTTTGCCATGTTCTGAACCCCATAAACGGGTTATCAACAGGCCATTCTGGCGTCGATTCGTGCTGCGGCCCCGCGCCGTGATGTGCGCGCCCATGCCCGTGTCTGCCCCGCCGCAACCTGCCCCGCCCGCTCAGCAGTCGCGAAACGCCGCGCGGTGCCCGCGAAAGCGACAAAACGCGACGGGGGAACGGAAGAAAGAGGCGCGGCGACGGGGGAACGGGAGAAAGAGGCGCCGCGGGCGGGGGAACGGGAGAAAGAGACGCAGCGCGCGCGGGAACGGGAGAATGAGGCGCGGCGGGCGGGCCGCACCGCTGACCGAGGCCAGCGGTGCGCCAGCGGGAACGCGAGGCGGGGCAGCGTCAGCGCGCCGCGCCCTAGCCCTGCTCGCCCAGCGCCGCCAGGCGCTCTTCTTCGTCAGCGGTGATGCACGACGCGATGATCGGGTCGAGCGCACCGTCCATCACCTGGTCAAGGTTGTACGCCTTGTATCCGGTTCGGTGATCGGCGATTCGGTTCTCGGGGAAGTTGTAGGTGCGGATGCGCTCCGAACGGTCCATCCCGCGAATCTGCGACTTGCGGGCCGCGGACGAAACCGCCGCCAGCTCTTCCTGCTGGCGCGCCAAAATGCGGGCACGCAGCACGCGCATGCCGGCCTCGCGGTTCTGCAACTGCGACTTCTCGTTCTGCATCGACACGACAATGCCGGTCGGCAGGTGGGTGATTCGCACGGCGGAGTCGGTCGTATTGACCGACTGGCCACCGGGACCCGACGAACGGTAGACGTCAATCTTGAGGTCGTTGGGCTGGATCGTGACCTCTTCGGGCTCGTCAACCTCGGGGAAGACGAGCACGCCGGTCGTGGAGGTGTGAATGCGCCCCTGCGACTCGGTTGCGGGCACACGCTGCACGCGGTGCACGCCACCCTCATACTTCATGTGCGCCCAGACACCCTGCGACGGGTCGCTCGAGGCGCCCTTGATCGCGATCTGGACATCCTTGTACCCACCGAGGTCCGATTCGTTGCGTTCGAGCATCTCGGTTTTCCAGCCTTTGGATGCCGCATACTGCAGGTACATCCGAAGCAGGTCGGCCGCGAACAAGGCGCTCTCTGCGCCGCCCTCGCCACCCTTGATCTCAAGAATCACATCACGAGCGTCGTCGGGGTCGCGCGGAATCAGTAGGCGCCGGAGCTTCTCTTGCGAGGAGGCGACCTCCTCTTCGAGTGCGGGAATCTCCTCGGCAAACGCCTCGTCATCCTTGGCGAGTTCACGGGCGGCCGCGAGGTCGTCCTTCGCCGAGTTCCACGTCTCGTTTGCGTGCACAATCTTCGAGAGCTCGGCGTAGCGCCGATTGACGCGCTTTGCGCGCGCAGCGTCGGCGTGCACGGCCGGGTCGGAGAGTTCCTCCTGAACGGCCTTGTGCTCCTCGATCAGCGTCTTGACCGAGTCAAACATTGACGACTCGGCCATGATCAGCGGATGTTGTTGTCGGGAGCGTGAGCGCCGCCAGTGGGCGCGGGCATCGACTTCTGCATCTGAACAAGGAACTCGACGTTCGACGAGGTCTCTTTCAGCTTGCCGAGCACAACTTCGAGCGCCTGCTGCTGGTCGAGTCCGGCCAGCGCGCGACGAAGCTTCCACGTGATCTTGACCTCGTCGGCCGAGAGGAGCATCTCCTCGCGACGCGTCGACGACGCGTTGATGTCGACTGCGGGGAAGATCCGCTTGTCAGCGAGCTGACGCGAGAGGCGCAGTTCGCTGTTGCCGGTGCCCTTGAATTCTTCGAAGATCACGTCGTCCATCTTGGAGCCGGTCTCGACGAGCGCGGTTGCAAGGATGGTCAGCGAGCCGCCGTTTTCGATGTTGCGCGCGGCACCAAAGAACCGCTTCGGCGGGTAGAGCGCCGATGCATCGACGCCACCGGTGAGCACGCGGCCCGAGGTCGGTGCCGACAGGTTGTACGCGCGGCCGAGGCGGGTGATCGAGTCGAGCAACACGACGACGTCGCGGCCCAGTTCGACCAGGCGCTTTGCGCGCTCGATTGCAAGCTCGGCGACCGTGGTGTGGTCTTCTGCCGGGCGGTCGAAGGTCGAGGCGATGACTTCGCCGCGCACGGTGCGCTGCATGTCGGTGACCTCTTCGGGACGCTCATCAACCAGCACAACCATGAGGTGGACCTCGGGGTTGTTCGTGGCAATCGCGTTCGCGATCTGCTGCAGCACAATCGTCTTGCCGGCCTTCGGAGGCGCAACGATCAGGCCACGCTGGCCCTTGCCGATCGGTGCGACGAGGTCGATGATGCGCTGCGTGAGCTTCTCCGGCGCCGTCTCGAGACGCAGGCGCTCCTGCGGGTAGAGCGGGGTCAGCGATCCGAACTCGACGCGGCCCGCGGCATCCTCGACCGAAAGGCCGTTGATCGCGTCAACCTTGACGAGTGCGTTGTACTTCTGACGGCCCGAGGGCTCACCCTCGCGCGGCTGCTTGATCGCGCCAACGACCGCATCACCCTTGCGCAGGTTGTACTTCTTGACCTGGCCAAGCGACACGTATACATCGCTCGGGCCGGGCAGGTAGCCGGTCGTGCGAACGAATGCGTAGTTGTCGAGCACATCGAGGATGCCGGCGACCGGCACAAGCACGTCGTCATCGGCGATCTCGGTGTCGAACTCATCGCCCGCGCTCTGGCCACGACGCTTGGTGTTGCGGGTGCGGCCACGCGCATTGCGGACGCCCTGCTCGTCGTCACCCTCGGCGTCGTCGTCCGTCGCCTGCGAAGCCTGGTTCTGGTTCTGGTTCTTGCCCCGCGGGTTCTGCGCGGCGGCGGGCTGGTCGTCCTGACCGTTCGCGCCGTTCTGACCACCGCGGTTGCGGCTGCGGTTGCGGTTGCGGCCGCGACCACGCGGCTGTGAGTCGTCGCCCGACTCGTCGTCGCCCTGTGCCCCATTGGCCGAAGCCTCGGTGCTTGCCTCAGCGTCCGCCTCTGCGGTCGCGTTGTCGGCTGCGACTGCAGGGCCGCTCGAGCCACGGCGGCGACGCGAATTGGATGCCGGGGCACCCGCATCTGCCGAACCGGCGGCGCCGTTCGCGCCCTCTGCGCTGACGACGGCCTCGGCCAATTCGGCGAGGTCGGCGGCAATCGTGTCGATGAGCGCCGGGGCGCTTGAAACGTCAGGGGCACCGGCTGCGCTCTTCGCGCGGCGGGGTGCACGCTTGCGTGGTGCGGTGGTCTCGGCGTCGGCCTCGACCGTGGCCGCGCCTGCGTCAGCGGCAACCGCGTCAGCAGCACCAGCATCAGCAATGTCGAGCGTCGCCGCCGGCTCTGCAGCGGTCGCCGGAACGACAGCGCTTTCGGCCCCGGCCTGCTCGGTCTGCGGAGCCTGCGCGACCTGCGCGGGCTCGACGTGGTCGTCTCCTGCGACCACGTCAGTGCCGGCGGGAGTGCCGGCCTGGATCTCGGAGATCGACTCCACGAGTTCTCCCTTACGAAGTTTGGACGAGCCGGGGATCCCCAAAGCTCGTGCGATGGTCTGCAGCTGCCCGACCGTCAGGGAGGTGAGGTCCTGGGGCGCAGAGATATCTGTTGCGTCGATGTTGACGTGAGTCACTCAGTGTTCCTTTTCGGCCGCGCCGAGCTCACTCGATTGAGCGTGCCCGCTGAGACGGTGGTGTTGCAATGGATTCGCAGATTTGCGACGGAGGCCAGAGTCACACGACAAGTCAGTCGCGTGGAACCCTCCGCTTACTCCCTTACTGTAGCACCCTTGACATCGACGGCCAGCATGAAGGCACGCCATGGACTCGCGGCGTGGCGCTCGACCAGTTCGGCGGCAATCGCGCGCTGACCGGGGCCATCGGCGAGCACCAGCACGCTTGGGCCGGCACCCGACACGACCGCTGCGAAGCCCTCGGCTCGAAGCATCCGCACCAGTGCGTCTGTCTCGGGCATTGCGGCGGCGCGGTAGCTCTGGTGCAACTTGTCTTCGGTGGCAGCCATCATGAGCTCGGGGCTCTGCGTCAGCGCGGCAATCAGCAGCGCCGAGCGAGACACGTTGAAAATTGCGTCCTGGTGCGGCACCGATTCGGGCTGCAAGCTGCGCGCAAGCTTGGTCGACATCGTGAACGATGGCACGAACACGACCGGCGAAACGCCGCGGTGCACGATCAGCTTCTTGTACTGCGGACCCTGCTCGTCAAGCCATGCGATCGTGAGGCCACCGAACAGCGAGGGCGCGACATTATCGGGATGCCCCTCAATTTCGGTTGCGATGCGCAACAGGTCTGCCGACGAGATGTCAACGATGCCCTCGAGCAGCGAGCGCGCGGCGACGATGCCCGATACAACCGCGGCGCCAGAAGAACCGAGACCACGGCCATGCGGGATGCCGTTGATCGCGTGCAGGCGCAGACCCGGCAGGGGCTGGCCCACCGCGTTGTACACGTACGCGATCGAGCTGACCACGAGGTTCGTTGCGTCACGCGGTACGTCGTCGGCGCCGACGCCCTCGACGATGACCTCAAGCCCGGGTTCGGGCAGCGCGGTGACCGTGAGTTCGTCATACAACGAGAGCGCGAGGCCGAGCGTATCGAATCCCGGACCAAGGTTGGCCGTGGTGGCCGGCACCCGCACCGTGACGGTGCGCGTGGCGTCGGTCACGCGAGCGGTCCCTCAGGGGCGAGCCCCAGCACCGAGGCAACCTCGGAGGTGGTGGCGTCGACGATGGTGGGTTCAACCTGGCCGCCATCGGCGGTGCGAAGTGCCCACTGTGGGTCCTTCAGGCCGTGGCCGGTGACCGTGAGCACAACGCGCGAGCCGGCCGGGATCTGACCGGCTTCGGCGCGTTCGAGCAAGCCCGCGACGCTGATCGCCGATGCGGGCTCGACGAAGATGCCGACCTCGCTCGAGAGCAGGCGCTGGGCCGCAAGGATGCGCTCGTCATCGATGGCACCGAAGTAGCCGTTCGACGCGTCGCGCGCTTCGAGGGCGAGCTCCCACGAAGCGGGGTTGCCGATGCGGATCGCCGTGGCGATGGTTTCGGGGTTCTTGACGACCTCGCCGCGCACGAGCGGCGCGCTGCCGGCTGCCTGGAAACCGAACATGCGGGGCAGTCGCGTTGCGACGCCGCGCTCGATCTCTTCGCGGTATCCGCGGGTGTATGCGGTGTAGTTGCCCGCGTTGCCCACCGGGATGAAGTGGAAGTCGGGGGCGTCGCCCAGCACGTCAACAACCTCGTACGCGGCGGTCTTCTGGCCCTCGATGCGGTCGGGGTTCACCGAGTTCACGAGGTGCACCGGGTAGCTCGCGGCGAGCTCGCGCGCAATCTCGAGGCAGTCATCGAAGTTGCCGCGAACCTGGATCAGCTGGCCGTTGTGCGCAACAGCCTGGCCGAGCTTGCCCATGGCGATCTTGCCCTCGGGTACGAGCACGGCGGCGGTGATGCCCGCGTGTGCGGCGTACGCGGCGGCCGACGCCGACGTGTTGCCCGTTGAAGCGCAGATGACGGCCTTGGCGCCGTGGTCGATGGCGCGCGAGACGGCGACGGTCATGCCGCGGTCCTTGAACGAACCGGTCGGGTTCATGCCTTCAAACTTGACCCACACGTCAGCACCCGTGCGCTTCGACAGCGCGGCGGCGGGCAGGAGCGGCGTGCCGCCCTCGCCGAGGGTGATCACGGTGGACGCGTCGGTCACGCCGAGGCGGTCGGCAAATTCGCGGAGGACTCCGCGCCAGAGGTGTGCCATCAGTTTGATCCTTCTACTCGGAGTACGGAGGCGACCCGGGTCACCACGTCGCTTGCAGCGAGGTGGTCAACGGTGTCGCTGAGGTCTTGTTCACGGGCGGTGTGGGTGCCGATCACGAGGCGCGCCGTGGGGGCGCCGTCGACACCCGCGGCGGTGGTCTGCTCGACCGTCGCGACCGAAACACCGCCGTCGCTCAGGATGCCAGCAATTGTTGCGAGAACACCGGTTTGGTCGGCGACCTCGAGCGTGATTTGGTAGCGGGTGCTGACATGCCCGATGGGCAGAATCGGCAGGTTGGCACGGGTGGATTCCGCGACCCCTACTCCCCCGGCGACGTGGCGTCGCGCTGCCGAGACAACATCGCCCAGCACGGCCGATGCGGTCTGTATTCCGCCGGCGCCGGCGCCGTAGAACATCAGATCGCCCGCGGCTTCTGCCTGCACGAACACGGCGTTGTTGGCGCCGTGCACGCTGGCAAGCGGGTGCTTGCGGTCGACGAGCGCGGGATACACGCGCACCGAGATTGCTTCTTCGCCCGCTTCGAGCAGACGCTCGCAGACTGCCAGGAGCTTGACGACGTAGCCGGCCTTGCGGGCCGCATCGATCATCGACTTGTCGATCTCGGTGATGCCCTCGCGGTGCACTGCCTCGAGCGGGACGGTCGTGTGAAATGCGAGACCGGCGAGGATCGCGGCTTTCTGCGCCGCGTCATATCCGCCGATGTCGGCGGTGGGGTCGGCCTCGGCGTAGCCCAGCGCCGTCGCCTCGGCGAGGGCAGCTTCCAGCGTGAGGTGCTCGGCATCCATCTTGTCGAGGATGAAGTTCGTGGTGCCGTTCACGATGCCCATGATCCGCTGCACGCGGTCACCGGCGAGGCTGTCGCGCAGCGGGCGAATGATCGGGATCGCACCGGCGACAGATGCCTCGTAGTACACCTGCGCACCCACCTGATCGGCGGCGTCGAAGATCACGGGGCCGTGAGTGGCGAGGAGCGCCTTATTGGCGGTCACGACGTCGGCGCCAGAGTTAATCGCTTCGAGGAGGTAGCCGCGTGCAGGCTCGATGCCGCCCATCAGCTCGATGACGATGTCGGCACCGAGAATCAGTGCCTCCGCGTCGGTGGTGAGCAACTCGACGGGCAGGTCGACGTCGCGGGGCGCATCAACGTCGCGCACCGCGATGCCAACGAGCTCGAGCGTTGCGCCAGCGCGGTCAGCCAGTTCGTCGCCGTGCTGCAAGAGCAACGACGCTACCTGGCTCCCTACTGAGCCTGCGCCCAAGAGCGCGACGCGCAGATGGCGTTGATCGATCATGCTTCTCCTCTGTCGGCTCCTGCCGACCGTTCGTTACCGTGCTGGTCGCGCTGGGCGCCGAGGTCGATGCCCGTGTCGCGAGCCAGCAGATCTTCAAGACGTTCGCCGCGCACGATCACGCGGGCGCGACCGTCCAGCACCGCCACAATCGGCGGGCGCGGGACGTGGTTGTAGTTGTTCGAGAGCGGGGCGCAATACGCACCGGTTGCGGGCACGGCGAGCAGGTCACCGGGCGTGATATCGGCGGGCAGGTATTCGGCGTCGACGACGATATCGCCCGACTCGCAGTGCCGGCCGACAACCCGCACAAGCTCGGCGGGTTCGCGCGAGTCGCGCGAGGCGATCCGGGCGGAGTACTGGGCGTTGTAGAGCGCCGGGCGTGCATTGTCGCTCATGCCGCCGTCGACGCTCACGTAGCGACGGACCGCGTGTGCCGGTGCTTCGCCCGCGGCCGACGTATCGACCGTCACGTCTTTGATCGTGCCGACCTCATAGATCGTCACGCCAGCGGTGCCGACGATGCTGCGGCCGGGTTCGAACGCAAGACTCGGAATCGGGATGCCACGGACCGCACACTCTTCGGCAACCGCGGCGACGATCCCGTCGGCGAGCTCGCTGAGCGGGGTCGGCACATCGGCCGCGGTGTACGCGATGCCGAACCCGCCACCGAGGTTGAGCACCGGAACCGGCCCGCCTTCGAGCAGGGTCGCGTGCAGTTCGAGTACGCGCGATGCCGATTCGCGGAACCCCGCGACACCGAAAATCTGCGAGCCGATGTGGCAGTGCAGGCCGCGGAATTCGAGCCCGTCGAGCTCGCGGATACGCGCCACGGCTGGCCCGGCATCTTCAAGGGTCAGGCCAAACTTCTGGTCTTCGTGTGCCGTGGCAAGAAAGTGGTGCGTTTCGGCGTGCACGCCGCTGTTGACGCGAACCAGCACGGGCTGGATGACGCCCAGGCGCTCGGTGATTGCGGCGAGTCGCTCAAGTTCGATCCGGCTGTCGAGCACGATCGAACCGACGCCCACGGCGACCGCGCGCTCGAGCTCCGAGACTGACTTGTTGTTGCCGTGAAAACCAATGCGTGCGGGGTCGACGCCGGCTGCAAGCGCGACCTCAAGCTCGCCACGGGTGCAGACATCAATCGCGAGGCCCGCTTCGGTTGCCCAGCGCGCAACTGCGGTGCACAGGGACGCTTTGCCCGCGTAGTACACGCGAGCCGTGGTGCCGTGACGTTCGGCCGCACCGGTGAATGCGTCGTAGGCCTCGGCCGCGCGGCGGCGCACCTCGGCTTCGTCAAGCACCATCAAGGGGGTACCGAACTGCTCGGCGAGGGCGATGGCGGATGCCCCACCCACTGCCAGCACACCGTCGTCGCCGCGCTGGGCGGAACGGGGCCACACCTCGGGCGCGAGGTCGTTTGCGTCGGCAGGTAGCACGAGCCATTCAGGGGCGAGCGGATTCGCAGACATGCGGGGGGATTCACCAATCGTGATACGGGATGCCGTGATCAACGGGATGGTCACGCCGCCACGGTGGCTCAAGTCTAGAGCACTGCTCGCCGCGGCTTTGTCCGTCGGTGGGTCTGTGACGGACCGAGTCGTTCCCAGCATGTTTTGCGCTGCCGTCGTGCGATCGTGTCGCCGCGCGCATGGCCGCCCAATTAGCAGGTGCCGGGCTCCCGCATTGCCGGATCCATCAGGAAGCGACCGTCGAGCCCGACCGACAGCACGATCGAACCCGTGGCGCCCGAGCCAAGCACCGTCACGCCGCTGAGCGTCGCGCCAACCGGCATCCGATCTGCCACACACACGTTGATGGGCTGCAGGATCGTGTCGGCGACGGCGCCGAGCTGCGCGCGCAACGCATCGGCGGTGAGGACCGCCTCGCCGATGCTCGCCGAGTTCGGCTTGAGCACGAGCATGCCTGCCTGGTCGCCCTCGCCCGCAGAAGGCACGAGCCCGATGCCGAGTTCGAGGGGGAATCCGGCGAGCGGAATGGAGGTCACCAGCACGAGCTCGGGGTCGTTCAAGAGCACGACGCCGCGGGGCACGCCGGCGGCTTCTGCCAGCACCTTCTGAAGAGATGCCTCGTCGAGGGCGATCGTGGCGGCTGCGGCATCCATTTCGGCGTTCGTATCGCGAATCGGCACGCCCTTTGCCGCGAACATGACGTCGGCCGAAATATCGCCGAGTGGCACACCGTCGGCCGCGATGCGCACCTCCTGCAGGCTGCCGAAGATGAGCTGCGCGAGCACCGAACCGTCGAGTTCGACGTCGACCGGGTGGTCTGCAGGAAGACCGAGCTGCGCGGTGACCTCGGCACGGATGGTGTCGCTCACGAGGCTCCGCGCGATCGCATCGCCCGCGAACCATGCCGCAATTGCGAGGGCGATCACGATGATCAGGGTGATCAGGAGCGGCACGCGGCGGCGGCGTTTCGGGGCGGATGCCTGGGCCCGTGCGGTCGCGGGCGCCGTCTCGGTTGCCGGTGCCTTCGCGTTGAGATCCGGGATGCCGGAGGAGTTGGGGGTGCCCGGGGTGTCGGGTGCGAACGTCACGGCGTTACATGCGCTCAGGCGCCGAGACGCCGAGCAACGTGAGTCCGTTGCGCAGCACCTGACCGGTCGCATCGCTCAACCAGAGGCGGGTGCGGTGCACCGCGGTGACGGGCTCGTCGCCGAGCGGGGTCACTCGGCAGTTGTCGTACCAGCGGTGATAGAGCCCCGCGAGCTCCTCGAGGTAGCGGGCAACGCGGTGCGGTTCGCGACTGTCGGCGGCGAACGCCACCACGCGCGGGAACTCCTGCAGCGCGCCGAGCAGCGCCGACTCAGTGGCGTGCTCGAGCAGTTCAGGTGCAAACTCGCTGCGGTCGACGCCGGCCTGCGCCGCGTTCACGCCCACGTTGTGCGTGCGCGCGTGGGCGTACTGCACGTAGAACACGGGGTTATCGTTCGTGCGCTTCTGGAGCACGTCAAGATCGACGTCGAGGTTGGAGTCGGCCGAGCTTCTCGTGAGCGAGTAGCGCGCGGCATCCACACCCACAATTTCGACGAGGTCTTCGAGCGTGACGACGGTGCCCGCCCGCTTCGACATGCGCATCGGCTGGCCATCGCGAACGAGGTTGACCATCTGGCCGATGAGCACCTGCAGGTTGACCTGCGGCTCGTCGCCGAACGCGGCACACATTGCCATGAGGCGCTGCACATAACCGTGGTGGTCGGCGCCGAGCATGATGATGCAGCGGTTGAAGCCGCGCTCACGCTTGTCGAGGTAGTACGCCAGGTCGCCCGAAATGTAGGCGGGCTGGCCGTCAGACTTGATGACCACGCGGTCTTTGTCGTCACCGAAATCGGTCGTGCGGAGCCACATCGCACCGTCCGACTCGTACATGTGGCCAAGCTCGGTGAGCCGGGCGATCGCACGATCGACCGCGCCAGATTTGTGCAGGTCGTTCTCGTGGAAGTAGACGTCGAAGTCGACACCAAAGTTGTGCAGGCTCGCCTTGATCTCGTCGAACATGAAGTTGACGCCCTGCGAGCGGAACGCCTCTTGCAGTTCTTCGGGCGAGAGCGCGGCGAGGTCGCCGTGGTAAGCGAGCGCAACGCGGCGAGCGATGTCGCCGATGTAGCCGCCGCCGTACCCGTCTTCGGGCGCGGGCTCGCCCAGGTACGCGGCGACGAGGCTGCGAGCGAAGCGGTCGATCTGCGAACCGTGATCGTTGAAGTAGTACTCCCGCGTCACGTTGGCGCCCTGCGAGCTGAGGATGCGCGCAAGCGAGTCACCAACGGCGGCCCAGCGCGTGCCGCCAAGGTGAATGGGCCCGGTGGGGTTGGCCGAGACGAACTCGAGGTTGATGATCTCGTCAGCGCGCGACTGGTTGGTGCCGAAGGCGGTGCCCTGGTCGACGATCGTCTTCGCGAGCGCGCCGGCGGCTGCGGCATCCAATCGCACGTTAATGAAGCCGGGGCCGGCGACCTCGACGGTTGCAACGCCGTCGACCGCCTGCAGCGCCTCGGCAATCGCGGTCGCGAGCTCACGCGGGTTGGTGCCCACGCTCTTCGCGAGCTTCATGGCGATGTTCGAGGCCCAATCGCCGTGATCGCGGTTCTTCGGGCGCTCAAGCACCACGTCGGCGACGGTGAGGTCGGCCGAACTGCCGGCTCGTCGAGCCTCAAGAATCGGGGTGACGATGGTGAGCAACTGGGCGGCGAGAACGTCTGGAGTCATGGCGGCACCATTCTACGTGGATGCCGCTGAGCGCCGGGTGCGGGCGGCTCTCAGGTGGTGCTCTCCGTTCTTGTCGAGGCGGCAGGAATCAAGCACCGGCCCCGCTCCGCTTCATCGCGGAGGGCGGAGTCGGCGTTCATCGGTTCAGTCGGAGGGTTCCATCGATCGTTGTGATGCTCGCCTCGGTTGCAGCACACGTGAAGGCGGCGCCGGCATATGCCATCGCCTCGGGCACGATGGGCATCGTGGTGCCAGCCGCCGTCACCGACATCGACGAGCCCACCTGGGTGTCGGCGAAGTCGATCCTGTCTCCATCGACAGTGAAGATTCCGGCATCGCTCCCGTTTCGGCTGATCGAAAGGTCGATGCCCTCGACAAGGGCCGTGAGCAGCCAGTCCTGATACGTGGTCGTCAGCGTCCCATCGCCGGCAAAATTCAGGGTCACCTGCCCGGTGACGTTATTGAACTCATCCCCGTACTCGCGGAGGCTCACAAGGAAGAACGCGTTGTCGGCAGCCCAGGAGCCGACCAGGCAACTGGCGGGGTCGGTGCCCCGCGGGGTGGCGTCGGCCTCACTGTCGGTGTCACTCGTCGGCGCGGTCGAGGGCGCGGTTACTGACGTGCCGGGCCCTGCGGGTGAACTTCCGGTGCTCCCACCCGGTGCATCTGGAGATGCACATGCCGTCATCGTCAGGGCGAGGGTGATGACCGCCGCAGGGGCAATCATCCATGAGCGATTGAGCGTGTTCATTGTTCTCCAATGTCCGATTTCCGCGGCACCCGAAGTGCTGGCGTGAATTGGCGCACTTTGAGGTTGATCTTATGGAGACGTCTGTCAGAAAAGTTAAATTCGCGGCTTGGAGCTCGGGTTGGGGGATCGGGTCGGGGCTCGGCCGGGGTTCGGCCGGGGTTCGGCCGGCCGCTCAGGACGGGCGCGGGCGACGCTCAAGGAGCCTCGCGAAGGTTCAAGCTATGGTTCAACCATGACTGGAAGCATTGGCGCTCCCTCGCGTGAAGCGCCGGCCGCAAAGCAGGATGCAGCCGACTTTCTCGCTGAAGGATTGCCAATCAACCTCACACCGCTCTCAGCCCGCGCCTACGCTGAGCGTTGCCAGGCTGCCGTGGAGGCGCTCGATCCGGTGGAGTCACTGCTCGCCGTCAAACTCCTCACGGCCGGGATCGTGGCTGCCGCCCATGCGCCGTCCGGAGACGCGAACCTCACAGACTTGGTGCAGCAAGCCGATGACACGCAGGCCATCGCAGAGCGGCTTGGAGACGAGGCATCCATCGCCTACGCACTTGTGGCTTGGAGCGTTACCCGACCGGCTCCCGAGCACGCCCAAGAGCGGGTGCGCGCCGCAAACCAGATTCTCGCCACGGCGACGCGTCACAACGAGACCGCGCTCGTGCCCATCGGCACCGTGTTGTTGCTCGTGGGTCTTCTTGAACAGGGCGAGATTCGGTCGTTGGATGCGCAGCTGCTTGAGCAGCGCTACAGCACCATGGAGCAGCGCGGCACCGCTCACACAGGCACCGCTCACGCTGACCCCGCGCAGTGGTTTTACTGCCTGCGTTCGATTCTTGACGGCGACACCGAAGGCGCCGAGCAGCAGGCCGAATCGCTGTATGCGCAGGCCCAGCAGCACGGCGCGGATGGCCTCGGTCTGTATACGACGCAGCTGGGGATGATCCGCTGGATGCAGGGGCGCATCGATGGCGCTGAGGAGGGCTTCCTCGCGGCACGGCGAGAGTACCCAGAGCAGCTGCTGTGGCCCGCGTCTCTCGCCTGGCTCTGGCTGTTGCAAGGGCGCCAGTCTGCCGGTGAAGCCCTGTTGCAATCGCTCCCGGATGCCGCAGACATCCCCCGCAATCGGTACTGGCTCTCGACCATCACGGTGCTCGCTGAGATCGCGCGAATCAATGGTTCGCGAGCGAACGCCGAGCGGCTCCGACACATGCTCCTCCCCGTTGCCGAGACGTTCGTTCCCGTCGGTGTCGGAGTGGCGTTCTGGGGCACCTGCGCTCGCACGCTGGGGCTGCTTGAGGAGTACCTCGGCTTGCTCGATGATGCACGCGAGCACCTTGAACTTGCGGTCGCCCTCAGCGGCCGGATCGGTGCGTGGGCGTGGCATGCTGAAGCGCAAATCGAGCTGGCCGAGTTTGCGCTTCGCCATGAGCTCGACGATGTGCCCGCCTACGCGCTGCTCGCCGAGGCGAAAGCAACAAGTGAGGCACGTGGGTTCGCCATGCTCACCCGTCGCGCCATGCATCGCCCACGCATCCGAGTGCTTGGCCAGTTCGAGGTGATTTCGCTCTGCGGGACGCGCGCCGAATGGAACTCGCGCAAAGCCAGCGAGCTGTTGAAGATGCTCGTCGCCGCCCGCGGCACCCCGACCGCGCGGGAGGTGTTCATGGATGCCCTCTGGCCCGACGAGGCTCCGTCGAAGCTGGCGAATCGCTTCTCGGTCGCCGTGAACGTGATCCGCCGTGCCCTCGACCCAGATCGACTCCTACCCACCCAGTACCATCTGGTGACCGAAGGAAGCTCGGTGTGCCTCGACGTACAGGCGCTCGACATAGACCTGGAACGTTTCCTGACGTTGGCAGCGCGCGACGACGATGCCAGCCGCAGCGCGGCACGGGCCCTCTATCGCGGTGACGCGTTCTCAGAAGAACCGTATGCCGATTGGTCCGTCACGATACGAGATCACGCGAGCCACCAACGGAGCCTGCTGGGTTGATGTGCGCGCGGCAACGCTTTCTTTGACGCTCGCCCGTCGAGACTTACTTTGCCGCTTGTGCGTCAGCGCGCGGTCGGTCGGTCGGCGCAGATGAGCTCTCCATCGCTGAACACGAGGGTCACGTCCTCGCCGTCCGCGAGCAGCGTTTCGATGCCAAGGCATGGAAGAGACGCGGTGGGAGCCGCAGCCGAGCCATCCATCGTGACCCGAAGCGTGCTTCCCGCCCACTCCGCCTTGGCGTTCTTGCGCTCGAGCGTGCGCTCAACCGCCGTGATGATGATGTCGTCGGATGCGCCGAACGCACGGCCATCATCGTCGCCAGCCGCGTTGCCGTCGGCCGATTCGTCAGATACTTCGATGACTTCGGTCGGGGCTGCCCCACCGCCGTTGCTCGGATCGGAGGTGTCTGTGGCATTCGTCGCGCACGCACTTGTGGCGAACACCAAACCGAGAAGCCCAGCGATGCCTCCGGCGCGAATGAACAGTGATCGACGCATGAGCTCTCTCCTTGTGCACCCCTACGCGCGGCTGTGCACGAAGCGGCGGGCGCAATTGCGTTCACAGTAGCGGCGGTTCTGTGAACATTCTTAACGTTCGGGCGCCGGGGCGCGCGTGGCGCAAGCGCCGGAGACCTGCGCGGCGGGGTGTGGGCGGTGTGGGGCGAAAGCAAAACTGCGACACGCTCTCGCGTGTCGCAGTTTCAGACATCGTATTTGAAGTGCCCCCGGCTGGAATCGAACCAGCGGCCTTTGGTACCGGAAACCAACGCTCTATCCCCTGAGCTACGGAGGCGCACCGCTCGACTTTATCACCGCTCGGGGTGCGTGCCCGACTCATCGCCCGCGGGCGCGGCGAGCGCCACGATGACCGCACGCTCTTCGGCCCGTGTCAGCCCCGAGCGTCGCGGCCGATCAAGCCCGCGCTCCCGTTCGTCGTCGCGCACGTCGGCGATCGTCGCGGCGAGGGGCCGGAGCATCCCGCCGTGTGCCCGATACGCGTCGTTCTTGTAGCGCATGAAGCCGCGCGCTTCGTTGGGAAGCCAGAGCGGGAGCGAGTGCGGCCCCGCCCAGTAGTGCACGCCTGCGGCGATGAGTCGGGCATCGGATGCCACGACCCACTCCCCCGCGAATCCCGCCGCCTCGGCGGCCAGGTCGAGCACCTCGACCAGCTCATGCACGTCGCCCACTGCGTTGACGACCCCGGTGTCGCCGGCCTCGCCCGCGCGCACGATCCAATCGGCGAGGTCGCGCACGTCGATCGCCTGGGTCGCGCGGTCGCGCGCGTCGGGGACGAGGACTTGGGTGTGCTGTGGGGCGGTGGTGGCGCTCGTGCTGGCGGCGCTCGGGGTGTTGGCGGCGCTCGGGGTGCTCGGGGTGGTGGCGGTGCTCGGGCCGCACGCCGCCGCGGCGAATCGCCCGGGCCAATACCCGAAGCGATCCGAACCGTCGCCGGGCCCCGCGATGAGTCCCGGCCTTGCGATCAGCAGGCGCTGGGGTGCGGCATCCTGCGTTGCCCGTTCGGCAACGACCTTCGCGTGGGCATAGTTGGCGAGATCGGTGGGTTCGACGAGGTCGGCGCGCTCGTCAGCGCCGGGCGTGGTGTCGTCGGCATAGACCGACACGCTGGAGACGAGCGTCCAGTGCCGCGCGCGGCCGGTGAGCGCGGCGAGCGCGCCCTGCACGAAGCCGAGATCGTACGAGATCTCGATGACGTCATCCCACTCACGATCGAGGAGCGCGTCATAGGCCCCGGGGGCGGCGCGGTCGGCGATCACAAGGCGGGCGCCGGATGCCACTTCGCCCGAGTTTCCACGGGCAAGACACGTGACCTCCGCGCCGTGTGCGAGTGCCGCGTGGGCAATCTCGCGTCCGAGCCACGCGGTGCCACCGAGAATCAAGACCTGTCGCATGGGGCAAGTCTCGCGGCGCCGACCGGCCCGGCGCTACTGGTTCGCGGCGGGCGTATCGCCGCCGACGAGCTTGAGCCCGACGATGCAGCCGACGAGGCCCATGATCAACAGGACGCGCACGAGTGACACCGGTTCGTCGCCCGTGATCATCGAGTAGATGACCGTGAGCGAGGCGCCGATGCCAACCCACACGGCATACGCCGTTGCGGTCGGGATGTCACGCATCGCCCATGCGAGACCGCCCATGCTGACGATCAGCGCGACGCCGAAAATCACGCTCGGCCAGAGCTTTGTGAAGCCTTCGGACTTGCCCAGCGCCGTAGCCCAGACGGCCTCAAGCACTCCCGAAACGATGAGTACGATCCACGCCATGACGACTACCTTTCGGCCAGTCTTGTCGCGTTCCGGGTACTGGTTTGCCTCGTCCGGGGGCCGTTGTCGGGGCCCGGATGCCAGTTTAGTCGAGGTCGTGCGCGGGCGCGGAGGGCGCCCCGCCGCGCTTGCGCCGGGGCGCGCCCTCCGCCCTTTCCGCTCACCCGTCGCAATGTGTCAAGAATCGCGCGAAAAGCGACCATTCGCGACGGGGGAACGAAGGCACCGGCACGGACAGGAGCGCGACGCTCCAGCGTCACCGCTCACCCGTCGCAATGTGTCACAAATCGCGCGAAAAGCGACCGTTCGCGACGGGGGAACGAACGCACTACCAAGCGCGAGATCGGGCCCCGGCATCCGCCCGACCCGCGACCGTGCGCCTCGCTCTCTCCGCTCACCCGTCGCAATGTGTCAAGAATCGCGCGAAAAGCGACCATTCGCGACGGGGGAACGAAGGCACCGGCACGGACAGGAGCGCGACGCTCCAGCGTCACCGCTCACCCGTCGCAATGTGTCAAGAATCGCGCCAAAAGCGACCGTTCGCGACGGGGGAACGAATGGGCGGGCGCGGGCGCGACGCGACGCGCGGAGGTCCCCGGGCGGTGGCGCCGCGGCGCGCGGGCGGACGCAATGCGCCACGCCCCCTCGCCCCACCTCACACCAGGAAGAAGCCGAACAACCCCGGGTTGTGCGCATGCGCGAGCACGAGGAACACGACCGCGTCGAAGAGGAGGTGCACGGTGACGACGTATCCGAGCGAGCGCGTCTTCATGAAGATGAAACCCTGCAACAGCGCGAACGGGATCGTCAGGAGCGGGCCCCACGCCTGGTAGCCGAGCTCCCAGAGAAATGAAACGAACACAATCGCCTGGAGCAGATTCGCCTGCCAGACCGGAAAGTGCCGGCACAGCAACACAAACACCGTGCAGATGAAGAACAGTTCATCCCAGATTCCGACCGCCCCGACACCCACGAACAGCCGCGCGATCAGCTCCGGCGTATCGACGACCGGCCAGTTCATGTACACGCCCGACGTGATGAAGTAGAACGGCAGAATCAGCCAACCAAGCACCAGCACCGCGATGAGCCAGGTCCATTGAAACGCCGTCCAGCGCGTGCCGCCGCGCCACGGAAACCCAATCGCCCGGTCACGAAACACAAACCGCGACACGAGGTACGGCAGCGCAACGGAGCCGCCAAGCGCAAGCGTGAAGCGCACAAACGCCGCGTTGTCGAGCTCGGCGTGCAGCGAAATGAGACTGACCACAATCAGCCCCAGCGCAATC
The DNA here is from genome assembly GCA_029777095.1 of Actinomycetes bacterium. GTDB lineage: Bacteria > Actinomycetota > Actinomycetes > Actinomycetales > Microbacteriaceae > Microbacterium. Next base: position 34,962 of record JAKOTS010000013.1, on the reverse strand, counting down.
AACGACAGGTCACGCAGCAGACTCGGCGCGCGCACCCCCGGCGGCATCGTGTGCAGCCCATGACCAATGGATGCCCCCGCCCCACCACTCGCAACACCCACGGGCGCCACACCCCGAGCCACGCCCCGGCGCTCGGCAAACCACGCACCGGCGAGCCCGCAAACCAAAAGCAACCAGCCGAGCCAACTCAACTGCAGTACGAAGAATGCCGGCGCCGAGAGGCAGACCAGCAACGCCGGCACCAGCCTCCACGTCCACCGGGGGAATGCCCGTGAAGAAGCGCCACCCAGCTCTGTCTGCCCCCGCCCGATCGCCATCGTGTCGCCCTAGACCCGCCGGTAGAGCATGTCGCGAATCGCGTGCCCGCGGCGCTTGCCCTTGTTCTCGAAGGAGGTCAGCACGCGGCCGTCGAATCGCGGCGCCCACGCCGTGGGTTCGGCGTCAAATTCGCGCACGAAGTCGGGGGCGGCATCCATCACGCGGCGCTGCTGGCGCGCGTAATCTTCCCAGTCGGTTGCGAGGCGCAGCAGTCCCCCGGGCATGAGCGCGCGGGCGGCGAGCGCCGCAAACTCGGCCGTCACCAGGCGCCGCTTATTGTGCTTGGACTTGTGCCACGGGTCGGGGAAGAACACCCAGACTTCCGAGACGGAGCCCTCGGGCAGGTAGGTCTGCAGCACCTCTGGCGCATTCGCCTCCATGACCCGAACGTTCATAAGGCCTTCGCGCTCGGCGCCGAGCATGGTCTTCGCGAGTCCGGCGATGAACACCTCGACGGCAAGAAAGTTCGTTTCGGGATGCTCCGCCGCGGCGTGCAGCACCGCTTCGCCCTGGCCCGACCCGATCTCAACAACGAGCGGCGCCTCGCGCCCAAACGCTGCGGCCGCGTCAAATCGTGCGTCGGGATGCACGCTGGTTTCGGCCGAGCCGCGGGGCGCGTCGATGAGAAAGCGCCCGCTCAGCTCGGACCAGCCGCGCTCCTGGCCGTCGGTCAGACGACCGCCACGGCGCACGAACGACACCGGGCTCTCACGAAACCCCGCCCGCACATGCGCGGGCACGTCGTCGCCCAGTTCTTCGGTCGGCGTCTGGTCGGCCGGCTGCTCAGGGGGATTGTCGCTACTCACACCCCAAGCCTACGAGCACCCACCCCCACGCATCGCCCGCGCGGCGTGCCTTCCCCGCCCCTCGTCCGCTCCCCCGTCGCACTTTGTCGCTTTACGCGGTGCAGCACGGCGTTTCGCGACTGCTGAGCAAAAGGGCGGGGCGGGCGAAAGGGCGTGGCGAGCGAAAGGGCGTGAGCCGCCCCTACGGCGCCGTCACAAAATCGATAAGCTGCTCGACGCGCCCGAGGAGCGACGGCTCAAGATCGCGGTATCCATGCACCCTCGACAGCACTCGTTCCCACGCGAGCCCAAAATCTTCGGTCGTCTCCGCCGGCCACCCGAACGCGCGGCAGATCCCGGTCTTCCAGTCGGTGCCGCGCGGAATCTCGGGCCACCGCGCGATGCCCATCGCCGCCGGCGTCACACACTGCCAGACATCGACGAACGGGTGCCCAACAACCAGCACGTGCTCGCGATGGGGGCCGGATGCCACGGCTTCCGCGATCCGCGACTCTTTCGAGCCCGGCACGAGGTGATCGACGAGCACGCCGTACCGCCGTGTGCTCGAGGGCGGGTCATCGCGCAACACGTCGTCAAGGAGGTCGATGCCCTGCAAATATTCGACGACCACGCCCTCGATACGAAGGTCTGCGCCCCACACCTTTTCAACCAGTTCGGCGTCGTGCCTGCCCTCCACAAGAATGCGGCTCGGCAGCGCGACGCGCGCTCGCGAATTCGCAACCGCGAACGAACCCGAGGCCGTGCGAGCGGGCGCCTGCGCTTTGGGGGCGGGCGGCACGAGGACGACGGCGACGCCGTCGACGAGGTATCCGCCGCCGAGCGGAAACAGACGGCGCTTGCCGTGCCGGTCCTCCAACTCGACAAGCTTGCCCTCGACGCGGGTCACCGCGCCGCAATAACCGTCGACCGCAACTTCGACCACCAGGTCGCGTTCGGCCCGCACTTCGGCCGGTTTCACCTTGCCCGCGTCGCGCCAGCCCTTCGCCAGCACGTCTCCGCTATACCTGTCATTCACCCATTCAGCCTGAGCTATCGCCCGCGCGGCTCTCGCCTGACACGCCGGAGACCGGGCGCGATCGCCCGCTTCCGCATCCATGGTTCGCGCCATGACGGCACGAGCGATTCGGCAGGCTTCGCGCGACGGCGCCAGCGGTGGACGCACCACGCGGCGCACCCATAGACTCAAATCCTGTCTGTATAACGGTGCCCGTTTGCGGCACCACTCAAGGGGGTGGCGCGATGCGCTCGCGTTGGGCGATCACGTTGGCCACAGGTTTGCTTGTCGCCGGCTTAGCAATTGGTGCGCCCGCTCAGGGCCTCACCCACGACACCTCGGCCACAGCAACGGGCACGGTCCCGGCCGTCGCCCCGATTACTCTCGGCTCGGGTTATGTGTTTGACGACGCCAACGCGCTCGGCAGCGCCGATGAGGGCGCCGCGCAGGCCCGCCTCGAACAGCTTCGCGCCGACACCGGTCTCGACCTCTGGGTCGCGTTTGTTCCCGAGTTCTCAAGCCCGAGCAACGCCGAAGAGTGGGCGAATCAGACCGCGACGCAAAACGGGCTCGGTCCGACACAATATTTGCTCGCCGTCGCCGTCGACACGCGTCAGTTCTACCTCTCGGGCGACACAAGCGGGCCGCTCAACGACTCGCAGCTGGCCGCAATCGAGCAGCAGCAGATCCAGCCCGCACTCCAGACAGGCGACTGGCTCGGCGCCGTCGAGGCCGCAGCAGCCGGCATGACCGATGCCGCCGCCGGTGGGTCGGGTTCACCCGGCAACAGCGGCGGGACGGGCGGCAGCGGTGCGGCCGACACCGGCAGTTCGATGGTGTGGCTCTTCGTTGGGCTCCTGGTCGTGGTTGCGATCGGTGTTGGCATTTGGGCGTTCGCAAGCCGCCGCAAGAAGGCTGTGACCGGAGGCAAGGGCCCCGGCGCCGTCGAACAAATCAGCACCGCCGAGCTTGGGCGCCAGGCCGGCTCGGCCCTGATCGCAACCGATGACGCGATCCGCACGAGCGACGAAGAGTTGGGATTCGCACGTGCCCAGTTTGGCGACGCGGCCACCGCCGATTTCGAAACCGCGCTCACGTCTGCGAAGGCGGCGCTGACCCAGGCGTTCACGCTCAAGCAGAAGCTCGACGATGAGATTCCCGACACCGAAGAAGAAGTGCGTGCCTGGAACACGCAGATCTTGCAGCTGTGCCACGGCGCCAACGCCGAGCTCGACGCCAAGGCCGCCGATTTCGACGCCCTTCGCAAGCTCGAAGCGAACGCGCCCGAGGCGCTCCTTCACGTGCAGGGTGAGCGGGCCGGAGCCACGCCGCTGATTGCCGCCGCGACCCAGTCGCTTGCGGCGCTCACCACGCGGTATGCACCCAGTGCACTCGCAACCGTCGCCGACAACCCAGAACAGGCATCCACTCGCCTTGCATTCGCCGACGAACAACTCGCGGCGGCGCAGCGGCTCATCGGCGAAGGCAAGGGCGGCGAAGCGGCCGTCAGCATCCGCGCCGCGGAGGAGGCAGTCGACCAGGCGAAGCTGCTCACGCAGGCGGTCGACAAGCTTGGCGCCGACCTTGCGACGGGCGAGCAGACGATCTCGTCTGCAATCGCGCACCTTGAGGGTGATGTTGCCCAGGCCTCTCGCCTCCCCGACCCGGACGGCCGTGTCGCGAGCGCAATCGCGATCGTCAACGAACAGGTCGCGAGTGCACGCGCGGCGATGTCCGCGCCAACGATTGCCCCGCTGCAGGTGCTCGAAGGCCTCGACGCCGCGAACGCGCAGATCGATGGCGTCGTTGCGGATGTGCGGAACGCCGCAGAGGCACAGCAGCGCGCGCAGCAAGCGTTGCAGCAGACAATGCTGAGCGCACAGGCACAGGTCTCGGCCGCAGAGAACTACGTCACCGCGCGCCGCGGTGCCGTCGGTGCTGAGGCCCGCACGCGCCTCGCCGAGGCGGGCGCCTCGCTCGTGCACGCCCAGCAACTGCAGGCCGCCGACCCACAACAGGCCCTCGCCTACGCCCAGCGCGCAAACCAGCTCGCGGCTCAGGCCATCCAGTTCGCCCAGCAGGATGTCGGCGCGTTCGAACAGCGCCAGGGCGGCGGTGGTGGCGGCAATGTTGCCGGCGCAGTGCTCGGTGGCATCCTCATCAACTCGCTCCTCAGCGGAGGCGGCGGAAGTCGCGGCCGATCGTCGGGTGGTTTCGGCGGGTTCGGCGGCGGGTTCGGCGGTGGAGGCGGCGGTGGCCGTTCGTCGGGCGGTCGATCGTCAGGCAGTTTCGGCGGGGGCGGCACACGCTCACGCCGTGGCGGTGGGCGGTTCTAGCGACACCGGTGCAGCGGGGGCCGCGGCATCCAAATTTCATACTCGTACACAACTGAACCACTACGGAAGGAACCTCCATGGCTAAGCAGTCCATTTTCGGGCGTATCTCGACGCTCCTGAAGGCAAACGTCAACGCAATGCTCGACTCGGCTGAAGACCCGCAGAAGATGCTCGACCAGCTTGTTCGCGACTTCAGCAACAACATTGCCGACGCAGAATCGGCGATCGCCGAAACGATCGGCAACCTGCGTTTGCTCGAGCGCGACAACCAGGAAGACGTGCAGGCCGCCGCAGATTGGGGCAACAAGGCAATCGCTGCCAGCCGCAAGGGTGACGAACTGCGCACCGCCGGCCACACGGTCGACGCCGACAAGTTTGACAACCTGGCGAAGATTGCGCTGCAGCGCCAGATCAGCGCTGAGAACGAGGCGAAGGCCTCGGCCCCGCAGATTGCGGCACAGACGGAGGTCGTTGACAAGCTCAAGGACGGCCTGAACGGTATGAAGCAGAAGCTCGAAGAGCTGAAGTCGAAGCGTTCGGAGCTGCTCGCCCGCGCGAAGACCGCCGAGGCCCAGAACAAGGTCGCCGACGCCGTCAAGTCGATCGACGTGATGGACCCGACAAGCGACCTCGGCCGCTTCGAAGACAAGATCCGTCGCCAGGAGGCTCTGGCCGCCGGCAAGCAGGAGCTGGCCGCATCGAGCCTCGACGCGCAGTTCAACGCACTCGACGACATCGGCGAGCTGACCGAGGTTGAGGCGCGGCTTGCCGCGCTCAAGCACGGTGGCAACGCGCAGGGCGCGATCAACTCCTAAGCACCGCATTCGCGGCGACCGGGCGGTCTCCTTCAAGGGACGGCCACCCGGTCGCCGCGGTATAATTTTTGTTGCACAGCGGTTTTTGTGCAGGGCATTTTTTGATCGGACAGAGGTTCTGATGGTCCGTTTCCTCGTTGTTCCGCAATGGCAGGGATCAAGCTCCTCGCGAGCGATGCAGCTCGTCGACGGGGCGCAGGCTGTGCTTGGTGATCTGCCCCGATCCAGCTCGCACCTGGTCGAGGTTCCCCTCGAGGCGGGCGACACCCTCGACACCGGTGTGTTGCGGATGAGCGCGCTCAGCCAGACCGCAAGAAACCTTCGCGCTGCGCTTGATGAACAGCGCGCGCTTGAGCAGGCGGTTGTGACGTTCGGCGGCGATGCCGGCGTCGGCACCATCGCAGCGCTCCACGCCGCTGGTGCCGCCCACGCCGCTGGCGCCACCGACGCCACCGACCCGGCTCTTGCCGTGATCTGGTTCGGTGCCCGTGGCGCGTTCCACTCCCCCGCGTCTTCGCCGACGAAGGCGTTTCATGACATGGCCGCCCGGGCGCTCGTTGATCCGAGCATCCCGCGCCCGGATGCCGATAGCCCCGGGCCAATGATCGGTCACGGGCGCCTCGCCCTCATCGGCGTGCGCGCGATGGACGAGGCACAGGTGGCGGCCGCCGAAGCGCACGGCGTCGCATTGCGGTCGCCCGACAACCTCAACCCCGACGAACTTGTGGCGGCGATCACGGCGGCGGGGGCATCCCGCGTCTTCGTGCACATCGATCTGAACGTGCTCGACCCGTCGGCGCTGTCGGGGCTCGGCCACGCCGAACCATTCGGTCTCGACCTGCGTCAGCTACTCGAGACGATCGCGGCGCTGCGTGAGCGCTTGCCCCTGGCCGGCGCCGCAATCACCGAGTACGCGCCCTCGTCGCCCGCGGCTGTCACGCACGACATGTCGACAATCCTGCGCATCGTTGGTGCGTTGGTGTGAGCGCCCCTCCGGCGGACTGGGAAGCCCAGGCAGAGCGCGCCCTCGCTCGCGGTCGGCGCGTCGACCGGTGGATCCCGTCGTTCCTCCTCGACTCGCCGATCAGTGACCTCGGTTTTTACTGGGGCACCGCGGTCGGCATGATCTGGGGCGGCCTGCTGAGCACTGGCCGCGTCGAGAATGTCGATAGGCTCCTCGTGTTTCGTGGCCTGCCCTCGTGGGCCTACCGCCGCGGCGGCGTGTGCGTCGGGCGTTGCTACCTCACCGGCAACAACGTGTCGGCGCCCGTGCTCGCACACGAGGCCGTGCACGCCCGGCAGTGGCGACGCTACGGGTTTCTCATGCCCGTGCTCTACGCGCTCGCGGGCCGCAATGCGCTACGCAACCGCTTCGAAATCGAAGCTGGGCTCGTGCAGGGCGGGTATGTCCACGCGCGCTACGCACGCAAGAGCTGAGTTCAGCGGCAGTGTTGAATCGGGCTGCGGTCATGCAGACCGCGCTCATTCAGGCAACGCTCATTCAGGCAACGCTGAGTCAAACCGCGCTGATTCAGGCTGCAGCGGGTGATTCTGCGCGCACCGGCAGCCCAAAGCGGGCGGGTGCGTGAATGCTGTCGGCGTCGACGCCGAGCCGGTCGACCAGGTGGTCGACGATGTCGGCGGTGCCGAGGAATCCACCCGTCAAGAAGACCCGGGTGTGGTCGTCATCGGCGCAGAGCATCTCGCCCGCCCAGGCCGCAACGGCGCGCGTAAGTGCGCGGCCGGGGGCACACAGCTCGCCCGTGCCCGCAGCGCCGGAGCGTGCCGAACGATCGAGCCACGTGACGGTCATGCGCGCCGGGGCGGCAATGTCGGTGACGGATGCCGCATCAGGCACTTCGATGAACACCCGACCCGTCGAGCAAATTGGGAGCGTCACCAGCAGCGTTTCGAGTTCGAGAAGCGAGGTCTCGTCGGCTGTGATCAGGTGCTGCACGCGCGTGTGCTTTGCCGCTTTGCACGCCCGGGGTCCGTGCTCGATGCCCGCGTGCACGACCGAGGTAGGTCGATTAGAACCGGACTGCGGCGACGTGAGCTGCTCTGTGCTGTGTGACATGACGTTCTTAGTATAGGCATGCCTAACCTCACTTGGCCAGGGTTCATCCCGCATCTTCAGGTTGCACCTCGCCGGTACGCCTGCAGCCCCGCACGACCGCAGGCCCGCAGCCCCCCAGCTCCCGGAATCCCCGAAATCCCGGACGCCCGGCTAGGGGATCTCTTGCAGCGGCATCCCCTGCTGCGTCGCGAGCACCAGCACGTCCTCGGCGCTCTGCTGCCACGTCGAAGCGCGCTGTACGAACAGCTCCCCCGTGCTCGTCTGCAACCGCAGCCCGGCGAGGTTATTGCCACCGGCCAGCGAGACGGTGCCCATCGGCGCATCGCGCACCGAACCCGGACCGCCGACCAGCGTCGTCGCGATCCAGGGAACCTCATTGGCGATAAATGCGGCGGCGATGCTGGTGTCATCCACCCACGCGATCCCTGTGCCGGGCCCGCTCAGACGCGCGACCTTCAATGGTTCGCCCAGCGCGACCGGCTTGCCGTCGGCGTCACGCCGCACGGCCGCGATTTCCATCCAACTCTGGCCGCCAATCGTGACCGCCGCCGCAACCCGGGTGCCATCACGCGAGAGCTGCATGCCGGCAATCTCCGACGCGTCGGGCCACGCGCTGGCGATGGCAGTTGCTTCACCGGTCGAACGATAGGCAATCACCGCCGAGGGCACGTCCCGCGGCACACTCCAGATCGCACCCCACGGGTCGACCGTGGGCGCGATCAGCCCGCGCCGGGAATCCAGCACAAGCGCATCACCCTCGCGCGGCACGCGGCTCACTTGCCCGTCAACGCCCAGGACGGCGGCGAATTCCTGCGATGGCGCGAGCTCGATGCGCTGGCTCTGCAGGCGTGCGAGCTGCGCGCTCAGCCCCGGAATCACCTCAAGCTCATTGCCAGATACGAAGCCAACACCCGTGGCGGTTTGCACGAACGCGCGGCCGTCGACTTTCGTGGGAGCCGTCGGCGCGGCCATCACGGCAAGCACGTTGATTCCGACCAGCATGTCAACGCGCGGCACGCCGGCAGTGGCAAGGCTCGCCTGCAATTGCGCCTGCATCCGGCTGAGCGTCAAGTCGTCGAGGGTGACCGCCGAGTTGTCGAGTTCGACATGCGCGACGCCGCTCGTCACCGGCACCGTTTTGCTCTTCAGTGCCACATCCTGCGGGAACGCGCTGACGACCGCGCCTTCCAGCCAGGCGCTCGGCGCGCCATCAATCAGCTTGCTGGCGATGTTTGTCGCGGTGTTGGTGCGTGCCGGGAACCAGCGCACATCGGGCACTAAGAACCGCCAGGTGGGGTCGAAGTACATCAGCGTGAATTGGTTGAAGACCACCTTGAATGTCTCCGAGTCGAGCACGATGCCGTCCGGGGCGCTGACCACGCGGTATTCGCCGTCGCTTTGCTTCGCCACGACGTACTTGCGGCTCGCCGGGCTCGGCGCTTCGGCAACGCGATAGCTCCCCGCTTCATCCACGTCGGCGGTCGGGGTGAACGTCACCGTCACCGTGTCGGTTTCTGCCGCCGCGTCGTTTTCGGGCTCCGACACTGACCTCCCGCGCGGTTGGTCGATGGTGACTCCCACGCCCGGATCCCATGCGTCACGCAGGGCCGGCGCGAGGTACGAGCGGGCAATCTCAAAGTTGCCGGCGGGGCTGGTGGCGGCATCCACAAAGCCTTCGACGATCTGTTGCGGGCTCGCCCCCAGCGCGGGACGCTCCGGGAGAAAGTCAACATCAAGGCGCCCTGGCCCCTCGGCGGGCGGAAGGCCCGCATTCACGGGACCCGTCGTCGGGAGCCCGGCACACGCGGTCAGCACGACGGTCAGCAGTGCCAGGATGCCGAGACCCACACTGCGCCGCCGACTCATTGTTGTTCTCCTGACGCTTCGGCCTTCGGTTCTTCTGGCCCGCTGCCGCCGGGCCTGTTCAATTCGACGAGGGATTCGACGTCGATCGCCGCGGTCGCCGTTGCGGTGCCGAACATTGCCACGTCGGCGTCTTCGGATTCGTCTGGCTCGAGGCGGATCGGTGATTCGGGCTCGATGACACCGGCGCGGCGCGGCAGCGTGAGCACGAAGTGGGTGCCGCGACCGGGCTCCGACCAGACCCCGAGCGTGCCATTGTGCAGCCGCGCATCGCCGAGCGCGATCGACAGCCCCAAACCGGTGCCCCCGATCGAGCGCTTGCGTGAGGGGTCGGCCCGCCAGAATCGGTCAAACACATGCTCGACATCCTCGGGACGCATGCCCATCCCAAAGTCGCGCACACCGATCGCAACGGCCTGGCGATTGCTGTCGACGGTCACGATGATCGGGCGGCCCTCGCCGTGTTCGATGGCGTTGCCCAGCAGATTGCGCACGACCCGGCGAACGCGGCGCGCATCCATTTGGCTCGGCGTGTGTCCCCCGGGCGAGAGCACCCGAACGATCGATCCGTGCTGCTCGGCCAGCTGCTCCATCGACGCGACCACGTCCTCCGTGAGCTGCGTCAGGCTCCTCGACTCCCACTCGAGTTGCACCGACCCCGCGTCGTAGCGGCTGATCTCGAGCAGGTCAGTGAGTAGCAGTTCGAAGCGCTCAACCTGGTCGTGGAGCAGCTCCGCCGCACGACCCGTCGCCGGCGCGAAGGTGTCGCGCTGGTCGTTGATCATTTCAGACGCAAGGCGGATCGTCGTGAGCGGCGTGCGCAGCTCGTGCGAGACATCCGACACGAATCTTTGCTGCACGAGCGAAAGGTCGGCAAGCTTCAGAATCTGGCCTTGGATGCTGTCGGCCATCGCATTGAACGAACGCCCGAGTGTTGCCAGCTCGTCCTCGCCGTGCACCGGCAGGCGCACCTCAAGTTCGCCGGCAGCCAGGCGCGCACTGGTGTCGGCGGCCTCGGCGATGGGGGTCGTGACCGAGCGCAGCACGAACCACGAGATTCCGCCGATCAGCGCAATCAGTGCCAGGCCTGCGAGCCACAGCGTGCGCTGCACAAACCCGAGCGTCTCCTCCGCGCCCGCGAGGTCGTAGCCGAGATAGAGCTCGTAGGCACCGGCCCCGCTCGGCAATTGCAGCTGCTGCCCGACCACGATGCCGGCAACCTGACGACCATTGCTCGAGGGCAGCGAGACCGACTGCCACCACTGCCCGCCCGTGCTCGACTCGACCGCCTTGCGGAGGGCCGGCGACACCTGCTCGCTCGTCAATCCGGTCGTGAACGGCTGCGGGGCGAGGGCCGACAGCGGCTGCCCCGGCACCCGAAACACGGCCATCAGCTCGGTCGAAGACTGGCGCACGATCGAGCCTCGCACCGATGTGAGCAGTTGCTGCGTCTCGACGCGGTCGGCGACCTCGGCGGCGTCGAGGGCCCCCTGCGCACTCGTCGTTCCCCGTCGCGCGTCTGCGAGCACCTGGCTCAGCCTCGATTGGAACAGATCGCTCTGGATCGCCAGCGTCATCACAAAACAGGCAACGAGGATCGCCGCGGCAGTGAGCACCAGGGTGAGCACCATGGTGCGAAAACGAAGCGAACTCCGCCACCCCGCAGCCGCCGCCGCTGGCCACGTTCGCACGTCTGACCAATTGAGTGGAACGGCGCTACGCGAAGCCATACGTGTCAGGTGACGGCACCAGCGCGATAGCCAACGCCACGCACCGTGGTCACGATCTTCGGGTTGTCGGGGTCGCGCTCAACCTTCGCGCGCAGTCGCTGCACGTGCACGTTCACCAGCCGCGTGTCTGCCTTGTAGTGGTAGCCCCACACCTGTTCGAGCAGTTCTTCGCGAGAGAACACCTGTTGGGGTTTGGATGCCAGGGCCACCAGCAGTTCAAACTCCAACGGTGTGAGAGCGATGACTTCGTCGCCGCGGCGCACCTCGTGCCCGGCGATGTCGACGACGAGGTCGCCGATGCGCTGCACGGCGTTCTCGGGCACGACGGCCGGGCGCATGCGCGTGCGGATGCGGGCGACCAACTCTTTCGGGTTGAACGGCTTCACGATGTAGTCGTCGGCGCCCGATTCGAGGCCGCGCACGACGTCTGCGGTATCGGTGCGCGCGGTGAGCATGATGATCGGCACACCCGACTCGGCGCGAATCCGGGTGCAAATCTCGATGCCGTCGATTCCCGGCAACATGAGATCGAGCAAAATCAGCTCCGGGCGCACGGCTCGAAAGGTTTCGACTGCCTCGGCGCCGTCGGCACAAAACGACGGCTCGAAGCCTTCCGTGCGCAGAACAATGCCAATCATCTCGGCAAGGGCGGTGTCATCGTCGACTACCAGGATGCGTGAGCTCATTGGCCGTGCGGTGTCCTTCTTGTGCGGGCGTGGTCTGCATGGGCGCGCTATGCGGCGTCCAGACCGATATCCACACAGTAGTCGAACCTCGCGCGCATCTGCCTGGGCAACACCCCAGCCCCGCATCCAAAGCGGGCTGTGACACGATAGAACGTCGGCATCGCGCAGACCGCGTGCCCGGAGGATGGAGTGGTAGTGAGCGCCAACGCAATGTGGGTCCCCGCGTCTCGACCGGGCATTATCCCCCTGCACCCCCTCGGCTTTGGCACCATTCTCGGACGCTCGTTCTCTGCCCTGCGCCACAACCCCGCCGTGCTGCTCGGTGTCGCGCTCGGCGTGCAGTTTGTTGCCTCGTTCATTGTGCTGCTCGGCACCCTCGGGGTCGCCTACCTCACCTTCCAGCGCCTCGAGACGCTCCAATTCTCAAGCGACGAATGGATCACGATCTTTGTCGGCTCGACCGTTGTCACCGCCGCGGTCGGCCTGATCCTCGGGCTGATCGCCGGCGCGTTCCAAGTACTCGTGCAGGGAATCGTTGTGAGCGAGGTGGCGAGCGCGGCGCTCGCCGAGAAGCATTCGCTCCGCACCCTGTGGGCCCGGGTCCGACCGGTTGCCTGGCGACTCATCGGCTATACGGCCGCCGTGGTCTTCGCTGTGATGCTGCTGGTCGCGATCATCGCCGCCCTCCTGTTTGCGCTCGGCACGGTGGTGCCCCCGCTGGCGATCATCCTCGGCATTGTGCTCGTGCTTGGCAGCATCCCCCTCGCGGTTTGGCTGTCGACCAAACTCTTGCTCGTGACATCCGTGCTCGTGATGGAGCACACCACGATTCGCGACGCGATCGTGCGTTCGTGGCAGCTCACCCGCGGCCGGTTCTGGCCCATCTTCGGCGTGATCGTCATCATTGCGATGATCATGGGCACGATCACGCAGGTCGTCGGCTTGCCGTTCTCGCTCCTCGGCACCGGGCTCTCGTCGATCATCTCGCCCACCGGCGACCCCGAGCCCGGCGCCATCATCGGCCTGCTCGTGATGGGGCTGCTGACGCAGGCCGTCACCCTCCTCGTGTCGTGCGTGTCTGTGGTTGTCTCGAGCACCGCCTCGGCGATCATCTACATCGATTGCCGCATGCGGCACGAAGGCCTCGACATCGATCTGTTGGGCTACCTTGAGCAGCGCGACAGCGGCGGTGACACCTCGGCCGACCCCTATGCTCCGCATCCCGATCGTCCGCACGCGCCTCGCCCGGTGTTCGTTGACCCATGGCTTTTGCCGCCGGGTTCTGCGCCCGCGCAGGGGTACCCGGGGCAGGCGTACCCCGCTCAGCCGTATCCGGGGCCCGCCTACCCGGCTCAGCCGTACCCGGGGCCCGCTTACCCTGCTCAGCCGTACCCGGGGCAGGCATACCCCGCTCAGCCTTACCCCGCGCAGCCGTACCAGGGGCAGGGCTATCCGGCGCAGCCGTATCCGGCGCAGCCCTATCCGGCAGCGGCGCAGCCGCAGCCGCCCGCACCGCCCGCGCCGCCCGCCGGCTGGGCGCCCCCGGCCGACACCGCAGGCCCCCCGCGCCCGGCTGGCCCCGATTCGCCGTGAGCGTGATTATCGCCTCGTTGCGCTCGCTCATCACCCTCGCGCCCCTCACCGTCGACGACCCCGCGCTCGACCCCGATGAGGCCCGAAGACTCCTCGAGCAGGAGTTGCAGCGTGGCGAATACCAGGAGGCCGAACCGGCGTGGTTCGACATCGCGGGTCAGGCAATCGTCGACTTCTTCGAGCGGCTCCTCAACCCTGAGGGTGACGGCGTGCTCGGCACCGGTGGGCTCATCGTCGCGGCAGCCCTCATCATCGCCCTCATCGTGACCGCGTTCATCGTCTGGGGCCGGCCCCGCTCAGTCGTGCGCAGCACGCAGCGCGTCGCCGAGCTCTTCGGCGAGGCCGAGCAGCGCTCTGCCCGCGAGCTTCGCCGAGCCGCCGAAACGGCCGCCCGCGCGCAGCGCTTCGACGAGGCCATCGTCCTGCGGGTCCGCGCACTCGCCCGCAGCCTCGGCGAGCGCGGCATCGTCATGCTGCCCCCGGGCGCGACCGTGCAGGCATTCGCCCGGCGCGCGGCCGTGCCGTTCCCTGAATTCACCGCGCAATTGGATGCCGCAGCCAACGCCTTCGACGACGTCCGCTACTTGCGCGGCACAGGCAGTGAAACCGCCTACGCGCTCGTCCGCGATCTCGACGCTGCGCTCGCCGGCACGCACCCCGGTACCCTCCCCGAACTTGCCGGCAGTGGAGTGTTTGACACTCCGGCACGCACCCAGGCACCGATCGAACATGCGGGGGCCGGGCGATGAGTGGCACGACGGCGGCCGACCAAGCAGCTCGGCGAGCACGCGTACAGGCACAGGCACAGGCACAGCAACAGCCTCAAGACAGCACCCACCAGCCATCGCGGCGCCGACGCATTGCCGTGTGGTCGGCACTCGTGGTCGCACTGTTGGTTCTGGCATCCATTGGTCTTGCGGTGCAGAGCACGCTGACGAAGCCCGACACTGGCGTGCTCGACCCGCAGGGCGTCGGGGCCTCGGGTGCGCAGGCCCTCGCTCGCGTGTTGGAGGCGCAGGGTACCGAGATTGTGGTCGTGCGCGATCGTGCCGCCGCTGAACGAGCGCTCGCAGAGCGCGATGCGACGCTCGTGCTTGCCGACACGTCGTATCTCAGCGACGAATCGGTGCTCGAGGTCGTCGGCAGCGCCTCTGCTGCCGTGCTGCTGCAGGTGCCAAGCCGCCTGCCCGAGCTGCTGGTTTCGGGGGCCTCCGCCGCTGGGTATCACCGCGGCGACGCGCTCTCGCCGCGCTGCGATGCGCAGGGTGTGGGCGGCGCCGGAGCCATCACGCCGGGCCGCATGATCGAGCTCTCGACGGAGGCGCTGCGCGATGGCGCCGAGGGTTGCTACCCCGACGCCGGCGCGTTCGGGCTCGTGCAAGCAACGTCCGTCGTCGGCACCCCGGTCACGCTGATCGACGCCGTCTCGCTCTTCAGCAACGCCCACATCGTCGATGAGAGCAACGCCGCGCTGGCGCTCGGCCTGCTCGGCACCGCAGACACGCTCGTCTGGTTCGTGCCAGAGCTTGCCGGTGCCGATGTCGGCGCCGAGTCGCTCACCCTTGGCGAACTGACCCCGGGCTGGGTGAGCCCCGCGATCGTGTTGTTGCTGTGCGCCGGCCTCGCCGCCGCGGTCTGGCGCGGGCGCCGGTTTGGACCGCTCGTCGCCGAGCGGCTGCCGGTCACCGTCCGTGCATCCGAGACCACCGAGGGTCGCGCCCGTCTCTATGCCCGCAGCCGCGATGCCGTGCATGCGGCCGACCAATTGCGCATCGGGACCCTCGAACGATGCGCCCGGATGCTTGGGCTCGGCCCCTCCGCGGCAGCGCCCGACATTTCCGACGCGATGGCAGCCCGAATCGGTGCCGATTCGGGTGTAGTCCGCGGCATCCTGATCGAACAATTGCCCAGTTCTGACGCGCAGCTGGTTGCTCTCAGCGACCAGCTTCGCGACCTCGAAACCGCGGTGCGCAGCGCCACCCGACCGGAAAGGATCCAGCCATGACCGAATCGGACGCGGCAATCACCAACCCCGAGCACACCGAGCAGCCGGAGCAGCCGGAGCAGCCCCAGCAGCCGGAGGCGCTTCGTGAGGCCATGAACCGGGTGCGCCACGAGGTGGGCAAGGCCGTGGTCGGCCAGGACGGCGCGGTCACGGGCCTGCTCATCGCCGTGCTCACCGGCGGCCATGTGCTGATCGAGGGCGTGCCCGGTGTCGCCAAGACGCTGCTCGTGCGTTCGCTCAGCCGCGCGCTCGGCCTCGACACCAAGCGCATTCAGTTCACCCCAGACCTGATGCCCGGCGACGTCTCGGGCTCGCTGATCTACGACGCGCGCACCGGCGAGTTCGAGTTTCGCGAGGGGCCGGTGTTCACGAACATCGTGCTCGCCGACGAGATCAACCGCACACCGCCGAAGACGCAGGCAGCGCTGCTCGAGGCGATGGAGGAGCACCAGGTCTCGACCGACGGCGTCACCCGCCACCTGCCCGACCCGTTTCTCGTGGCCGCCACGCAGAACCCGATCGAGCACGAGGGCACCTATTCTCTGCCCGAGGCGCAGCTCGACCGCTTCCTCCTCAAGCTGATCATCGGTGTCCCGTCGCGCGACGCCGAGCTGGCAGTGCTGCGCCGGCACGCCTCGGGATTCGACCCGCGTGAGCTCGGGGGCATCGAGGCCGTGGTGAGCGCCGATGAGATTCGGGCGGCGCGGCGGGCCGTGGCATCCGTCACCGTCTCTGACGACGTGCTCGCCTACGTTGTCGACCTCGCCCGCGCCACCCGCGAGAGCCCGTCGGTGCAGTTGGGCGTGAGCCCCCGCGCGTCGACGGGGCTGCTCGCGGCCGCGAAGGCCTGGGCCTGGCTCAGCGGCTACTCGGCGATCACCCCCGACCACGTGCAGACGATGGTGGTGCCGACGTGGCGCCACCGCGTGCGCCTTCGCACCGAGGCAGAGCTCGAGGGCGTCTCGGTCGACGCCGTGCTCGGCTCGGTGCTGCAGCAGACCCGCGTGCCGCTCTAACCATGTTCATCACAGCCCGCCTCCCCCTCCTCGTCGGTCTCGGCGTGGTGCCCCTTGTGCTGCTCGCGAGCGCCGGCTGGCCCGCCTGGGCGATCGCTGCGGGGTGGCTGGTGCTGTGCCTCGCAGTGATGGCTCTGGATGCCGCAGCCGCCGCCGACCCGCGTGCCCTTGGCGTCGAGCGCGTGCTGCCTCGGCGGGCGCGGCTCGGCGAACCGGTCACGAGCGAACTGTGGCTGCAGAACCGGGGCAGAAAAACGCTGCGCGGGCTCGTGCGTGACGCGTGGCAACCGACCGCGGGCGCGCCCCTGGCCCGGGCCCCGATCAACATCCCGGCAGGCGACCGGCATCGCGTGACCGTGCCGCTGCTGCCGCGCCGCCGCGGCGAGTTGCGGAGCGAGTTCATCGTCGTTCGCGCGGTCGGCCCGCTCGGCATCGCCGGGCGTCAGGCGCGCATCGACGCACCGGGCGCGATCCGCGTGCTCCCGCCCTTCACCGCGCGGCGACACCTCCCCTCGCGCCTCGCGCGCCTGCGCGAACTCGACGGCAACACCAGCGTCCAGGTGCGCGGGCAGGGCACCGAGTTCGATTCGCTCCGCGAGTATGTGCGAGGCGACGACGTGCGTGCAATCGACTGGCGCGCGAGCGCCCGTGCGGGCTCGACGATGATTCGCACGTGGCGCCCGGAACGCGACCGGCACGTGGTCATCCTGATCGACACTGGACGCACGTCGGCTGCACGCGTGGGCGATGGTGTGCGATTGGATGCCGCCATGGAGGCCGCTCTCCTCCTCGCGGCCCTCGCGACCCGAGCCGGCGATCACGTGCACCTGCTCATGTTCGACCGCGTCGTAAGAGCCCGCGTCACCGGCATCGACGGCGCCGCGCTCTTGCCCGCGCTCGTCGACGCAATGGCACCGGTCGATCCGCAGCTGATCGATACAGATTGGGATGCCGCCTTCGCCCAGGTGCGCACCCTCACCTCACGACCGTCGCTCGTGGTCGTGCTCACGGCGCAGGACGCCGCCGAACCCGCCCGCGGACTCCTCGGCTCACTTCCCGGGCTCGCGCACCGGGCGCACGTGCTGCTCGGCAGCGCCACCGACACGGCCCTGCACGATATTGCGGGCGAACGTGGCACCGCAGAAGAGGTGTACCGAGCGGCATCCGCTGAACGCACCCTGCGCGACGCCGCCCGGCTCGCCGCCGCGATCGGCCGTGCCGGGGCCGAGGCGATCACCGATACGCCCGAGGCGCTGCCCCCGCGGATCGCCGACCGCTATCTCGCGCTCAAGGCGGCGGGGCGGCTGTAGCCCGCGGGGAGGTTGTTGGCGCGGCGCAGTGCTGTGCCCGCTCCTGTTCTCGCTCCTGGCCCTGCTCCTATTCCCGCCTCTGCTCCCGCCCTGTTCCTGCTCCGATCAGGGGCTTT
The DNA here is from genome assembly GCA_029777095.1 of Actinomycetes bacterium. Classification (GTDB taxonomy): domain Bacteria; phylum Actinomycetota; class Actinomycetes; order Actinomycetales; family Microbacteriaceae; genus Microbacterium. The sequence goes on along the minus strand of JAKOTS010000013.1, from coordinate 17,297 downwards.
CGTGCCGGGCCGGAGATTTTCGGACACTCCGCGCACCGCTAGACTCTGGCGCGCCGCCGCCGATACGCTCGCGACAACGAAAGGATTCCGAACATGTCGGACAACAACACAGGCCCGAGTATGACGCAGCGGCTGGTAGCCGAGGCGATGGGCACATTTCTCCTGGTCTTCGGCTCGCTCAGCGCGGCACTGTTCGCCGCCGACTTTGGCACTGGCGCCAACGGCACTTCGCTCGGCATCGGCTTCGTCGGCGTCGCGCTCGCGTTCGGCTTGACTCTGATGGCCGCAATCTACGCATGGGGCCCGATCTCGGGCGGCCACTTCAACCCGGCCGTCACGTTCGGCCTCGCAGCCGCAGGACGCTTCGCCTGGAAAGACGTCGCCGGCTACATCGTCGCCCAGATCATTGGTGGCGCCATCGCGACCACGCTCATCGTGCTCATCGGGCTATTTGGCCCCGAGGGCTGGCTGACCCGCGCCCGTGATGGCGGCTTCGCCAGCAACGGCTTCGGCGAGCACTCCCCCGGCGGGTTCGGCCTGGGTTCGGCGATCGTGGCCGAGATCCTGTTCACAGCGATCTTCATCCTCGTGATCCTGGGCGTCACCCACGCGAAGCGCGGCACCGGCGCATTCGCCGGCATCGTGATCGGCCTTTCGCTCACGTTCATCCACCTCGCGCTGATTCCGATCACGAACGCATCGGTCAACCCGGCACGTTCGATCGCGGCGGCCATCTACGGCGGCCCCGATGCACTCGGCCAGCTCTGGGTCTTCATCCTGTTCCCGCTGATCGGTGGGCTCCTCGGTGGTTTCGTGCACCGCGGGCTGTTCGAGCGCGTCCCGGCGCCGGCGCAGCAGTCGGAGGCGCGCACGCGTTAGGCCTTCGGTGGCGGCGGCGCTTCGCGCGCCGCCGCCCCGCCTCTCTGCTTCTCCGCCTCTCTGCAGAAGTGGCCCGCCTCCTCCGAGGCGGGCCACTTCTGCGTTCGGCTGGGGCCTGCGGTTGACGCAACCGGCAACCGGCTCGCGCACACCGGCGCGGCCACATCCCACCAAAACCCGCGCCCGCCACAGCCGGCAACGACACCAACTCAGGAAAACCTCGACCCACCAACCGCAAAACCCCCGAAAACACGCGAAACCCCACCGCCCAACCAACCGTTTTACCTGAGTTAGTGTCGCCCACCCGGGACCAGCAACCCAAAAACACAACCCACAAGCACCCCAAACCGCAGAACGGCCCGCCTCCTCAGAGACGGGCCGTTCTGCACTGCAACAAACTAGATCAGTTCGAACCGATCTGCGTCGGCAACCTTCACCCATGCGGCGACGAAGTCGTCGATGAACTTCCGGTCAGCGTCATCCGCTGCGTAAACCTCGGCGACCGCACGCAGCTCCGAGTTCGAGCCGAAGAGCAGGTCGACGCGGGTACCAACCCACGAGGTCTCGCCGGTGACGACATCCGAGGCCTGGAAGGTCTGCGAGTGTGCGTCGATCGGCTCCCACTGCGTGCCCATGTCGAGCAGGTTCACGAAGTAGTCGCGGCTGAGCACACCCGGGCGATCGGTGAACACACCGAACGACGAGCCGTCCCAGTTGGTGTCGAGCACACGCAGCCCACCGATGAGCACCGTCATTTCGGGTGCCGTCAGGTTCAGCAGGTTTGCCTTGTCGACGAGCAGGTGCTCGGCGGGCAGACCTGAAGCGGATGCCAGGGGCCCAACATAGTTGCGGAATCCATCGGCGGTCGGCTCGAGGTATCCAAACGACTCAATGTCGGTCTTCTCCTGCGTCGCGTCGGTACGACCCGCACGGAACGGAACGGTCACGCCGTGGCCGCCGTCCTTCGCTGCCTGCTCGATGCCCGCGTTGCCGGCGAGCACGATGAGGTCGGCGAGCGAAACCTGCGCGCCGCCCACGTTTGCCGCGTTGAACGTGTTCTTGATGCCGGTGAGCACCTCAAGCACCTTCGCACTGCGCTCGGGGTTGTTGGCGGCCCAGTCCTTCTGCGGCGCCAATGCCAGGCGCGCGCCGTTGGCTCCACCGCGCTTGTCGCTGTTGCGGAAGCTTGCCGCCGAAGCCCAGGCGGTCGCCACGAGCTCCGAGACGGTGAGGCCGGTGGCGAGAATCTGCTGCTTGAGCGCGGCCTCGTCGGTCGCACCGATCAGCTGGTGATCGACGGCCGGAACCGGGTCCTGCCAGACGAGCTCTTCGGTCGGCGCAAGCGCACCGAGGTAACGCGAAGCGGGCCCCATGTCGCGGTGCGTGAGCTTGAACCAGGCACGTGCGAACGCGTCAGCGAATGCCGCGGGGTCTTCGTTGAAGCGCTTCGAGATCGGTCCGTAGATCGGGTCGAACCGCAGCGAGAGGTCGCTCGTGAGCATGCGGGGCTCGCGGCGCTTGGTCTCGTCGTGGGCCATCGGCACCATGTCGGCGCCGCCACCGTTGATCGGACGCCACTGCTTCGCGCCAGCCGGGCTCTCCATGAGCTCCCACTCGTATGCGAACAGAATGTGGAAGAACTCGTTGTCCCAACGCGTCGGGTGGTAGGTCCACGTCACTTCGAGGCCACTGGCGATCTGGTCGTCGCCCTTGCCCGTGCCGAACGAGTTCGTCCAGCCGAGGCCCTGGCGGTCGAGGTCTGCCTCTTCCGGCGTCGGTCCAACGTGGTCGGCCGGGCCCGCGCCGTGCGTCTTGCCGAAGGTGTGACCACCGGCGATCAGCGCAACGGTCTCTTCGTCGTTCATCGCCATGCGCTTGAACGTCTCGCGGATGTCGCCGGCGAGCTCGACCGGGTCGGGGTTGCCGCCGATGCCCTCGGGGTTGACGTAGATCAGCCCCATCTGCACTGCGGCGAGCGGGTTCTCAAGGTCGCGGACGGTGCCGGTGTAGCGCTGCTGGTCGCCGAGCCACGTGGTCTCAGAACCCCAGTACACGTCGTCGTCGGGCTCCCAGGCATCCACTCGTCCGCCGGCGAAGCCGAAGGATTCGAAGCCCATCTGGTCCATCGCGACGGTGCCGGCGAAGATCATGAGGTCGGCCCATGACACGTTCTTGCCGTACTTCTTCTTGACGGGCCAGAGGATGCGACGCGGCTTGTCGAGGCCCGCGTTGTCGGGCCAGCTGTTGAGCGGCGCGAAGCGCTGCTGACCAGAGTTGCCACCGCCGCGACCATCGGTCACGCGGTAGGTGCCGGCGCTGTGCCAGGCCATGCGGACCATCGAAGGCCCGTAGTTCTGGAAGTCGGCGGGCCACCAGTCCTGCGGGGTGGTCAGGCATTCCTCGATGTCGCGACGCAGCTCGTCGAGGTCGACGCTCTCGAACGCGGCCTTGTAGTCAAAGTCGCCACCGAGCGGGTTGATCGCCGGCTGGTTCTTCGCGAGGATCCGCAGGTTGAGACGATTTGGCCACCAGATCTGGTTCGCCGATCCCTGGGTCGGGCGGGGCTGCGAGTGCACGACGGGGCAGCGGGCCTCTTCGGCGCGCTCTTCTTGCTGGAGCGTGGGGGCGTCGATGATGCCCTCTTGGGTATTTTCGGTCATGTTTCCCTTCCCTACGAGAGATGTGAAATGAAGTTGCAGAATTGAAAGTCTTTTGACGCCATGAACGCGTCGCGGCTATGTGCCCGGCACGTCTTCTGAAATGGATGCCTCAGCACACGCCGCGCACAGGCCCCAAAATGTGACCTCGGCCTCACGAATCACAAAGCCGTGCGTCACATCCGGTGCCAGGCACGGTGCCGAGCCGTGTGCGCAGTCGACGTCGACCACCGCGCCGCAGCCCGTGCAGACCAGGTGGTGGTGGTTGTCGCCGACCCGCAATTCGAAAAGTCCGGGATGCCCTGCGGGCTCAAACCTGCGCGCGAGCCCCGCCTCAACAAAGTCACCGAGGGCGTTGTAGACCGACTGCAGGCTGGTCTGCGGCACCGACACGGCAACGCGGCGATACAGCTCGTCGGCGGGTGCATGCGGGTGCGCCCCGAGCGCCTCGATCACGGCCCGACGCGAGTCAGTGACCCGGAGGACTGCGCTTCGCAACAGCGCCGCGGAGTCGAGCGCGGCCGCATCCGCGACAATCGCGAGCGCGGCGTTCTCCGCACTGCGAGCGCGGGTACCAGTCATGCCCCCAGTATAGCGCTTATTTTGAAGAGTTCAAATATTGGATGCCACGACCCGCGCCCGACGAACCGTCACACGCCTGGCGACTCAACCGGCGACCAGCGTCGGCGTCCCCGCCTCGTACTCGGTCAGATCACCGGTCTCGCCCAGGCGCACCGCACGTCGCCCAACCACCAGCATGTACACGAGGAACACCGCGAGCGCGGCCGCGCCAAGCGCAATCTTGACCTGCCATGGCCAGGTCTGCGGGGTGACAAATCCCTCCACAAGTCCCGAGAGCGCGAGTGCGAACACGAGCCCGATCGCGACGGTCGCCAGCGCGCGACCCTCGCTCGCGAGCGACTCGGCCCGGGAGCGTCGCCCCGGCGCAACCCAGGCCCAAAAGATGTGGAGGCCGGCGGCGGCGGCAACGAAAATGCAGGTGAGCTCGAGCAAGCCGTGCGGGAGGATGAACTGCAAGAACACGTCGCCACGGTCGAACGAGAACATAATCGCCGCGGCCGTGCCCACGCCGACCGCATTTTGTACGAGCACCATCAGCGGCCACACCCCGGTTACCCCGAACAGCACGCACTGCGCGGCGATCCACGCATTGTTCGTCCACACGGTGCCGGCAAACACGGCCGCTGGGTTCTCGCGGTAGTAGCCGACGAAACTCTCGTTGACATAGGCCTCGAGCTGGGCCTGCGGACCCAGCGACGCAACAAGGGTGGGGTCGCCAGAAACCCAGAAAGACACCAGCATGACCACCCCAATAAAGCAGAGCGCGATCACGAGCGTGGTCCACCGCACCCGATAGAGCGCCGCCGGCAGTTGCAGCGCGAAGAATCGCGGAACCTGCCGGAGCACGTTCTCGCCACCGCCCGTGAGACGCAGGCGCGCACGCGAAAGCAACGTCGAGACGTGATCGCCCTGCACGGTGCGACCGGCCGACGACTTGATGTCGGCAAGATCGGCCGATGCCGAACGATATCGGGTGACGAGTTCGTCGACCTGTTCGCCATTGAGGTGACGCGCACGCCCAAGCTCATCGAGCCGGGCCCACTCCTGCCTTCGTGCAGCGGTGAGCGCGTCAAGATCCATTTGGTTAACTGTAGTCATGACCAGCCCCACTGCACCGCCCTCCGCCTCACGGCGAGGCAGCGCGATCGTGCCCGTCACGATTCACCAAGACGAAGTGCTCACCGGTGAGGCCGTCGCGCTCGATGTGCAGCCGGTCGGGTTCTTCATGCGCGCGCTCGGCGCCATCATCGACATGCTGGTGAGTATCGCGCTGTTTCTGCTCATCATCTGGGGTATTTCTCTCCTGGATGCGGCCGGCGCCCTCCCCCCAGAGCTGTTCCCGATTCTGACCACCACGGTGCTCGTGCTGATTTTGGTCGTACTCCCCACGGCCGTCGAGACCGTCAGCCGTGGGCGAAGCCTCGGCCGTTTGGCGGTCGGCGCGCGCATTGTTCGCGCCGACGGCGGAGCATCCGGATTTCGTCAGGCGTTTATTCGCGCGCTCGTCGGCGTCGTCGAAATTTGGTTCACGCTCGGCGCGCTCGCGGCACTGACCGGCGCGTTCACCCCGAGATCACAGCGCCTCGGTGACCTCATCGCGGGCACGTATTCGGAGCGCACGCGCACCCCCGCCCTGCCGCCCGCGACGCTGGTGTTGCCGCCCGAGCTTGCAGGGTGGGCAACCATCGCCGACGTGACCCGACTACCCGATCGCGTTGCGCGGCGCGTGTCGCAGTTCACACAGCAGGCAGCTCGCATGCAACCTGCCGCGCGGGCGCGGATCGCGGCATCCCTCGCTGCAGAAATTTCGCCGCACGTTGCGCCGATTCCTGCGGTTGCCCCCGAAGTCTTGCTGCTCGGGGTCGCTTCGGTTCGCCGCGACCGCGAACTGCGCGCACTGGAGCTCGAAAACGACCGAGTCGCGGCGCTGATGGTGGGCGGCGACGCCCCGCGGGGATTCCCGACGCGGTAACGCCGCCGCCGATCCGCTCGCTAGTAGCGGTAGTGCTCCAACTTGTACGGCCCATCGACCGGCACACCGATGTAGTCGGCCTGCTCGGGCGAAAGCTCCGAAAGCTCGATGCCGAGCGCGGCGAGGTGCAGCCGCGCAACCTTCTCATCGAGCGACTTCGGCAGCACGTGCACGCCGAGCGGGTACGCCGCGAGGTTGGTGAACAGCTCGATCTGCGCGAGCACCTGGTTCGTAAACGACGCGCTCATCACGAATGAGGGGTGCCCGGTCGCGTTTCCGAGGTTCATCAGGCGTCCTTCAGACAGCACCAGGATGCTTCGACCCGTCGGCAGCTGCCACTCGTGCACCTGCGGCTTGATCTCGATCGCGGTGGCACCCTCGAGCGTTTCGAGCCCGGCCATGTCGATCTCGTTGTCGAAGTGGCCGACGTTCGCGATCACGGCGAGGTGCTTGAGCGCGAGCATGTGCTCGGTCGTCACGACGTCCTTGTTGCCCGTGCCCGTGACAATGATGTCGACGTCACCGACAACGGATTCGAGCTTCGCAACCTGGAAGCCGTCCATTGCCGCCTGCAACGCGCAGATCGGGTCGACCTCGGAGACAATCACGCGGGCACCCTGGCCACGGAGCGCCTCGGCGGCACCCTTGCCCACATCGCCGTAACCGGCCACGAACGCGACCTTGCCGCCCATGAGCACGTCGGTCGCGCGGTTGAGGCCATCGGGCAGCGAGTGGCGGATCCCGTACTTGTTGTCGAACTTCGACTTGGTCACCGAATCGTTGACGTTGATCGCTGGGAACAGCAGTTCTCCCGCGGCCGCGAGGTCGTAGAGCCGGTGCACGCCGGTCGTGGTTTCTTCGGTGACGCCGATCAGGCTGTCGGCCACGGCCGTCCAGTGCGAGGGTGCCTCGGCGAGGGATGCGCGCAGCACGTCGAGGATCACGCGGTATTCGTGCGAGTCGATTGCTGCGGCATCCGGAACTGCACCTGCCGCTTCGAATTCACGGCCCTTGTGCACGAGGAGGGTGGCGTCGCCGCCGTCGTCAAGAATCAGGTTGGGGCCGGTCCAGTCGGCGCCAGCTGCGGCGGCCTCGGCCGACCAGTCGAAGATGCGCTCGGTGCACCACCAGTACTCTTCGAGGCTCTCGCCCTTCCATGCGAAAACTGGCACGCCGGCCGGGGCATCGACAGTACCGTTCGGGCCGACGACGGTCGCGGCGGCGGCGTCATCCTGGGTGGAGAAGATGTTGCAGCTGGCCCAGCGCACCTGCGCGCCGAGGGCGACGAGGGTCTCGATGAGCACTGCGGTCTGCACGGTCATGTGCAGCGAACCGGCAATGCGCGCGCCGGCGAGCGGCTGCGATGCGGCGAACTCTTCGCGCAGCGACATGAGGCCGGGCATCTCGTTTTCGGCGAGACGCAACTGGTGACGGCCGGTGGGCGCGAGGGCAAGGTCAGCGACCTTGAAATCAAAAGCAGGCATCCCGCCATTCTGCCACCGCCCGCTGGGAGTGATTGCACCGCGGTGGGTGGGGTCGCTGGCCGGCTCGTTGGCCGGGGGCTGGGTCGTTGGCCGGGGCTGGGTCGTTGGCCGGGGGCGGGCCGCGGTTGGGGTGTTGGCCGGGGTCCTTCGCCGGGTCGCACGACACTAACTCAGGAAAAACGGCGGAACCCAGCGGACGACCCCCGGATTTCCTGGCCCCGCCGTGCCGCGGGCCCCAGTCTTCCTGAGTTAGTGTCGCTACCCGCGCCGCCCGGCGGCCAGGCTGGCGGGCCGAGGTCGCACGACACCAACTCCGGAAAAACGGCCGAACCCAGCGGACGACCCCCGGATTTCCGGGCCCCGCCGCGTCGCGGGCCCCAGTTTTCCTGAGTTAGTGTCGCCCCGAGCCCAGCCCGATCCCAGCCCGAGCCCAGCCCGCGCCCCGCCCCGCCCCGAGGCCAAACCTCAGAACCGGATCGCGTCGATCGGCTTGACGCGCACGGCGACGAGCGCGGGGATCAGGCCCGCGATAGCGCCCACCCCGACCGCGGCGATCAGCCCGGTCAGCGCGGCAGAGAACGGGAACGGCGGCACGTCGGAGATGCCCGGCGCCAAACCCTGCACAATGAACGGCTGCTGCATCGCCACGACGACCAGCACGATGCCGATCACGCCTGCGACGAGCGTCGCGACCACGTTTTCGAGCATCACAGCCAGGAAGATCCGCCCACCTGTCGCACCAAAACTGCGCCGCACACCGATCTCACGAATGCGTTGGCGCATCGCCACGAGCTGGATGTTCACGAGACTCAGCCCACCGAGCAGCAGCACAATTCCGGCGATCGCCCCGGTGATCAGGGTGAAGACCGCCATCGGGTCGCCGCCCATCTGCGCGCCGAAATCGGTGCGCTGCACGTTGACCTCGAAGCCCTCCGCGAGCCCCGCCCGGAGGTCTTGGGCCAGCACCGGTCCGATCTCCGCTGCCTGCGCGGCCGTGAGCCACACCTCGTACTGCATGCCGATATCGGGCATCGCATCAAGCGGCGCCCGATAGTTCTCGAACAACATGTCGACGCGCAGTTCTTCGTCCCACACGCCCTGCTTCGGCGTCACACCGATCACTTGATACACGCCGTCCCACGCGCCGCCGATCCGCAGCGTTGGGTGCCCGTCAATCGAGGGCGAACCCAAGCGTTCCCAGAGCGGCGCCGAAATCACAACGGGGGGCGCGAGCAAACTGGCATCCACCGGTACAAACCAGCGACCCTGATCAACATTCACGCGGTGGATCGCGCCAAAGGCCGGGTCAACCACCCTGGCCTGCACCATTGTCATGCCGTCTGGGAGGCCCACGAGCAACTCGGTCTGCGCACTGCGCGAACTGTGCGAGAAGTCGTAGCGTTCAAAGACCCGTTCGACGTGCTCGTTCCACGCATCGCCGTCTACCGGTTCAGCGCCGGTGCCGTGCATCGACACGGCAATGGTCGCTTCGCGCCCACCCCAGCGGTCGTTCTGCTCAGACATGTATTGCCGTTGCAGGTCACCGATCGCCACGACAGCGGTGAGGGATGCCACGGCCACCGCCACACCAATCAAACTCAAGAGCACGCGCAACTTGTGCACGCGCAGTTCGTCCCACGCTTCGCCGATTGCGCCGACGAAGGGTGCGATCCCCATTCGGGCCATCAGCCATCCTCCCCCGACATCTCGCGAGCCGCTGGATCGTCACGGCTCCCCGACACCTCCGGGGCCGCCAACACCTCAGGGCTCGCCAACACCTCGCGGGTCACCGCAACCTCAGCCCCCGCCGGCGTCGTCAACCCGAGCGCCGCCTCGGCCTTCGCATCAACGACAAGCGTGCTGGCCGCGAACGCGAGCTCGAGGTCTGCCGGCCGCAGCACGCCACCATCGAGGCGGTAGTGCCTGCGAGCGCGGGCCGCGACGTGCAGATCGTGCGTGATCGTGATGAGTGCGGCACCCGATTCGGTCGCAACCTGATCGAGCAGGCCCATGACCGATGCGCCCGTGTCGATGTCGAGTGCACCCGTGGGTTCGTCGGCAAGAATCAGTCGCGGCTTCCGCACCAGCGCGCGGGCGATTGCCACTCGCTGCTGCTCGCCGCCCGAGAGCTTCTCGGGCTTCGACTCGAGGCGGCCCCCGAGGCCGACCCGTTCAAGCATCTCGGCGGCTAATTCACGGCGGCGCCAGAACATGCGCCCATCGGCATACATCAGTGGCATGACGACCTGCTCGAGCGCCGTGCGCCCGGGCAGGAGGTTGAACTGCTGAAACACAAACCCGATGTCACGGCCGCGTGCCAGGTCGCGGGCGCGACCGCTGAGCCCGCGAACGTCGCGACCCTCGAACGAAACGGTGCCCGCGGTGGGCTCATCGAGCATCCCAAGAATATTGAGCAGCGTGGTCTTGCCCGACCCACTGCGCCCGACGATTGAGACGTGGTCGCCGACCGAAACCTCAAGGTCGATACCGGTGAGAATATCGAGGTTGTCGCCGTCGGGCAGTTGGACACTGCGGGCGACGCCGGCGAGCTGGAGCAGGGTCACCAGCTGACCCCAGACTCACAGACCTCCTCGCCGGGGGCGATCTCGTAACAGAACTGCTCAGCAGGGGCCAGGACGCCGGGCACGAACTGGCGAATCAGCTCACCCTCTTCGAGCCCTTCGGTCACCTCGACCATCGCGCCATCAGACACGCCGAGCGTGACCGCGCGCTCTTCGGTGGTGCCGTCGCCGTTGTCGACCCAAACCAGCCCGGTCCCCGCCCCGCCCTGCACGGCGGTGGTCGGGACAACGAGCGCGTCGTCAACCTGGCCAACGGTGATGCCAATCGTCGCGGGCAGCCCCGCAAACACGGTCTGGTCGGCCGGAATCGCGCACCGCACGCTCGTGCTGGCGTCTTCGGCGACCTGCACGCTCAGTCCGGTGCAGGTGAAGGGTGCCGGGCCGCCGGTGATCGAAATGGATGCATCGGTAGGCGCGTTGATGAGGCGATAGAGCTGAACCGGCTCGATCGTGCCGAGCACGTGGAAGGTCAGCGGGGTGAGCTTCGCGTATTCAATGCCGACGGAGGCCCGCTGGTTTTTCACGAGCGCAACCTCGCTGAGGTCGCCCGCAAAGGGCGCAACAAGATTGATGGTGCGCACCGGATCGTCTGTCTTCACGCGGAACAGCACCTGGCCGGCCTCAACGCGCTGGCCATCGGCGACGAGGGCCTCGACGACGGTGCCATCGACGTCTGCGCGCAATGGCACTGCGGCGTCGCGCGCGACCGTGCCCGCGACATCCAATGCACTGGCGATCGAACCGCGCTCGACCGGCACGACGGGATCGGCGATCTGGCTCGTCGGTTGCTCAGCCGAGGTCGACTCATCGGGGAAGAATGCGACCTTGACCAGGCTCGCAGCGATTGCACCGAACACAATCAGGCTCAGAATCGGGAGGACCCATTTGCGCCACACACTCATGAAATTCCTTTCATGGTGGCGTGCCGAACGACCTGCCACCCCTTCGGTGCCGACATGCGTTCCGCGTGGATCGCGCAGAGATCGTGCGCGTGGGGTTCTTGCACCCCAAGCGGACCAAGCACGGCCATCTGGTCGCCATAGTCATAGGTCAACGTCGCGACCGCCTCACGGGCGCACGCGACTTTGGAACACAGTCGTTGCAACATCACCGCCAGACTATTCGACGGCACTGACACTGCCCGCGTCGCCCCGCCGAGCCCTGACCTAGACTTGGCTCATGGCAAGACTTTGGGGCAGGGCGACTCACGTCCCCGACACCACTCCTCGGCGTCCAACACGCCACGGACGGCACGGCCGGGTGGGCCGCAGCGAGGTCGTCCGCCCCCCGCTTCCCCCGCTCGACGGCCGGTTCGACCGGTTTGAGATCGCGGTGAGCGGTGCCGCCGAGTTCCTCCGCTCCGCCTGGCCCGCACTCATCGAGGTGCGGTACGAGATCGGCGCGATGCCCGAGCATTTGCCTGCGCCTGACGACCCGCAGGGCGTTCCCCGCTGGTGGACCAGCACGGCACAGAAGCGGATCGTGCTCTACCGCCTGCCGATCGAGCGCCTCGCCCGGTTGCACCGCAACGACGAGCTTCACCGCCGCATGGGAATCGAGGCCTGCGTGTTCCGCGCGAGCGCCGAGTATCTCGGCCGCGACCCGTGGGATCTCGGCCGCGACCACTTCCACTTTTAGGCGCGGAAGCGCTCAGCACTCCCTACGGATACACCCGCACAGGTGCGGAAGCACTCCCCTACGGATACACCCGCACAGCGTCGTTCAACGCCTCCGCCGACCAGACCGGGTACGCCGCGTTCAAGCTGGGACCGGCAACTGACACCATCGCGTGCACCGCGCCGTCGCCCGGGTCGAGCGAGTAGACGCCAACACCAGGCAGCGCGAGCGTCGCCGAACCACTGGCCGGCACCGACACCTCAACCGGCACACCGTTCGGTTGCAGCACCGTCACCGTCGCCGCTTCGGTGCGACCGTTCACGAGCGAGAGCGTCGAGGTCGCACCGCTTGCCACAGCGAACTGGCTCGGCACGCCAATCGCCGGCGCCGCCGCGTGCCAGGCGTAGTCGCCGCCCGAGCCCGCCTGCGTGGCTTGCCAGGCGGCGGCCACGACCGGCGTCGTACCGACGACGGTGATCGAGTACCCGCCTGCCGCAAGCCCGGGCACCTCGACGTCGACGGGAACCCCCGCTTCCATCGGCACGCTGATCGGGGCGAGGGCCGGGGCATCCTGACCCGTCGCGGTCACCGTCACGATCGCTTCGCCCGCGGCCGCCGGCGACAGCAGGCGCACGACCGTCGTCACGCTATCTTCGGCGTCATCTTCGGGCCGCTGGGGCACGAGAATCCCGGCAATCACCTGTCTCTGCGCGGGCAGTGCGATCGACGTCTGCACATCGGCACCCGAGGGCGTAATCGTACGAATTCGGCTCGACTGCAGCGTTGCGGCGACGGGCGCACCCTGCGCGGTGACGCGCACCACGGGGTTGTCGGCCAGGGGGGCAAGCCCGGCGAGCGAGACCACACGCTGCGCACGCGGCGGCACCACGATCACGGTGCCGGTTTCGCCATCGGCATTGGATGCCCCCGCCGCCGTAAACACCACCAACGACACGGTCGCGGCCGCATCGCTCGGGTTGCTCAGCTGCACGAGGCCTGAACGGCCGGTCGTCGTCGCACCACCGACGAGCCAGGATTCGCTCAGCGGCGGCGTGCACGCGGCGGCGGCCAGTCCTCGAATATCTTCGGCTTCGACTGAGCTCGCCTGGGCGGCGGCGAGCCTCGCCGGTGCATCGTCGTGTGGCGCGAGCCGGTAGCTGCGCGCGCCGGCGTCGCCCCGCACATCGGGCGCGCCGAGCGTCGTGGGCTCGGGAGCAGCAGCCGCGGCACCGGCACCATCGGAGCCACCACCGCTGGCCACTCCGGCCGTCGTGTCGGCCCCAGCCGCAACGTCGATCACCGACGCATCGGCGCTCGTGCGCCCCGCGATTAGGATGCCGCCGGCACACGCAAGCGTCACGTCGGCGGCGGCGGGGCGTTCGTCGATCGCGAGCGGTGTCGCCGTCAGCGGCACCCAGGGGGTGAACACTGCCACCGACACCAGCGCGACCGCGCCGACAGCGGCCGAGGCGCCGACAAGTAACCGGGCGCCCAGCGACGCGGCCGAAAATGCGCGTGATCGGGTCATGCCTGGCCTTCTCTCGAACTTGGACCCACGAGCAGGTGGGGCCAGCGGCGGCCCGCGCGCCGCGAGGCGGCGGTCGGCAGCGCCAGCAACACCGCGATCGCAACCGCAATCAGCTGCACGGTGACGATCGTGCCGGCGGCGTTCGGCGCGGTGCCGATCGCCGGCGGCGCAACGCCCTCGACACGCCACAGGTCGCCGCGTGAGGTGCTGCCGACGCTCACGAGACCCGGCGCTTGATCCATCGCGGTGGCAGCGGCCAGCGTGCGCATGCGCGCAACATCGGTGAGCACCTCGGTAGCGCCGGCGCTGTTGCCATCGACGAGGAGCACGAATGACACGGCTGATTCATCGAGCAGTGCGGCGACATCGGCACCGCTCGGCGCGACAAGGTTTGCGGCGAGTTCGGCGATGTGCCGGTCTGCGTCACTGGCATCCCGTGCCGTCGATGTCGCAGTCGATTGGCCACCGAGCGTCTCGCTCGCGCCCCACACAATGCGTGCCGCCACGCCGCCGTCGGGCTGCGGCGTCAAGACCAGCGTGCGCGTACCCGGGTCGTCGACGCCGGCGACCGCAACATATGCCGGCAACGTGCTGCCCGGGCCATTTGTCAGGTGCGATTCGCCGCGAGCGAGCGAGGCAAGGGTCGGGGCGGCGAGCACAATGGCGCTGACCGCAACGATCCCCGCGGCCCACCACAGGCGGGGGCGCCATGACGTTCCGCCGAAGCCCTGCACAGCAACCATCGCGGCACCGATTGCACCAAGCCAGGCAAGGCTTGCTCCCGCGCCTGGCCAGAGGGCGATGGATTCCTCGCCCACCGCCTGCACAAACAGCAGCGTCGCGCCAAGCGCGGTCCCGACGCCCAGCAACGCCGTCCCAACCAGCACCGCGGCGGCACCAATGCGGGGGGTGAGCAGTGACAGCAACGCCAACACGGCGAGCGGTGCGACAAGGACGAACGCCACAAGCGTGCCGCCCTGCCAGCCGAGCGATGCGAACATCGCCGACCAACCGGCGTCGCCGCCGTCGGCAAACCCTGCGGCGACGGCCGCTCGGGCTGAGGCATCCACCCCCGCGCGCGGGCCCGCCCACACGGCACCGGGGTCGGCAAGCAGACCCCACCACCGCGCTTCGACGAAGCCGCGCTGCCAGATCAGCGGAGCGAAGACCACCAGCGCCGGCACGGGCAGCCAGAGCAGCCGGGCAATGCCGCGGCGCCCGAGCACGATCGCCACGATCCAGAGCACGGCGAGTGGCAGCGCGAGCACCGGCGCACATGCCAACACGGCGATAAGAAGGAGGGATGCCGCGCCGGCAGCGCCCCACGAACGGAACGCGACCGCGCCCACGGCGAAGAGCCACGGGAGGAGAAGATGCACAATGACGCCGGTCGGCCGGCCCTGTTGCAGCGAGAGCAAGAAGGTGGGGGCGAGGGCCCACGCGATGGCCGCGATAATCCGAAGTCCGGCGCGATCGGTGACCCGGGTTGCCGCGAACCACCCGCCCAGCAGCGCGAGCGGCAGAGCGAGCACCCAAAGCACGACCATCGCCTGCGAGGGCGCCCACCAGGTGAACGTGCCGATCAGCGCGACGACGGCCGCAAACGGGTCGGCGGCGCCGATGGTGCCAAGACCCGCGTGGCGAATACCGTACGCGGCCTCCGCCCAGAGCCCAGCCACCGTGTGGTTGAGGGGAAGAAGCGCGCCACCGCCAAGGGTCGTCCACGCGAGCAACGGCGTGAACACGAGCACAGACACGACGACCCCGGCCAGCACCAGCCACGCTCCGCCGCCGGTGAAGAACCGCAGCTCAGTGTGATCGACCTCGGTCTCGGCGGGTTCGTCCGACCGCAGCGCCATCTCGCGGCGCAGCTCGCCCTCGCTCATGCGCAGTGGCGCGAGCGCGGCCCACGACTGTGTGCGCGTGCGTGCGACCCGCTGCCGCGAACGATGCAGGGCGCCCCAGCGCACCAGCACGGTGAGCGCCGCGCCCCACTCAGGAAGAATCTTGCCGGGCGTCTTGCGCACGGTCAGCGACACGGTGCGCAGGAGCGCGACCGGAAGAATCGCGAGCCACCAGAGGACGAGCGGCACGATGCGCGCGAAGGTCAGCCTGCGATGCAGCAGCGCGGTGCGCTCGGCGTAGGCGCGGCGAGCGCGGCCACCGGGGTGCGTCGGATCGGGGAGCCCAGCCACGCCATCGCCCGCAACGGCGACGCGAGCGAGCGGCTGCACGCTGACGCGGCCGCCTGCCAGCCGCGACCGAATACCTAGGTCGAGCCCCTCATCGGCACCCGCGAGCGCGGGATCCGGCCCGGCGAGCGCGCTCCAAGCCTCGGCGCGCACGAGGACGCCGCGCACATCGACCCCGAGCACATCGCTCATGCCGTCGTGCTGGCCCTGATCGCGCTCGCCCTCGGCCTGCTCAAATGCGCGGCCGCGGGTGGTGAGCGTGACGCCCAGCGAGACAATTTTTTCTGGCGCATGCCATCGCACGAGCTTCGGCCCGGTCACCCACACCGATGGTGCGAGCTCGAGGCCGCCGGCGAGCCGCTCGAGCGCCTGCGGTTCGGGCGCAGTGTCTTGGGCGAGGAGCCAGACGTGCGCTCCCTCGGACGTGCGCCGCGCTGCGAGGCCGACCGCCTTGGCGAACGAGGTGCCATCGGGCGCCGCGATCACAGCGTCGGCTCCGGATTCCGCGGCCACCGCGCGCACCTGCTCATCACGCCCGAGCAACACAATCGTGAGCATGTCTGGGGGCGTGGTTTGCGCCTTCAGCGCAGTCAGCGTGCGCCGCAAGTGTTGCGCGTGATCACGCGCCACAAGGATGGCATGAACTCGGGATGGCATAGCGTAAAAAGCCTAAGCGCGCCCCGCACATGATTCGACGGGGCGCGCCGTACAACAGGCCATCCATGCCGCTCGCCTCGGGCTCTGCATTGCTTCATCGCAATGCGGGCCCGCGCGCACGGCCAAGAACTATGCGCGCTGCTTCAGTTTCCGGCGTTCGCGCTCGCTGAGCCCGCCCCAGATGCCAAATCGTTCGTCATTTTGCAGCGCGTATTCGAGGCACTCGGTTCGCACCTCGCAGGTCGTGCAGATGCGCTTTGCATCGCGCGTCGACCCGCCCTTTTCGGGAAAAAATGCCTCGGGGTCTGTCTGCGCACACAGCGCATCCGTCTGCCAAGAAAGCTGTCCTTCATCTTCGCCAGGGTCCGCACGTCGTACTCCTGGCACGCCAAGCTGTACGGGATCGATAAACCAATCCTCGGGAACGCCTGAACGATATCCCACAACCGTCATATCGCCTCTCTCCCCCCAACGAAGGACACCACGCGGTGCCCACAAGTAATTACACAGGTGTAGTTCGCTCAGGTCAAGCCGCGTGCATTAAACCCTCAACACACGATTGAACGTTTATGACGCGCGGCGTGTCTCGCGAATGAGACGAGCGGTGGATGACTCAGGCCCCCGCGTGCGCCACGAATAGCTCGCCCGGCCCCGACACGTGCACCAGCGTTTCGCTCGTGATCAGCAGCGCCTCGCCCGCCCTCAGGCGCGCCACAGTGCCGTCGCCCGCCTCGACGGCAAGCACGCCTTCGGTCGCGAGCGCCAGCGCGGTGCCACGGAGCGTGACCGGCACGCGCGCAGCGCCGGCGCGAACGCGCACCAGCTCAAAGTCGCGAATTCCCGGGGCAAAATGGTCAATCTCTGGGTGCGTGCCGGGCGTGGGAAGAAGCCTCGGATGCACGAGCGTGTGCGTGTCGAGCACGTGCAACAACTCGTCAACGTCGACGTGTTTCGGCGTGAGGCCGCCGCGCAACACGTTGTCGCTGGCGGCCATCAACTCGACCCCGAGCCCCGACATATAGGCGTGCATATTGCCCGCGGGCAGCCAGAGCGCCTCGCCCGCACCCAACACCACAAAGTTCATCAGCAGTGCGACAGCGACGCCGGGGTCTCCCGAATACACAGCCGAAAGTTGTCGCGCATTTTC
>JAKOTS010000003.1 GCA_029777095.1 Actinomycetes bacterium | reverse complement strand
AGCCACCCACGCGCCAACGTGAATGGCTCCCCTGAGTTTCAGGGAGGCTACAGCCAGCAAACGCTTGCTATGGCTACTAACAGAAAAGCTAAAGCTCGGACTAACTTCGGAGAGACACGAATCAATTCACGAAGTAGCCGGGCTTTTTGCTTGCCTGAAAGTTCCCGTTTACGGTTTTTTGGCTCTTCGCAGTTGAGGGTGTAGTCGAGGGTCGGCGGCTGGTTCGCGGATAGACGTCGAGGTCTTCCAGGATGGAAGTTCTCACACTGCCCATCTGCCGGAAGACCTCGACTTGCGCCACCCTACGTTCGCGACCCCTGACCTCACCACGTTCTGCCGTCTCGATGAGCTCGGCCTCGAAGCCATCGGCCAGTTGATCGAGCCCGACCGGGCGGTACTCGAGTGCCGCGTCGTTGACGATGACCCGTGGTGTCGGAAGTGTGGCGCCGAGGGCGTGCCGCGCGACACCGTGACGCGTCCGCTCGCGCACGAGCCGTTCGGTCACCGGCCCACGACGCTGCTGGTGCGGGTGCGCCGCTACCGGTGCGGCCACTGCCGCCGCACCTGGCGGCAGGACACGACGAACGCGGCGGCGCCGCGGGCGAAGATCTCCCGCGGCGGGGTCGGGTGGGCGCTGAAGGCGATCGTGGTCGACCACCTCACCGTCTCCCGCGCCGCGGCAGGCCTGGGGGTGTCGTGGCACACCGCGAACACCGCGATCCTCGCCGAGGGCAAGCGGCGGCTGATCGACGATCCGGCCAGGTTCGACGGCGTCACCACGATCGGCGTCGACGAGCACGTCTGGCGTCACACCCGGTTCGGTGACAAGTACGTGACCGTGATCATCGACCTCACGCCCGCCCGCAACAAGACAGGTCCCGCACGGCTGCTGGACATGGTCGAGGGTCGGTCGAAGGCGGTGTTCAAGCAGTGGCTCGCCGCCCGGCCCAAGGAGTGGTCGAAGCAGATCGAAGTGGTCGCGATGGATGGGTTCAGTGGGTTCAAGACCGCCGCGTCCGAGGAACTCCCCGACGCGGTCCCGGTGATGGATCCGTTCCATGTCGTCCGGCTCGCCGGTGACGCCCTGGACCGGACCCGGCAGAGGGTTCAGCAGGACACTCTCGGGCACCGCGGTCACGCCGGGGACCCGCTCTACGGGGTCCGCCGCACCCTCCACACCGGCGTGAGCTTCCTCACCGAGAAGCAGACTGCACGGCTGGACGCGGTGTTCGCGGTCGAGGAGCACGTCGAGGTCGAAGCGACCTGGGGCATCTACCAGCGCATCGTCGCCGCCTACCGCGAACCCGACAAGAAGAAGGCGAAGGAGATGATGCGGTCGGTGATCGATTCCGTCAGCAGTGGCGTCCCCGCGATGCTGGCCGAGATTCGCCGGCTCGGTCGGACGTTGAAGCAGCGCGCCGCGGACGTCCTCGCGTTCTTCGACCTGCCCGGCACGAGCAACGGTCCGACAGAGGCGATCAACGGCCGACTCGAGCATCTCCGCGGCTCCGCGCTCGGCTTCCGCAACCTCGCGAACTACACAGCCAGGAGCCTGCTCGAGGCCGGAGGTTTCAGACCCTCGCTACACCCTTGATTCCGAAGAGCC
>JAKOTS010000001.1 GCA_029777095.1 Actinomycetes bacterium | reverse complement strand
ACGCCATCGGCCAGGGTGTTGGCCAGACCGCTCACGTAGATGCTGGCGCCGGCATTGAGCGCGACGATGTCGCGTGCGGCACCGCCCGTGTTTTCGAGCGCGCCAAGCAACATGGCTTTCGATTCCTCGACGTTGGCCACCCGCAGAACGCGCGGGTCGTGTACCGGCAGGTTGAACTGCTCGGGGTGGATCGCGTATTCCTCGACGCGGCCGTCCTTCAGTTCGCCGACCAGCGTTTCGCCGGAGATCGAGATTTCGTCGAGACCTTCCCGGCCGTAGACCGAGAGCGCGTGCGAACTGCCGAGCCGCTGCAGCACGCGTACCTGGATACCGACCAGATCGGGGTGGAAGACGCCGAGGACCTGATTGGCCGCGTTGGCCGGGTTGGTCAGCGGCCCGAGGATGTTGAACAGGGTACGCACGCCCAGTTCGCGCCGTACCGGCGCGGCGTGCTTCATGGCGCTGTGATGATTGGGGGCAAACATGAAGCCGATGCCCACTTCATCGATGCTCGCGCCGACCTGCGCCGGCGTCAGGTTGATATTCACGCCGAGGGCTTCGAGCACGTCGGCGCTGCCGGACTGCGAAGAAACCGAACGGCCACCATGTTTGGCGACGCGTGCGCCAGCCGCCGCGGCGACGAACATCGCGGCGGTCGAGATGTTGAAGGTTTGTGCGCCGTCACCACCCGTGCCACAGGTGTCCACCAGGCGGGTGCGGTCGCCGACCAGCACCTTGGTCGACAGTTCGCGCATGACCTGCGCGGCGGCCGAGATTTCGCCGATCGTTTCCTTTTTCACGCGCAGGCCGACGATGATCGCGGCGATCATGACCGGTGTCACTTCGCCGCCCATGATCTGACGCATCAGGGAGATCATTTCATCGTGAAAAATCTCGCGGTGTTCGATGACCCGTGCCAGGGCGTCCTGGGGCTTCATTTGGCGTGCTCCTCAAGGAAGTTCTTCAACAGGTCGTGGCCACTCTCGCTGAGGATCGACTCGGGGTG
>JAKOTS010000124.1 GCA_029777095.1 Actinomycetes bacterium | reverse complement strand
ACCGCGGCGAGCGCGGCGTCGCCGTCTGCCACGACGTCGGCGGCAATCGCATCCATTTCTAAACGGGCACGAATCGCCTCCGCGAGAAACTCCTCGTCTTCCACGATGAGTACTCTCACGCGCGTCGCCCCCTCAAGTCATCGCAGCTACCCGCCGCTGCATGAAGCTAAGCAGATCAAAGGTTGGCAAAAGGTAAGTGCGGCGCTTTACCGGCTCGTAACCCCCGCCCTGGTTCAGTAGTACTTGCCCGGTCAACCGGCCGGGTGAAGCGACACCAGGAAATGACATGCCTTCAATGACTCGCACCAGCCCCCTCCGCCGCTCACTCGGCAAGACCCTCACCGTGTTGGCGGGTGCCACGTTGCTCTTCGGACTTGCCGCCTGCGCACCCACACCCGCACCCGACGAGCTCAAGACCGACGGCGACTACGAGACCTCAATGCTCGATTGGCGCCAGAACATGGATGATTGCATGCTCGATGCGGGCTTCGATCTCGTGGCGATGTCGGAGAATGACGGCAGCAGCGCGTCGATCGACATGTCGCAGATCGACATGGTCGCCTTTGACAAGGCATATGCGGGATGCAGCGACACGGTCGGCGAGGCACCGATCGACGCGAGCCTCCCCACCGCAGAAGAGACCTTTGAGGCGCAGCTGATCTTCGCCAAGTGCATGCGCGAGGCCGGCTACGACTACCCAGACCCCGTCAAGGGCTCGGGCATGACCGGGGCGTTCGGCCCCGAGATCAACCCCGATGACGTCGACACGTGCACCCAGCTCGCCTACGACCTGCCGAGCAACAAGTGAGCATCGACATGCCAGCCACTCCCCCGGTGACCAAAGCCAGCGCCGACCGCGCGGCGTCTGAAGACAGCGCCGCCGACGCACTGAGCGACGCGCCCGCGCCCAAGAAACCGCGCCACGCGCGCCGCGCAATCGTGATCTCGTCGATCGCCGTCGTGGCCGTGGCCGCGGTGGTGGGCGGGATCTTCCTCGCGCAGCCGCCAGCCCCGGCATCGGCCGGCCCCAACCCGGTGGATGTCGAAACCGTGCAGGTGACCCGCGGCGACCTGAGCGAAGATGTGCGCGCCCAGGGCAAACTCGCCTACGGTTCACCGCACGAGCTCGGCACCTCGCTGAGCGGCACGGTCACCGCGCTGCCCGGTGGTGGCACGGTGATCGCCAGGGGCCAAGAGCTCTTCCGTATCGATGACAACCCGGTGATTCTGATGCTCGGCGAGCTCCCGGTCTGGCGCGGGTTTGATGCGGGCATGAGCAATGGCCGCGACGTGCTCCAGCTCGAGAACAACCTCCAGGCGCTCGGATTCTTCGACCGCACGCCAGACGAAAAGTTTGACTGGAACACGACCAGCGCCATCCAGAATTGGCAGAAATCACTCGGCATGGAGAGGACCGGATCGATCGATCTGGGGCGCGTGGTTTTCTCCCCGACGGAGCTGCGTGTGCAGGGCCCGAAGGTCGAGATTGGTGCCGCGGCGGGCCCCGACCTCATCTCTGTCACCAGCACTACCAAGGAGGTGCAGGCGTTCATCGACACCGCGCAGCAGAGCCTCGCCGAGGTCGGCGCGGTCGTAACCGTGATGCTGCCGGGTGGCGTTGCCACCGAGGGCACCATCACCGGCGTGGGTGCGCCGGTTGAGAAGGAAGGCAGCAGCGGCAAGTCGTTGAAGAATCCCGTGACGCTCACGCTGAACGACCCCGAAGCGGGCGCGTCGCTCGACAACGTCTCTGTCAGCATCATGCTCACGCAGGTGAAGGCCACCGACACCCTGCTCGTGCCCGTGTCGGCGCTGCTTGCGCAGCCCGGCGGCGGGTTCGCCGTTGAGGTGGTGAAGGGCAAGGCGCCGGCAGACGGCACGAAGAAGGGCAGCCCCGCGCCGCGCAAGCTCGTCACCGTTGAGCTGGGCGCGTTTGCCAGCGGCTTCGTTTCGGTCACCGGCGGCGACCTCGCCGAGGGCGACACGATCGTGGTGGCCAAATGACCGCCCCCATCGTTGAGCTCCGCGGCGTGACGCGCAGCTACGGCTCACCGCCGACGGTGGCCCTGAACAGCGTCGACCTCACCATCGACGAGGGCGAACTGCTCGCGATCGTCGGGCCCAGTGGCAGCGGCAAGTCGACCATGCTCAACATCATCGGCTCGCTCGACCGCGCCTCCGAGGGTGCAACCCGCATTGCTGGCAACGATGTGATGCGCATGAACGACGCCGAACTCTCGGCGCTTCGGGCCTACACAATCGGATTTATCTTCCAGCAGTTTCACCTCTCCGACGGGGTGACAGCGCTCGACAACGTGGCAACTGGGCTGCTTTACACCGGGATGCCGGCACGCCAGCGCCGCGCCCGCGCACAGGTCGCGCTCGAACGCGTGGGCCTCGGGCAACGCCTGAGCCACCATCCACGGCAGCTCTCGGGCGGCGAGCGACAGCGCGTCGCGATCGCCCGCGCCGTCGTCGGCGAACCGCGCCTGCTGCTCGCCGACGAGCCCACCGGCAGCCTCGACACCAAATCGGGCGCGGGCGTGATGGAGATTCTTCGCTCCCTGCACGCCTCCGGCACCACCGTCGTCGTCATCACACACGACAACGAGCTTGCAGCCCAAATGCCGCGTCGGGTGTACCTCCGTGACGGCGAGATCATTTCAGACGAAAGAGAGGCCTCGGCATGAGCGTCGGCGAAGCCACGGCCACAGGCGCAGGCACGAGTGCGGGTACGCAAGACGTACCTCAGGCTGCGGTATCCAAGCCACCGCGTTCAAAACTCCGCTTCGGCGACCTGCTCGCGCTCGGCTTTCACGGGCTGCGTGCCCGGCCCATGCGGGCGGTGCTGTCGTCGCTGGGCATCGCGATCGGCATCGCCGCGATGATCTCAGTGATCGGCATCTCGACGTCGAGCCAAGCGTTGATTAAAGACAAGCTGGCGTCGCTCGGCACGAATCTGCTGACCGTTGCGGGTGGCACCGACCTGATGGGCACCGAGGTGCCGCTGCCAGAGAACGCGCTGGCGTCGATTCGCCGGATTCCCGGCGTGCAGTTCGCCGGGTCGACCGCGACGCTGGAAGACATCTTTGTGTATCGCAACGCCGAGATCGAGAAGTCTCGAACGGGTGGGCTGACGGTGGCCGCCGCTGATCCCGAACTGCTCGCGGCGACCGGCTCGACGATGCTCTCGGGGTTGTGGCTCAACGAGGCCACGGCGCAGTTTCCGACCGTCGTGCTCGGGCGCACGGCCGCCGAACGCCTGGGCATCCAGGAGGCGGGCGCGCTCGTCTGGCTCGGCAACCAGCAGTTCAGCGTCGTGGGCGTTCTTGACAGCTCGCCCCTCGCGCCCGAGCTCGACTCGATGGCGCTGATCGGCGTGCCCATCGCCAAGGAACT
>JAKOTS010000121.1 GCA_029777095.1 Actinomycetes bacterium | reverse complement strand
AACCGCCCCTAAACCTCCGGCGCCATATCGGTAAACCGCGAGAAGTGACCCTGGAAGGCCACGGTGATCGTGTCGGTGGGGCCGTTGCGGTGCTTTGCCACGATCAGGTCGGCCTCGCCGGCGCGCGGGCTGTCGCGCTCGTACGCCGACTCGCGGTGCAGGAGCACCACCATGTCGGCGTCTTGCTCGATCGAGCCCGACTCGCGGAGGTCGGAGAGCGCGGGCTTCTTGTCGGCACGCTGCTCGGGGCCACGGTTCAGCTGTGACAGCGCGATCACTGGCACGCCGAGCTCTTTCGCGAGGAGCTTGAGGGCACGCGAGAACTCAGAGACCTCTTGCTGGCGCGACTCGACGCGCTTGCCGCTGGTCATGAGCTGGAGGTAGTCGATGACCACCATCTTGAGGCCCACGCGCTGCTTGAGACGACGGCATTTGGCGCGGATCTCGACCAGGGTCATGTTCGGGCTGTCGTCGATGTAAAGCGGCGCGTCGTTGATGCGCCCTCGCACTGCCGCGATTGTGGTCCAGTCGCGCTGGTCGAGCGAGCCCTTACGCATGTTCTGCAGCGGGATCGCACCCTCGGCGCTCATCAGGCGCATCGCAATCTCGCTGCGCCCCATCTCGAGCGAGAAGAAGATCGTCGGCATGTCGTGCTTGATCGCGGCGGCGCGGGCGATGTCGAGCGCGAGCGTCGACTTACCCATCGCAGGGCGCGCGGCGATGATAATCATTTGGCCCGGGTGCAGACCGTTGGTGAGCTGGTCAAGACCCGAGAAGCCAGTGGGGATGCCGGTCATCTGGCCATCGCGCCCACGTGCAGCTTCGATCTCGTCAACCGCCGCGTCGACCGCGATGGTCAGCGGTACGTAGTCTTCGGCCGCATCGTTGCCGGTGATGCCATAGATCTCGGCCTGGGCGTTGTTGACGAGGTCGAGCGCCTCGCCCTGGCCCGAGTAGCCCATCTGGACGATGCGGGTGCCGGCCTCGACAAGGCGGCGCAGCATCGCACGTTCGGCGACGATCTGCGCGTAGTACCCGGCGTTGGCCGCCGTCGGCACGATCGAGGTGAGCGTGTGGAGGTATTCGGCGCCGCCGGCACGCGAGAGCTCACCGGTCTTGATGAGCTCGTCGGTGACGGTGACAACGTCGGTGGGCTCGCCGTGCGAGTACAACGTGAGCAGGGCCTCGAAGATGACCTCGTGCTTGGGGATGTAGAAGTCGATGCCCTTGACCGACTCGATGACATCGGCAACAGCATCCTTCGACAGGAGCATGCCACCGAGGGCACTTTGCTCGGCGAGCATGTCGTGCGGAGGCGTACGTTCTGAGCCGCGGGCTGGACCACCCATGCGCTCGTCTGTGATTCCCAAATCGGCAACCGACACGCAGCTACTCCCCTCTCGTCCGGTTGTGCACCGGACCCTTCACACTGGCGTGCGCGGGGTGTTGTGCACCGGGTCGCATCACATCAGATACCCCGGACATCGGGGAAGACGGCATCTCAGAGGAGAACCCTCACCGAGACGCTTCCCCACGTTATGCACAGGCTCAACCACCCGCAACTCTGCCTGTGGATAACTCTGTGGAGTATTCCGGCGAAACGCCGCAAACCCTGTGAGTAACCACTGTGGATAACTGTTGAAACCCCGCGAAGGCTCACCAACTTTTAATAGTTCGACCAGGGCTTTTCTTTTCCACACCCTGTGAGTAGAGCTGTGGTTAAAGTTTTTGTTTAAGGTTCCCTGAGATGTGGAGAGCGGGCACAAATCGCGCCCGGATACAAGCGTTTTTCACAGATTTACCGGGTGAACTTTGGAGGGCGGGCGACACGCCCAGAAACACAACAAACGACGGTGCAGAAACGACAGATGGCGCGGAGCCGAAGCCTCGCGCCATCTGTGTCGCGTCTTGCGACGCCGGTTGCAACTACTTGGCTGCAACCACCTGCAGCTTGATCACTGCGACAACTTCGTCGTGCAGACGAATGGTTGCCTCGTGGTCGCCCACAACCTTGATCGGCGTGGTGATGTGCACCTTGCGCTTGTCGAGCTCGCCAAGGCCGGCAGCCTTGACGGCGTCTGCGACGTCGCCGGGCTTGACCGAACCGAACAGACGGCCTTCAGCGCCGGCCTTGATGGCCAGCTTGACCTTGGTGCCTTCGAGCGCAGCCTTGAGGGCCTGCGCGTCTTCGAGCACGTGGATGATGCGGGCGTCGCGGGCCGCGCGGATCTGCGCAACCTGCTTCTCGCCGCCGCGGCTCCACACCACGGCGTAACCCTGGGGCACGAGGTAGTTACGGGCGTACCCGTTCTTGACCTCGATGACGTCTCCGGCGCTGCCGAGTCCGGCAACCTCGTTCGTAAGAATCAGCTTCGACATGTCAGACGCCCCTTACCGGCCAGCGCCGGAGTAGGGGAGCAATGCCATTTCGCGGGCGTTCTTGACTGCCCGTGCGATGAGACGCTGTTCCTGAACCGAAACGCCCGTGATGCGGCGCGCGCGGATCTTCCCGCGCTCGGAGATGAACTTGCGAAGCGTGGGGACGTCCTTGTAGTCAATGACGCCGACACGAATCGCCTTCGCGGGGGCTGCGTTCTTCGCACCCTTGCCGCGGATCGGCTTGCGGCGGTCGCCGCTCGACTTTCCAGCCATGGTTGTGTCCTTTTCAAGTGGCGGATGCTTCGAGCCGAGGCATCCGCAATATCAATGTGAGATCAGAAGGGGGTGTCGTCACCGTAGGTGGCGCCTGGAGTGTTCCACGCGTCACCGCCGCCGGAGCTCGCGGGGCCGGAAGCGGCCCACGGCTCGTCAGCGACCTGGTTTTGACCACCCTGACCGCGCCCACCGCCACCGCTCGATGCGGCACGCGTGACCTGAGCGGTCGCGTAGCGCAGTGAGGGGCCGATTTCGTCGATCTCGAGCTCGAACGCAGTGCGCTTTTCGCCCTCGCGCGTCTCGTAGCTGCGCTGACGCAGGCGGCCCGTCGCAATGACGCGCATACCCTTGGTCAGCGAGCCCGCAACGTGCTCAGCAAAATCACGCCATACGCTCGCACGCAGGAAGAGGGCCTCGCCGTCTTTCCACTCGTTCGACTGACGGTCGAAGTTGCGGGGGGTCGAAGCGATGGTGAAGTTCGCCACCGGCAGCCCACCCTGCGTGTAACGCAGTTCGGGGTCGGCCGTGAGGTTACCCACGACGGTGATGACGGTTTCGCCGGCCATTTGCGTTACGCGTCCTTCGCGGCGGGAGCCTCAGCGTCAGCTGCGGCGGGAGCCTCGGTTGCAGCAGCAGCAACGGCAGCGGCAGGAGCCGTCGCCTTGCCGGGGTTGGCAGCCTTGCGAGCAGCCTTCTCCTCGGCACGCTGTGCCTCGGCAGCAACCTGTGCGAATCCTTCTTCAGCGCGGAGCACCTTCGTGCGCATGACTGCCTCGCTGAGCTTCAGCTGGCGGTCGAGCTCGGTGGTTGCTTCGGGAGTCGCCGTGAAGTTGACGACGGCGTAGATGCCTTCGGTCTTCTTCTGGATCTCGTAAGCCAGGCGACGACGGCCCCAAATGTCGACCTTGTCGATCGAGCCGCCAGCCTTGGTAATAACAGTCAGGAACTTGTCGAGACTGGGAGCAACGGTGCGCTCATCAATCTCGGGATCAAGGATGACCATGAGTTCATACTGGTGCGTCACTAACCCACCTCCTTCGGACTAGAACGGTTTCCGGGGATTTCCAGGAAACAGGAGGGTGTGTGCACGTGCCCGGGCGCCGCGAGATGACGCGGTGACCAAAGCAACCTTCCAAGAGTAGCGGATGCCGCGCCCCATTGCGAACGCAACCTCCAAGCAACAGTGCCTGACCACGGCTCAAATCGGCCCCTCGACGACGGGCGAAGGAGCGGGCAAAGGGGCCGGCGAAGGAGCGGGAGAAGAAGCGTCCAAAGCACGGCGAAGTAGGGTTGCCGGATGCAGTGGACTTCTGATGTGGCGGCCGGCGACTGGCTTCGCGAGCGCGTTGATGCCCAGTGGCAGCCCCCGTACACAATGCACATGACGGTGCCGCGGGGCTTCGAGGCATACGCCCGGATCTTGCACCCCGCAACGCGAGATCGCCCGGTTGGGCGTGCCTGGCCGCCGCTCCCGCATGACGAGCACCGCCGCGAATGGGCCGCCTTCGCGGCCGCTGCTCCCGAGATCGACACCGAGCACGTGCGCTGGGGTGAGGTCGCCCGCACCTTCGGCACCACCCTGCACCCCGAGGCGCAGTGGCACCGACTCATCCACCGATACGACCCCTACAGCCACATCGACGCCGAAGATGCGGAGGGTTGGCGCTATGGCGACCCCGAACAGGGGAGGCTCGCGCCCGAGGCACTTGCGGCCGTGGCATCCACCCTCGCGCTTTACACGGACACTCCCGACGCCGGCCACATCGCGATCTGGGAGGGCTGGGGCGGTGTGCTCGGCGCGATGCTCGCGCAGTCGGCGAGCGCCTCGCTCACCGTGTCGCCAGGCGAACCCGTCACCTACACGTCGCACGAAGAGATGCTCGCCCGCAGCATCCACAACCCGTGGAACGACGGGTACGCGAAGGAACGCTGGACCCCCGGCATCCTGTCTGACGAAATCTCGCGCGGCCCGCGCCTCGAACTTCCAAACCGCGCGCACGTGCTGTTCACGGGCGGCATCACCGAACTGTCGGATGCCTCGTGGCCCGAGCGTGCGCCGTGGCGCGACGCCACTTCGCCCGCGTTCACGCACTCGCCGAGCCTCGTGTGGCCAGAAGACCGGGCCTGGGTGCTCGTGACCGAGATCGACCACGACTCGACGATTGTGGGCGGGTCATCGGCGCTCATCGCAGCGATCTGCGCCGACGGCCGCCTCGAGGCGCTGCCGCTTCGCGAGCACGCCAACCTCACCTCAGATGGAGACACAGTCAACCGATGAGCACCACCGCACCCGTCGTCTTCGACCCCACCCCACTGACCGAACCGGTCGACACACGGGGTGTGCGCGAGTGGGCCCGCGCGCACAGCACTTCTGGCCGCCGTGCCGGCGCGAGCACCGTCGTGTACTGGGTCATCGTGGCACCGATCCTCGCGGTCGGCGCGCTCATCTTCATGTGGGTGCTGGTGGCGATGATCGGGATGCTGTTCAACTCGGTCTCGGGCTCCGGATATTCTGACGGCGTCTCGGTGCCTACGATCCTTGGGTACGCGTTCTTCCTCGCCGTCGCCGTTGGCTCGCCGATCTTGTTCTTCCGCGCCCAGCGCGCCAAGCGCACCCGCGAGTACCGCCTCACCCGCTTCGCCACCGCGAACGCGCTGACCTACATCCCGCAGCTGAAGGCCCCCGCCCTCCCGGGCATGATCTTCGGCCAGGGCCACGACCGCGTCTCGACCAACCTGATGCGCGGCACCGCGCCCAGATTTGTCGAGTTCGCGAACTACACCTACATCACCGGGTCAGGCAAGAATCAGAGCACGCACCGGTGGGGCTACGTCGCGATCAAGCTCGACGTGCCGCTGCCCAACATCGTGCTCGATGCCAAGGGCAACAACAGCTTTCTCGGCAGCAACCTGCCCGTCGCGCTCGGCCAGCAGCAGCGGCTCAGCCTTGAGGGTGACTTCGATCAGCACTTCTCGCTGTACTGCCCGGCCGGCTACGAAACCGACGCCCTCTATCTCTTTACCCCCGACATCATGGCGCGCTTCATCGACCACGCGGCCGCCCTCGACGTCGAGATCGTCGACGACTGGCTGTTTCTCTACGTCGGGCGCGACGCCGTCACCATCGATCCCGCAACGTGGGCGTGGCTGTTCGCGACCGTGCAGGCCCTCCTCGACAAGCTCGCGCAGTGGGCGCGCTGGCGCGACGAACGTTTGCAGACGGATGCCTCGGCCTCGGCCATCGGCGTCGGGGCGCCCATTCCCGGGCTTGCCGCGGCGGCGCAGGCTGCGGCATCCACAGTGCCCTTCGCCGGCACCGCACCGCTGACGCCACCGCTCGGAGTTGCGCCGAGTGGCCGGAGACTCAAGCAGGGAGTTCGATGGCGCACGACCCTCATCGTCGTGGGCGTCGTGGTGGTGTTTTGGCTCATGCAGTCGGGAGTGATGGCCACGTTGTTGGGTAGCTTCCTGCGGTAGCGCTCAGCGCGAGTCGCGCGGGCACCCGCATCGTTACCCCCGGGCGGCCCACCACTCGCGCAGACGCGCCTCGGCCTCTTCGTCGCTGATGACGCCCTCGTCGAGGCGTACCTCGAGTAGAAACTTGTAGGCCGCGCCGACGTCGCGCCCGGGTGGGATGCCGAGCAGTGCCTGAATGCGGTTGCCGTCGAGGGCGGGCCGCATGGCGCCGAGCTCTTCCTGCTCCTGCAGTTCGACGATGCGCCGCTCAATATCGTCATATGCCTTTGCAAGCATGGACGCCTTGCGCTTGTTGCGGGTCGTCACGTCCGCCCGGGTCAGGATGTGCAGGCGCTCAAGCTCATCGCCCGCGTCGCGCACATAGCGGCGCACGGCAGAGTCAGTCCACGCGCCCTCGGCATAACCGAAGAAGCGCAGGTGCTGCTCGATCAGCTGCGTGACCGACGAGATCGTGTCGGAGTCGAAGCGCAGGGCGAGGAGGCGCTTGCGGGCAAGCCGGGCGCCCTTGACGTCGTGGTGGTGGAACGTGACCGCACCGCCGGATTCAAGGCGCCGCGTGGCCGGCTTGCCGATGTCGTGGAGGAGCGACGCGATGCGAAGCGCGACGTCGGGAGCGGCATCCGGGTGTCTGCTCTTCTCGAGCGAAATCGCCTGGCGCAACACCGTAAGCGAGTGCTCATAGACGTCTTTGTGGTGGTGGTGCTCGTCGACCTCGAGGCGCAGGGCGGGCACCTCGGGCAAAAATTCGGCCATCAGCCCGGTCTCGACGAGCAGACGGATGCCACGGACCGGGTCGTCGGTCTGCATGAGGCGCACGAGCTCGCCCTGCACGCGCTCGGGGCTGACGATTGAGAGCGTTTCGCGCAGTTCGGCCATGGCGGCGACGGTCTCGGGGACCACCTCGACCTCGAGCTGGCTCGCGAACCGGGCGGCGCGGAGCATGCGCAGCGGGTCGTCGCCGAAGCTCACGTGCGGGTCGCCGGGGGTGCGAAGGCGCCCGGCGAGGAGGTCTTCGACCCCGCCCGTGGGGTCGACCAGTTGCAACTGCGGCACGCGCAGCGCCATCGCGTTCATCGTGAAGTCGCGACGCGCGAGATCGGGTTCGAGGCTGGTGCCAAACTCGACGGTCGGCTTGCGCGTCACGCCGTCATAGCTGTCGGCACGGTAGGTCGTGATTTCGACCTGCTCGCCGAGCACGCGGGCACCGATCGTGCCGAACGCGCGCCCGATGTCCCACTGCGCGGTGCTGATCGGCGTGACGATGCGCAGGATCGTGCTCGGGTCTGCGTCGGTCGTGAAGTCAAGATCGTGCACGTCGCGCCCAAGCAACGCGTCGCGCACCGGACCACCGACAACTGCCAGTTCGTGCCCGGCTGCCGCGAACGCGGTCGCCAGCGCATCAACGACCGGAGACTCGGCCAAGACGCGCAACCGCGCGAGGCCTTCGGCCATGCTCACCATGCCAGCAGTCTACCGAGCCTC
>JAKOTS010000117.1 GCA_029777095.1 Actinomycetes bacterium | reverse complement strand
CGACCGTGCTGCGCGCCGCCATCCGAAGCGAGGGCTCGGTGATGTGGGCGTAGAGCTCGCGGAAGATCTCGTCGAGCGTTGCCCCAGACTGCGCCCGGACCTCGACGTCGGCGATCCGGCGCGCGCGCGATGCAAGCCGAGCCGCGGCGGTCGCCCCGAGGTCATCGAGGATCTCGCCGTGGCCCGGGAATCCGCGAAGCGCACGGCCCTCGGCAAGATTTTCCAGCCGCGCAAGCGTTGCCAGCAGCGGGGCCATCAATCCCGGGCCGACCATCGAGCTTCCCTTGCCCAGAATGGTGTCGCCGGTGAAAACCACGTCTTCATCGACAAGCTCGAACCCGAGCGAGTCGAGGGTGTGACCCGGAATCGCGAGCACGCGCATCCGCACGCCGCCGAGCAGGTACTCCTCACCGTCTGACACGCGGTGCTGCTCTCCGCGCGTACGCGAGGTGTAGACCGTCGCACCGGTCCGTGCCGCCAGGGTGCTGGCGGCGGCCGCGTGGTCGCCATGTGAGTGCGTCAGCCAGATTTGCGTCAGGCTTCGCCCACCGAGGGACGCCACGATTCTGTCGAGGTGCCCCTCGTCGACGGGACCCGGATCAATCACCGCGCGCTCGGAAGATTCCGGCGTTCCGACCACCCAGGTGTTCGTGCCCTCTAGCGTCCACGCCGATGGATTAGGCGCGAGAATACGCGCCACGTTGGCCGTAACCTGGCGAACCTCATAGGGACTTGTCATGGCGACGTTGCTCCGATCGCAATATGGGTTGAAATTGTGCAAAGCTCGCGGGCATTCGGGCGCCCGCACAGGTGTGCCGCGCTGCTATCGCGCGTAGGGCGGCCAGACTCGACGCACCATCGCCTCGGTCGTGCTCGCAACCTCGATTGCTTGACGTTTGGTGGTGCACACCGCAACCTCACGGGCGGCTTGCCCAATAATGCTGGTCAGCACACCCACGGTAATTCGCTGCTCGACCTTGCCTTCGAGGCCCAGCATGATGTTGTTGCGGCGAACCCATTCGGTCGACGATTCGCTGCGGGCCTCCTCGAATTCAGGCGGCCCGTCGAAGCCCAAGAAGATCTTGCCGATATCGCGGCGCTCCCACGTGCTCATGACGTAGCTCCGCGTACCCACGAGGAACAGCTCGAGAGGGTCTCGTTCTCCGCCCGCACGGGCAAGTCGCACGGCCATCCGAACTTCGTCGTTTCGGCTTGAGTAGTGCTCTTGCCACAGCGCAATAAAGAGTTCTGATTTGCCGCCGAAGTGGTGATAGAGACTCCCGGTACTGGAGCCCGCTTCGGCGACAATCTGGGCAACACTCGCGTTTCGATAGCCCTCTTCACGGAACACCTTCGCGCCCGCGTCGAGGAGGCGGATCTGGGTCTCGTTAGTCGTTGCCCACGTCCAGGTCTCTGACCCTTTACGTTCCAGGGTGTCCTCCCTTGGCAACGAGGCCCGCTCCCGTTAAGGAATGTCGCAGTGCGAGCCGAAAGTGAGACGTCGTCGTCTCACGCGTCGATCTAGCCCGCTGGATGCGGTCGATCATATTCTCGACACCTTTCATATTCATCGTGCTGAAACTTTAGTCCGCGACGCCCAGCATCAAGGGAATTGCAGGCCCGAGAAGGTGCGCCCAGATCGAAATACCATTCTAGAATTTTGATTCTCTCGAATCTTGCCCGAGCGACCCGAATCCGTCAAGTGGCAATCAACGCCGCGTACAACACTGAATTCACGCGGGTTTTTGCAATTCTGACTTCGTCGGGAATCAACTTGACATTGCGCGGCCGTCATAACAAGCTTCTAGAACATCAGTGTTCTGTGTGAGCAAAGCCGCTCATGCTTCCTCCTCGAATCGGGTGTCTGACATCGCAGTCGGGCACTGAACGGAGCCAACATGCGAACAACCGCCCCTTTCCGGGCCGCGATTGCGCTGGGAGCCGTGCTCGTGCTGGCGTCTTGCAGCGCCGGCGGCGCGCCACCACCGAGCGAGTCGTCGACAGCGGTCGCTGACCGCACGGCGACCGTCGTGTACGGCGGCCAGATCACCCCTAGCCACCTCGACCCGCACCGCGGCGTCACCGAGAACGACATCCCGATGTTGCGCTACTGGTACGACACGCTGACGACGGTTGTCGGCAACGGTGGCGAGCCGGCCCCGTTCTTGGCCGAGTCGTGGGAGCTATCAGATGATGGCAAGACGTTCACCATGAAGCTGCGCGAAGGTGTCACGTTCGTCGACGGCGAGCCCCTCGACGCCGCGGCCGTCGTCGCGAACTTTGATCGCATGATCAACGACCCCAACAGCACGGTCGCCTACGTGCTGGCACCGATCATTGAGTCGAGCGAGGTCGTCGATCCGCTCACAGTGAAGCTCAACCTGAAGGGTGGCGGTGGCGCACTGCCCACCATCCTCGCCTCGCGCCCCGGCATGATGGTGTCGCCGAAGGCACTCGCAGACCCCGAAGTACTTGTGACCCAGCCCATCGGCGCGGGTGCGTTCGAGCTTGTCTCGGCCACCCCCGGATCGCGATACGCGAGTGAGCGCCGCGACGACTACTGGGACAAAGACGCGTATAAGTTCGCGAAGCTCGACTACCTGGTCCAGGCCGACACCGCCACGCGCCTCAACGCGCTGCAGGCGGGCGAGAGCACGCTGACCTCGGTGATCGGCGCGCAGAAGCAGGAAGCCGAAGCGGCTGGCCTCGTGACCTGGCAGAGCACCAAGCCGGGAACCTCGTTCTACCGCTTCAGCATGAACAGTGAGCGTGCAGCGTTCGGTGACAAGCGTGTGCGCCAGGCTATGAGCGCCGCCGTCAACCGCGACGCGATCAGCACGGCGCTGTTTGCAGGCCAGTGCATTCCCTCGGCGCAGCCGTACCCCGAGGGCTACTTCGCTCGCAGCACCACGCTCGACGACTCCAAGTGGAAGAACTTCGACCCCGCCTTCTCCAAGAAGCTGCTGGCCGAAGCGGGCTACCCGGATGGTTTCTCGTTCACCGCGGCCGTACCCACGCTGTCGACATACCAGAACTTCGCTCAGATCTTGCAGGCACAGTTTGCCGACATCGGCATCACGATGAACATTGAGGTCATCGACACCACGCAGGCGCGCCAGGCGTTCGTGACCGGCAGCGCCGATGCCCTTGTTGGCTTCTTTGGTGGCGGCACCGACCCGGGAATCTACGCCATGTCGGCGTACAGCCCGAAGAGCGGTGACAACCCGGGCGGCCTGACCACCGAAAACATGGCCGCGCTGCTCGCCGAGACGCAGCGCTCCATTGACATCGACGAGCGCCACATCGCCTTCGAAGCACTCATGGACGAGGCCTTCGAGATGGGCCCGGCCCAGATCGTTGTCTGCCACCCGATCGGCGTGCACGCGAGTCAGACGACCGTGAGCGACTTCGACCAGACCGGCCCCCTCGGCGCCAGCTACGCCCTGCGCACCATGACGGTGAGCAAGTGATCCGTTACGACTCCGCCACTCAACCTCAAGAAAAGAAGCGGAGGGAGCTGACGTGCTGATCTTTATCCTCAAGCGCATCGTTGCGGCCATCCCGGTCCTGTTCATCGTGACGCTCATCGCGTTCTCACTGATCTACATGATTCCGGGCGATGCCGCGGTCGTAGCCGCGGGCGACAACGCCACCCCTGAGCGCATCCAGCAGGTCCGCGAGCAAATGGGCCTCGACCGGCCAGCGATCGTGCAGTACTTCGTCTGGATGGGCGATCTCCTCAGGGGCAACCTGGGTACCTCGCTCATCAGCGGCCACTCGAACTCTGAGATGATCGCGGCGGCGCTGCCAGTGACGGTGTCGCTCGCGCTCGTCGCACTCACCTGGTCGCTCATCGCCGGCGTCATCATCGGCACCTTCGCCGGTCTGACGCGCGGCTCGTGGATCGACCGCACGCTCACCGCCCTCACGACTTTCGGCTTGGCAGTGCCCACGTTCTGGATCGGTTTGATTCTCGTGGTCACGTTCGCGCTCCAGCTCAAGATGTTCCCGGCGACCGGGTTCTCCCCGATCTCCGAGGGCGTCGGGCCATGGCTCAGCCACCTGATCCTGCCCGCTCTCGCACTCGGCACCACAACGGCTGCCGAGATCGCAAGGCAGACCCGGGCCGGCATGATCGACGTGCTCGATCAGGACTACATCCGCACCGCAACCGCCAAGGGCCTGCCGCGTTGGATCGTCGTCGGTAAGCACACGACCAAGAACGCCGCGATCCCGGTCGTCACCGTGTTCGGGCTCCAGGCTGCCGCTTTGATCGGAGGCAGCGTGATCATCGAGCAGGTCTTCGCGATGCCGGGCCTCGGCTCACTCGCCCTCCGCAGCATCATGGAGCGCGACTTCCCCGTGATTCAGGCATTCGTCGTGATCGTGACGCTCTTCGTCCTGCTGATCAACCTGCTCGTCGATATTTCTTATGCGTACTTCAACCCGAAGGTGAGGCAGTCATGACCAGCGTCGTTACTTCCCCGAACAAGACGAGCGTCATGGCGGCTCTCGAGCCGCCGCCGAAGCGCACGACGCCGACCCGCGCGTTCTTCGCGCGTGTGTGGCGCTCAAAGGTCAGCGCAGCAAGCCTGATCTTCCTCGGCATCCTGATCATCGTGGCGGTCGGAGCGCCGTGGATCGCACCGTACGATCCCAACCTCCAGAACCTGACCAACGCGTTCGCCGCGCCCTTCAGCGACGGGCACATTCTCGGCACCGATCAGCTCGGCCGCGATATTCTGAGCCGCTTGATCTGGGCTACCCAGATCTCGCTGATGGCACCCGTCATCGCCGTCAGCGTCGCATCGGTCATCGGCATCCCGTTCGGGTTGCTTGCGGGCTACCTCGGCGGCCGCTTCGACTGGATCGCCGGCCGCATCGCCGACGCGTTCATTGCGCTCCCCTCGCTGATCCTCGCACTCGCGATCATCGCGATTTTCGGACCGGGCCTGGTCAACGCCATGCTCGCCGTCGGTATCGCGATGGCACCGGCCCTGTTCCGTGTTGTTCGCGGTTCGACGCTCGCTGTGCGCGAAGAGACCTACATCGACGCATCGAAGATCGTCGGTGGTTCGACGTGGCGGATCATGTTCTCGCACATCTTGCCGAACGTGCGTTCGCCACTGCTCGTCATGCTGTCAATCATGCTCTCGCTCTGCCTGCTGGCTGAGGCAGGCCTGAGCTTCCTGGGTCTGGGCGTGCAACCGCCGACCGCGAGCTGGGGCTCGATGCTCCGCATCGCGTTCGACAACCGCTTCCAGGGCCCGCTGATGATCATCCCGCCCGGCATCGCCATCACGATGACGATCCTGGCGCTCAACATGCTCGGTGACGGCATCCGTGACGCCATCGGTGCGCAGAAGGGCCGGTCATGACGATCCTCTTTCCAGAAACCGCTTCCGAACCGACTACGGCCGAAGACCTCCTCTCTATTCGCGACCTGAACATCGAGTTCTTCGCGAGAGGCGCTTGGACGCGGGTCGTGAGCGATGCGGCGCTCAACCTCAAGACCGGCGGCAGCCTTGCCCTGGTGGGCGAGTCGGGCTCCGGCAAGACGGTGACGTCGTTGTCGATCCTCAAGCTGCTCCCGAAGCAGATCAGCCGGGTGAGCAAGGGCACCATCAACTTCGCGGGCACGGACCTGCTGAACGCGACCGAGTCGCGAATGCGGCAGATCCGTGGCGGGGAGATCGGCATGATCTTCCAGGAGCCCATGACGAGCTTGAACCCCGTGTTCACCGTCGGAGACCAGATCGCCGAAACGGTCCGGCAGCACCGCAAGGTGTCCCGAAAAGAGGCCTGGGCGCGCGCCGTCGAGGTGCTCGACCTCGTCGGCATTCCTGCAGCCGCACGACGGGCGAAGGACTACCCGCACAGCTTCAGTGGCGGCATGCGCCAACGCGCAATGATCGCCATGGCAATTTCGTGCGAGCCCAAGCTCCTCCTCGCGGATGAGCCGACCACCGCGCTCGACGTCACCGTGCAGGCGAGCGTGCTGCAACTGCTGCGGCGGCTGCAAGACGAGCTGGGCATGGCAGTGCTGCTGGTCACCCACGACCTCGGTGTCGTCGCAGATTTCTGCGACGATGTCACGGTCATGTACGCGGGTGAGCCAGTAGAGGTTGCGCCAGTCGACGATCTCTTCGGTCGTCCGGCGCACCCCTACTCGGCCGGACTGTTGCGTTCGCTCCCCCAGCGCACGCCTCCCGGCCAGGAGCTCACCGCGATCCGCGGCATGGTGCCCCAGCCCGATCAGCTCCCGCCGGGATGTCGCTTTGCACCACGATGCGACTTCGCGCTTGAGGGTGTCTGCGATGTCGAGCATCCCGAATTGGTGAAGCTCGGCAACGGACAGCTCACGCGCTGCATCCGGATCGCGAATGGCGATCTGACAACGAGCCAGCTGGTCGCAGCACCGGCCGGCACCCCCGCCGCGCACGACCTGTCGATCACCGCCACAGATGTGGCCGAGCAGAACGGGAGCGATCGATGACCGATGAATCCAAGACCATGCTCGAGATTCGCGACGTCACCAAGACATTCGTGCGAAACCGCACGGTGTTCGGGCGACCGAACGAAACCGTCAAGGCGGTCCGAAACATCAGCCTGTCTGTCAAGCAGGGTGAAACGCTCGGCATCGTGGGCGAGTCGGGCTCCGGCAAGTCCACGCTTGGCCGGCTCATTGTGCGCCTCGACGACGTCGACTCGGGTGAGATCGTGTTCGAGGGCGAAGACCTCGCCACCCTCAGCAAGTCGAAGCTGCGTGCGCGCCGACGCGACCTGCAGATGATCTTCCAGGATCCCTATGCTTCATTGGATCCGACGAAGAGTGTCGGGACCTCGATCTCCGAGCCGCTGCGCATCTACGACAAGTCGTTGTCGGCCGCCGAATGCGACCGGCGCGTTCGCGAGATCCTCCCCCGTGTTGGTCTGCGCGCAGAGTTCGCCGATCGGTACCCCGGCGAGATGTCGGGCGGTCAGCGTCAGCGCGTGGCAATTGCGCGCGCACTGATCATCGAGCCCCGGCTGATCGTGGCAGACGAGGCCGTCTCAGCGCTCGACATGTCAACCCAGTCGGAGGTGATCAACCTGCTTGCGGGCCTGACGCGTGACTTCGGGCTGACGAGTGTGTTCATCTCGCACAACTTGTCGATCGTGCGTCACATTAGCGATCGCATCGCCGTGATGTACCTCGGGCAAATCGTCGAGCTCGGGCCGGCCGACACCATCTATTCGGCGCCGCAGCACCCGTACACCGAAGCGCTGCTCTCTGCGATTCCGATCCCGGACCCCGTCATCCAGCGGGAGCGTTCGAGGGTGCTCATTGAGGGAGAGATTCCCGATCCGGCGCACCCCCCGAAGGGCTGCGCGTTTGCTTCGCGCTGCCCGTACGCACAGGAGATCTGTCTCGACGAAGACCCCGAGCTCAAGGATCGCCTTGGCGACGGCACCCTCTCGGCGTGCCACTTCGCCAAGAGCCGCCCGATGCAGGAGCTCGAGGCGGCGCTGGAGGGCGCGATCTAGCTCGACCGCGCTTCACACAGCACACGCAACACAAACAGGTCCGGCCCCGCGAGATTTCGCGGGGCCGGACCTGTTTGCTGTCTGCGCACGCTTGCCGGCGGTGTTCACCGGCCGCGCGAGCTCCCCGGGGCCCACCGGGGTCGCGTCAGCGCCCCTGCGGGTGCCGGGTGCGCCAGTGCCTCTGTGGCGCCTGCTCGCCCCCGCTGCCCTGCGGCAGCGCCCTGGCGCCCGCTGACCGGTGCCCGCTCCCCTGCGCACGCCGGCTACGCGCGCTCCGGGTGACGCAAAAAGCGCCGAGCCTGGCCCTTTCGGACCAGACTCGGCGCTGCAGATCGCCCCGCCCGGAGTGGGCGTTGCGCGATCTTATTTAGGAAGTGACTACTCTGCCCAGGTGATCAGTGCGTCGAGCGCCTCGTTGCCATCGGCAGCGGCGCGCAGCGGGTTGATCTCGAGTGCCTCGAGGCGGTCGCCCAGGCGGTACGCGACATCAGCAATCTTCGCAACCTCAGACGCAAGC
The DNA here is from genome assembly GCA_029777095.1 of Actinomycetes bacterium. Taxonomy (GTDB): domain Bacteria; phylum Actinomycetota; class Actinomycetes; order Actinomycetales; family Microbacteriaceae; genus Microbacterium. Next base: position 6,205 of record JAKOTS010000117.1, on the reverse strand, counting down.
GCGTCGATGTCGACCGGCTTGGTGCCACGAGCGCCCTGGAGCAGCGGGTAGGCGCGCAGGCTCATGATCGATTTCTTGATCTCGTCGGCGTTGGTCGGAAGCACGCGCAAGGATGCATCCTTCATGATCTCGACCCAGATGCCACCGAGGCCCACCGCGAGGGTGAGACCCCACGACGGGTCGCGAACGATACCGACGATGAGCTCGACGCCATCGGCGCTGCGCTGCGGCTGAACGAGCGTCTGGATGCCAGTCGATCCGAGTGCCGTCAGGGCCTCAACGATCTGGTCGTGTGCGTTGCGCACGTCGTCCGCGTTGTTCAGGTTCAGGCGCACGCCGCCGATGTCGCTCTTGTGACCGAGGCCGTCGGCCACTGCCTTGACGACGACCGGGTAGCCGTACTCCTCAGCCGCGGCGATTGCTTCCTCGGCGGTGTTGGCCAGGCGCGAAGGCACGACCGCCACGCCGTTGTCTGCGAGGAACTGTGCCGCACGGTGCTCGGTCCACATGCCCGTCGCGTCTTCGACAACGATGGGGGTGACGTCGGCCTCGTCGGCTGCTGCCGCAAGTGCGGCGCGCTGACGCTCCGACCACGCCACGACGTTGCCGATTGCGTGGATGCCGCGGTCAACGCCACCGAGGATGTACGGGAATCCGCTCTCGTTCTGGAGACGGCGACCGTAGTCCGTGATGTCGCTCAGCGCGGTGCCGATGACGATCGCGGGCATGGGCAGTGCCTTGATGGCATCTGCGTTCGTCTTGAACATCTCGACGGCAGCCGCGTGGTCGGGTCCTTCAACCTTCGGCATGTCCATGTTGAAGATGGCGAAGTCGATGCCCGGGTCTTCAGCCACAACGGTCAGCGCGCGACGCGTGAGCGTGCGGTCGATGACAACGTAGCCGGTGACATCGAGCGGGTTCTGCGGCGTAGCGAAGCTCGGCACGATCTCGCTCAGTGCCGCGATCGTGTCGGGGGCGAAGGGCGGCAACACAATGCCCTCGTCCTCGGAGCGGTCAGCGATGACCTCGGATGCGCCACCCGAGGGGGTGACAACACCCATGCGGTTACCCGCGAGCGAGCCGACGCTGGCGAACAGGCCGGCGGTGATGATGAGGTCTTCGACCGAGGTGACGCGAGCGACACCCATCTGGTCGAATGCTGCCGCGTTGACCGCGTTGTCGCCAACGAGTGCGCCGGTGTGTGCAAGCGCTGCCTGCGCACCGAGCTGGCTGCGGCCAACCTTCAGCGCCACGATCGGCTTGCCCGCGAGGAGCGCCTTCTTTGCGAGGCGACGGAATTCTTCGGTGTCGCGGACCGACTCGAGGAACAGCGCGATGACATCGGTCTCCGGGCTGTCGATGAGGTATTCCATGATGTCGGTGACCGAGAGCACAGCCTCGTTGCCCATCGCGGTGAGGAAGCTGATGCCAATGTTGCGCGACTGGGCGAAGCCGAGCACTGCACTCGCGAGGGCGCCACTCTGCAACACGAAGCCGACGTTGCCCGTGATGAGCGGGCGACCGATGGGCAGGCCGTATGGGGTGATGCCCTTGGCCGCGTTGATGAAGCCGTTGCCGTTGGGGCCGAGAAGGGCGAGGCCGCTCTCCTCAGCGAAGTCGACGATCTCCTGCTCGAGGCGCTTGCCCTCTTCGCCGACCTCACCGAAGCCTGCGGTGAGCACGACTGCCGCGCGCGTACCGGCCGCGACGGCTTCCTTCAGCGTGCCGAGGACGGCACCCGTGGGAACCATCACGAAGACGAGGTCGACGACCTCGGGAAGCTCTGCGATCGACTGGTAGGTCTTCTCGCCGTGCACCTCGGGGGTGCGGGGGTTCACCAGGTAGGTGCGACCCGTGAAGTCGCTGCCCTGGATGTTCAGGAATGTGTTGAGCGACCACATCGACTTGTCGGTTGCACCGATGAGCGCGATGGACTTGGGCTCGAAAAGTGGGCGCAGGTCGTGGCGCGCGGGCGTGGTGGTGGTCATGCTTCTCCCTCGATGTGCATTACACAGTTGATCAGTACCCGGATTCGTCAGCCTTGACGTTGGGTGATCGGTGGACGCTAGAACGCGTTATTACCCTCGACGATACGCAAAAGTCGTGGCGCGATGCGCGATGTTTCGTTGTGGGGCGCGCACCGGCGAAGCATCCACGAAATGTTGGCAAAAAGTGGCGATCCGCCCGCTTCGGTGACTCCCATATGACGATGTCCACTGCCGTGCGGCGCACGCGGGCGGGACTTCGCGCATCGTGGCGGTTCAGGATGCTTGTAGGTCCCGTCGTCAGAGTAGTTAAATTCTAGAATGAGACTTCTGTTGCCACGCACGGGACCTGCGTGGCAGCCAGTGGGACAGGCGCGGTGGCATGAAGCCGCGCGAAATCCCGCCAAATCTTGATAGGTTGGACACAGCTCAAGCACTTCGCGGCAATCCACGAGGTGTTTGAACGCAGTTCTAGAACAGGATTATTGGGCATAAGCAAAGCGGCTTGTGTGCATTGCCCCTCGAACGACGTGTGTGACGCCGCTGTCTCGCACTGAAATGGAACCACAATGCGAATAACGACCCCTCTCCGCGCAGCGATTGCCTTGAGCGCGATCCTCGTCCTTGCGTCTTGCAGCGCACCCGGCGACGCGGCCCCATCGTCATCTTCTTCGTCTGACGCGGTTGCTGACCGTACGGCGACCGTCACCTACGCGGGCGTGGTCACGCCCAGCAACCTCGACCCGCACCGCGGTGTCACCGAGAACGACATTCCGTTCCTGCGCTACATTTACGACCCGCTGACGACGGTGACGCCGGAGGGCGTGCCCGCGCCGTTCCTCGCCGAGTCGTGGGAGCTGTCCGAAGACGGCAACACGTTCACGATGGTGATGCGCGAAGGCGCCACCTTCGTCGATGGCGAGCCCGTCGACGCTGCCGCAGTCGTCGCCAACCTCGACCGCATGATCAACGACCCCAACAGCACCGTCGCGTACGTGTTGGCCCCGATCATCGCTTCCAGCGAGGTCGTCGACGAGCGCACCGTAAAGCTCAACCTCCAGGCGCCCGGTGGCGCACTGCCCACCATCTTCGCCTCGCGCACCGGCATGATGGTGTCGCCGAAGGCGCTCGCAAACCCCGAATCGCTCGTGACCACGCCCGCCGGTGCGGGCGCATTCGAGCTCGTCTCGAGCGCGCCCGGATCGCGCTACTCGTTCGAGCGCCGCGCCGACTACTGGGACGAAGACGCGTACCCGTACGCCAAGCTTGAGTACCTAATCCAGGTCGACACCGCGACGCGCCTTAACGCGCTGCAGGCCGGCGAGACCACGCTGACGCCCGTCGTGGGCCCGCAGAAGGCTGAGGCCGAAGCAGCTGGCCTCAGCACCTGGATGGCGGAAGGTGCGGGAACCTCGTTCACGCGCTTGAGCATGAACAGCGCTCGCAGCGAGTTTGGCAGCAAGCAGGTGCGTCAGGCCATGAACGCCGCGGCCGACCGCCAGGGCATCGCGACCACGCTCTACGCCGGCCAGTGCGTCCCGTCGGCACAGCCCTACCCCAAGGGCTACTTCGCGCACAGCGACACCGTCGACGACTCGGGCTGGTCAACCTACGACCCCGACGCCGCGAAGAAGCTGCTCGCTGAGGCAGGACTCGCAAACGGCTTCTCCTTCACCGCTGCCGTTCCCAGCCTGTCGATCTACAACAACACGGCACTCGTGCTGCAGCAGAACTTTGCTGACGTCGGCATCACGATGAACATCGAGGTCATGGATGCCACGCAGGCACGCCAGGCATTCGTGACTGGCAGCGTCGACGCCCTGGTCGGCGTCTACGGCGGGTCAACCGACCCCGGCCTCTACGCGCTCTCGGCCTACAGCCCGAAGAGTGGCGACAACCCCGGCGGCCTGACCACGCCGAACATGGCCGCGCTCATCGCAGACACGCAGCGCTCGACCGACATCGCCGAGCGCGGCGTCGCATACGACGCGCTTATGGAAGAGGTCTTCGAAATGGGACCGGCACAGATCGCGCTCTGCGCACCGGTCGGTGTGCACGCTGGGCAGAACTTCGTCCACGAGTTCAACCAGGAAGGCCCGCTCGGCGCATCTGGTGCGATGCGCAGCATGTGGGTCAGCGAGTAACCACGTAGTAGCAGCATTTCAGGGCCCGGTACCGCGAACATTCGCGGGGCCGGGCCCTGAAGTGTTTTCGCGCTGCGGCCAGGAGAATGTACGAAATGCGGGGTTGACGCTCATTCTAGAATTTTGCTTCTCCACGACAAGAGCTACCTTGCCAGGATCTGGCTCAAATCTATTGTGACGAGAAAAAGCCGCGCAATCACGCGGATTTCTCGCTCATTTGGTGCGACTTGCAGATTCCTTGACACTCCGTCACGGGTAGAACATAATTCGAATACATCAGTGCTCGCACAAGCAAAGCGGCTTGTGCGCATCCTCGAGTCGTGTGCGCGCCGCCGCTGTCGCGCACTGGAACGGAAAACAATGCGAGTCTCTACTCCTATCCGCGCAGCAATTGCATTGAGTGCCATCCTGGTCCTTGCATCTTGCAGCTCGTCCAACACACCAGCCCCCGACACCTCGTCGTCATCGACCGACGCGGTCGCCGATCGCACCGCGACGGTCACGTACGCCGGCCTCGTCAGCCCCAGCCACCTCGACCCGCACCGCGGCGTCACCGAAAATGACATCGGCATGTTGCGGTACATGTATGACTCGCTGACCACGGTCAACCCCGACGGTTCGCCCGCGCCCGCCCTCGCCGAATCGTGGGAGCTCTCCGAAGACGGCAACACGTTCACGATGGTGATGCGCGAAGGCGCTACCTTCGTCGACGGCGAACCCGTCAACGCCGCGGCAGTGGTTGCGAACCTCAACCGCATGACCACCGACCCGAACAGCACCGTCGCCTACGTCCTCGCCCCGATCATCGCCTCGAGCGAGGTCGTCGACGAGCGCACCGTGCAGCTCAACCTCCAGGCGCCCGGTGGCGCACTGCCCACGATCTTCGCCTCGCGCACCGGCATGATGGTTTCGCCGAAGGCACTCGAGAACCCCGAGTCACTCGCAATCACCCCCGCGGGTGCTGGCGCATTTGAGCTCGTCGCGAACGTCCCCGGATCGAGCTATTCGTTTGTGCGGCGCGACGATTACTGGGACAAGGACGCATACAAGTTCGCAAAGCTTGAGTACCTGATCCAGGTCGACACCGCAACGCGCCTCAACGCGCTGCAGGCGGGCGAGACCACGTTGACCTCCCTCGTCGGTTCGCAGCTGCAAGAGGCACAGGCAGCTGGGCTCAAGACGTGGGAGATGGAAGGCCCCGGTACCGCGTTCGCCCGCATGAGCCTCAACAGCGCTCGCAGCGAGTTTGGCAACAAGCTGGTTCGCCAGGCAATGAACGCCGCAACTGACCGTCAGGGCATCGCGACGACCCTGTACGCCGACCAGTGCGTCCCGTCGGCACAGCCGTACCCCGAGGGCTACTTCGCCCACAGCGACACGGTCGACGACTCGGGCTGGGCAAACTACGACCCGGCCCTCGCCAAGAAGCTGCTCGCCGAAGCGGGTCTCCCGAACGGATTCTCCTTCACCGCGGTCGTGCCTACCCTCTCGATCTACAACAACACCGCCCTCGTTCTGCAGCAGAACCTCGCCGATGTCGGCATCACGATGAACCTTGAGGTGCTCGACGCCACACAGGCACGCCAGGCCTTCGTCACCGGCAGCGCAGACGCACTCGTCGGTGTCTACGGCGGATCGACCGACCCGGGCCTCTACGCAATGTCGGCGTACAGCCCCAAGAGCGGCGATAACCCGGGTGGCCTCACCACGCCGAACATGGCGGCGCTGATCGTCGACACCCAGCGTTCGACCGACCTCAAGGAGCGCGGGCTTGCGTACGACAAGCTGATGGAAGAGGTCTTCGAGATGGGCCCGGCACAGATCGCGATCTGCGCCCCGCTCGGAGTGCAGGCGAGCCAGACGAACGTGTACGACTTCATCCAGACCCCGTCGCTTGGCGGCTCGGCCGCAATGCGGACCATGTGGGTCGCGAAGAAGTAGGCACGGTATAACTGCACGACACGAAACGGCCCGGGCCCGCGACTTCTCGCAGGTCCGGGCCGTTTGTGTACCACCCGTTTTCTCACGCAAACCGAAAGAAGATCCAATGCCCTCACTCGATGGAGCCGTCGTTCT
>JAKOTS010000096.1 GCA_029777095.1 Actinomycetes bacterium | reverse complement strand
CTCCCAATACTGCGGTCTGGTGACCGAAGCCCTGATCGGCCAGACGGTGTCCCTGTGCGGCTGGGTCAACCGCCGGCGCGACCACGGCGGCGTGATCTTCGTCGACCTGCGCGACCGCGAAGGCTACGTGCAGGTGGTGTGTGACCCCGACCGGCCGGAGATGTTCAAGGTGGCCGAAGACCTGCGCAACGAGTTCTGCGTGCAAGTCAAGGGGGTCGTCCGCGCACGCCCCGAAGGCACCACCAACGACAACCTGAAAAGCGGCAAGATCGAGGTGCTGTGCCACGAGCTGACGGTGCTCAACCCCTCGGTCACGCCGCCGTTCCAGCTCGACGACGAGAATCTGTCGGAAACCACGCGCCTCACGCACCGCGTGCTCGACTTGCGCCGCCCCTACATGCAGAACAACCTGATGCTGCGCTACAAGGTGGCGATGGAAGTGCGCAAGTTTCTGGACGAGCACGGCTTCATCGACATCGAGACGCCCATGCTCACCAAGAGCACGCCCGAAGGCGCGCGCGACTACCTTGTCCCGAGCCGCGTGCACGAGGGCCATTTCTTCGCGCTGCCGCAGTCGCCGCAGCTGTTCAAGCAGTTGCTGATGGTGGCCGGCTACGACCGCTACTACCAGATCACCAAGTGCTTCCGCGACGAAGACCTGCGCGCCGACCGCCAGCCGGAATTCACGCAGATCGACATCGAGACCTCTTTCCTCGGCGAGCAGGAAATCCGCGATCTGTTCCAGCGCATGATCACTCACGTCTTCCAGAAGACGATGAACGTGGAGCTGGGCGAATTCCCGGTCATGCCCTATGCCGAGGCGATGCACAAATACGGCTCCGACAAGCCCGACCTGCGCGTGAAGCTCGAGTTCACCGAACTCACAGACGTGATGAAGGACGTCGACTTCAAGGTCTTCAGCGGCCCGGCGACGACGCCCGGCGGTCGCGTGGTCGCGCTGCGCGTGCCGGGCGGCAGCGAGATCAGCCGCAGCGAGATCGATGGCTACACCGAGTTCGTCAAGATCTACGGCGCCAAGGGTCTGGCGTGGATCAAGGTCAACGACGTGGCGGCCGGCCGCGAAGGGCTGCAGTCGCCCATCGTTAAGAACCTGCACGACGCGGCCATCGCGGCCATTCTGGAGCGCACCGGTGCGCAGAACGGCGACATCCTGTTCTTTGGCGCCGACAAGGCCAAGGTCGTCAACGACGCCATCGGCGCGCTGCGCCTGAAGATCGGCCATGGCGATCTGGCCAAGAAGAGCGGCTTGTTCGAAGACAGCTGGGCGCCGCTGTGGGTGGTCGACTTCCCGATGTTCGAGTTCGACGAGGACGACCACCGCTGGAACGCCGTGCACCACCCGTTCACCGCGCCCAAGGACGGGCACGAGGACTACATGGACTCGGACCCCGGCAAGTGCGTCGCCAAGGCCTACGACATGGTGCTGAACGGTTGGGAGCTGGGCGGCGGCTCGGTGCGTATCCACCGCGCCGACGTGCAGAGCAAGGTGTTCGACGCGCTCAAGATTTCGCCCGAAGACGCGCAGCTTAAGTTCGGCTTCTTGCTCGACGCGCTGCAGTACGGCGCGCCGCCGCACGGCGGCCTGGCGTTTGGCCTCGACCGCCTCGTCACGCTGATGACCAAGGCCGAGTCGATCCGCGACGTGATTGCCTTCCCCAAGACCCAGCGCGCGCAAGACTTGCTGACGCAGGCGCCCAGCCCGGTCGACGAGAAGCAACTGCGCGAATTGCACATCCGCTTGCGCAACGCGACGCCGGCCTGAACGCGGCCGCGCCTCGGCTTGGATGCCGTCCTACGCGCGGCGCGCGGGAGGTCTGCTAGCATGGGTTTCTCATCAGGAGAATCCCATGTCATATACCTCTCATCTCGTCGATTCGGCCACCGAAACCAAGGACCAGCTGGTCTCCAACCTGCGCCGCGTGGTCTCCGACGCGGAAGACCTGCTGGCGGCCACCGCCGGCCAGACCGATTCCAAGATCACCGAATTGCGTGCCCGCGCAAAGGAAAACCTGTCGATGGCGCGCGAGAAGCTGGCCGATGCCGACGCCGTGGTGCGCGCCCGCG
>JAKOTS010000075.1 GCA_029777095.1 Actinomycetes bacterium | reverse complement strand
GAGGGGCTTCGCCGGCAGTGGCGTGCTGACAGGGCGCTGCGGCCAGCTATGCGCTCGCCCGGGCGACCGGATCCCTCGCGGGTGGTACAGCGGCAGTTCTGGCGACAGATCGCCACGGGCATCACCTCAGCCGAAGCGGCACTGGCGGTCGGCGTGTCAGTGCCGGTCGGAACGCGCTGGTTTCGTCACGCTGGTGGGATGCCGCCCATCTCGCTGGCCGAGCCCACTGGCCGCTTTCTGAGTTTCGAGGAGCGCGAGGAGATCGCGATCCTGCGCGCCCAGGGCAAGGGTGTGCGCGAAATCGCCCGTGTGATCGGGCGTGACCCCGGGACCGTGTCCCGCGAACTGCGCCGCAACGCTGCGACTCGTAGCGGTAGCCAGGAGTACCGCGCTGGCGTGGCGCAGTGGAAAGCGCAACAGGCTGCGAAGCGTCCCAAGACCGCGAAGCTCGTGACCAACGAACGGCTGCGTCAGTACGTCCAAGAGCGGCTAGCCGGCAACGTCCGCCACCCCGACGGCACGATCGTGCCGGGGCCGACACCGCCGCCGTGGAAGGGGCTGAACAAGCCGCGTCGTCAGGACCGAAGGTGGTCGACGGCGTGGAGCCCGGAGCAGATCGCCCAGCGGCTGAAGGTCGAGTTCCCCGATGATGAGTCCATGCGTATCAGTCACGAGGCGATCTACCAGTCGCTGTTCATCCAGGGGCGTGGTGCGCTCAAACGTGAACTGGTCGCGTGTCTGCGTACCGGGCGTGCGTTGCGCGAGCCCCGGGAGCGCTCGCGGAACAAGGCGAAGGGGCACGTGAGCGCCGATGTCGTGCTCAGCGAGCGTCCTGCTGAGGCCGAGGATCGTGCCGTTCCCGGTCATTGGGAGGGCGACCTGATCATCGGGACGGGCAGGTCGGCGATCGGCACTCTTGTCGAGCGCAGCAGTCGCTCAACATTGCTGGTGCATCTGCCGCGGCTGGAGGGCTGGGGCGAGAAGCCGTACGTGAAGAACGGGCCGTCACTCGGCGGCTACGGGGCCGTCGCGATGAACGCCGCACTGACCGCGTCGATGACCACGTTGCCCGAGCAGTTGCGCAAGACCCTGACGTGGGACCGTGGCAAGGAACTCTCAGGTCACGCGGCCTTCGCGTTGGAGACCGGCACGAAGGTGTTCTTCGCTGACCCGCACTCGCCGTGGCAGCGGCCAAGCAACGAGAACACCAACGGGCTTCTACGGCAGTACTTCCCCAAGGGCACTGACCTGTCACGCTGGTCAGCCGAGGACCTGGAAGCCGTCGCCTACGCACTCAACAATCGGCCCCGCAAG
>JAKOTS010000071.1 GCA_029777095.1 Actinomycetes bacterium | reverse complement strand
CGAATCGGGCTTCGTCGAAACGACACTCGCCGCTTTCAAGGGGCGGACGATCCACACCTTTCATACCGAAGGCGCCGGTGGCGGGCACGCACCGGACATCCTGCGTGCCGTCGGCGAAGCCAACGTCCTGCCCTCGTCGACCAACCCGACCCGGCCCTACACGGTGAACACCGTCGACGAACACCTCGACATGCTGATGGTTTGCCATCACCTGGACTCGGCGATTGCCGAAGACGTGGCTTTCGCCGAAAGCCGCATCCGCCGCGAGACGATCGCCGCCGAAGACATCCTGCACGACCTCGGCGCGCTGTCGATGATGTCCTCGGACTCGCAGGCGATGGGCCGTGTCGGCGAAGTGATCATCCGCACCTGGCAGACCGCGCACAAGATGAAGGTGCAGCGCGGCCATCTGCCGGCAGCGGGAACTGGAGGGGCGCCGCCGACTGCCAATGACAATCTCCGCGTCAAGCGCTACCTCGCCAAATACACCATCAATCCGGCGATCACGCATGGCATCAGCCACCTCGTCGGTTCGATCGAGGTCGGCAAGCTCGCCGACCTGGTACTCTGGAAGCCGGCGTTTTTTGGCGTCAAGCCTTCGCTGATTCTCAAGGGCGGGATGATCGCCGCCGCTGCGATGGGTGACGCCAACGCGTCGATCCCGACGCCGCAGCCGGTGCACTACCGGCCGATGTTCGGTGCTTTCGGTGGCGCGCGCAAGACCTCGGTGACCTTCGTCTCGCAGGCGGCGCTCGACAATCCCGAACTCGCCGCGCTGCAACTCGCCAAACCGCTACATGCCGTTCGCCAGACGCGCGGTCTCTGCAAGTCGGACATGGTCCATAACGCGGCGACGCCGAAGATCGACGTCGACCCGGAAACCTATGCGGTACGCGCCGACGGCGAACTGCTGGTCTGCGAGCCGGCCAGCGTGCTGCCGCTGGCGCAACGTTACTTCCTGTTCTGAGCATGCTCTTTGCCGAATCCTTTGCCGAGCGCGATGCGACCGCCGACGATCGTCTGGTGCTCCCCTACGACGCACGCCGCAAGAGTCGACAACGCGTCATCCTGGCCAGCGGCGAGGAACTGGGCTACGTCTTTCAGGCCGGAACGGTGTTGCGCGAAGGCGACCGGCTGCTCACCGGCAACGGGTTGGTCATCGCCGTCGAGGCGGCTCCGGAGCCGCTGCTCGAAGTGCATGCCGGCGA
>JAKOTS010000061.1 GCA_029777095.1 Actinomycetes bacterium | reverse complement strand
GCGCCGGGCAATCTTGACACCTCCTTCGGTTCCGGCACTGGAAAAGTCATCACCGCCATAGGCTCGGGCGACGACAACGCCACCGCCCTCGCGCTGCAACCCGACGGCAAGATCGTCGTCGCCGGGTACTGCTCCAACGGCATCAACTCCGACTTCTGCCTCTCACGCTACCTTCCGAGTGGTGCGCTCGACACGAACTTCGGCACCACCGGCAAAGTGATCACCGCCGTCGGGCCGGGCAACGACGTCGCCCGCGCTCTCGCGCTACAACCCGACGGCAAGATCATCGTCGCGGGGGAGTGCTTCAACGGCAACAACCTCGACGCCTGCCTCACGCGCTACCTACCGAGCGGTGTGCTCGATACGAGCTTTGGCACCACCGGCACAGTCATCACCGCCCTCGGGTCGGACAACGACAGCGCATTCGCGCTCGCGCTACAGCCCGACGGCAGAATCGTGGTCGGCGGATACTGCTCCATCAACGGCGGCCCGCCGGTCTTCTGCCTCGCACGCTACCTACCCAACGGCGCGCTAGATACGAGCCTCAACACCACCGGCAAAGTCATCACCCCCGTCGCAGCGGGCGACGGCAACATCCGCGCCATCGCACTGCAGACCGACGGCAAGATCGTCACCGCCGGGTACTGCTGGGGCGGCAGCACCTACGACCTATGCCTCGTGCGCTACCTAACCAGCGGCGCGCTCGACGCGAGCTTCAACACCACCGGCATGGTCGTCACCGGCTTCGGGTCAGGCAACGACCTCGCCCGCGCCATCGCACTGCAACCCAGCGGCAAGATCGTCGTCGCCGGGGAGTGCTCCAACGGCAGCAACTCCGACTTTTGCCTCGCGCGCTACCTACCGAGCGGAGCACTCGATACAAGCTTTAACGCCACCGGCAAAGTCATCACCCCCATCGGGTCGGGCAACGACGTCGCCCGCGCCATCGCGCTGCAACCCGACGGCGCGATCGTCGTCACCGGGCACTGCTCCAACGGTGGCACCGACGACTTCTGCCTCGCGCGCTACCTTCCAAGCGGCGCGCTCGACACAAACTTCAACACCACCGGCAAAGTCATCACTGCCATCGGGTCGGGCAACGACGCCGCCTTCGGCGGCGC
>JAKOTS010000053.1 GCA_029777095.1 Actinomycetes bacterium | reverse complement strand
TGACGCCTACACCGACCTCGTTGGCATCGACCTTGCCGAGCATGTTCCATTAAGCACATTTGGGCTGATCGCGGGGCGCGACCAGAACCGGCCGGTGCAAGAACTCAGCGTCGGTCAGCAGCGCCGCCTCGCACTCGCCATACTCCTTGCTGACCCACCAGAGGTGTTGCTTCTCGATGAGCCGACGAACCACCTCTCCCTTGGATTGGTTACGGCGATCGAAGGGGCCCTCGCGGGATACCCCGGAACCGTGGTGATCGCGTCACATGACCGGTGGCTTCGCAATCGCTGGGCGGGCTTGCAACTGACGCTCTCAACTGCACCTGCCTCGGTGAACACCGAACTCTCGCGCCCTTGACCTGACGCCGAGCAGATGATCCACCTGTCACCCGTGCCCGACTGAGACTCGCGTCGCTCAGACGATGGCGACAGGCTGGCGCAAGATCGTGCGCAGCTTCTCGGGCGTGCTGCGGCGCACGTCGCTCAGGTAGATCTCGTGGTGCTTCCCGGTCAAGCGAAGGCCGTTCGACGGGATGAAGTCGTGGTGCATCCGCGCGAGTACCGGAGCCTCATCATCGAACGAGCCGAGATGCAGGGTCTGCACTGACTGGCCCTCGGTGAGCGTCTCGAGCCGTACATCAGGCAAGCGCGTGGGCGCATCCTTCACGCCAGCCTGAGCGACTGCGGCCGCAAACATCGCGTCGTCGATCCACTCTGGTGTGAACAGCATCATCGTCCACTCCCAGCGCGACTTGTCACGCGCGGTGGTGAAAGCATCCATGTCGTCCGCCCACCACAGCCCCTCGAGCGGCGGGACCACATAGTCGCGCCCCAGCTCACGTTTGCTCGCGAATTTGAGCTTGTAGGCCACCGGGTACAGAGCGGCGAGCGCATCGGAGTACATCGGTGAAGCGTTCGGGTCGCCGTGTCCGTCGATCATCAAGTATCGCCGCGTGGGCACGTCGACGATCTCGAAGCGGCCCCGCGGCGCGTGGTAGCTCGCGAGCGTTTTCTTGAAGTCGATTTTTTCGGTCATTGGATGCCTCGGCCCGGGGGAGTGCATGATCGCATGCCCTTACCGTTCCATCATGGCAAGCCATTGCGCGCGCCGAGTCGTGGCGCGCTCGCCGAAGCGCGACGCCGGGCGGCGGCATCCGCTCAAATGTGACCGGTGAGGACCATCGTGCCAAGCGTCGTCACAGTGACGAGGACGGAGAGGATGCCGCCGAGCAGGAGCGGTCGCAGCCCGGCGGTGCGGATGGCCCTGAGGTCGGTGGAGAGGCCGATTCCCGCGAGTGCTGTCGCGACGAGGAACACGCTGACCTCGGTGAGCGCCGAGACGACGCTGGGGGAGAAGATGCCCGTCGACGCGATGCACGCCACGATGATGAATCCGAAGAGGAACCAGGGGATGAGCTTGAAGATGCGCATCGGGGTCAGGCGTGCCCCGTCGCCGTTGCGGCGCCCCTCGACAACGGCGAGAGTGATGCTGATCGGGATGATCATGAGCGTGCGCACGAGCTTCACGACCACGGCGAACCCCAGCGCGGCGCTGCTGAACACGCTCGCCGCGGCAACGACCGAACTCGTGTCGTTCACGGCGGTGCCGGCAAAGAGGCCGAACGCCTCGGGGGTCATTCCGAGGGCATGCCCGATGATCGGAAACACGATGACCGCGAGGATGTTGAACAGGAAGATCGTCGAGATCGCATACGAAATGTCGTGACTTTTCGCGCGGACGATGGGCGAGACCGCCGCGATTGCGGATGCGCCGCAGATGCCGGTGCCGACACCGATCAACGTGCGGATGCCGCGGTCGATGCCCAGGGCGCGGCCGATCAGCCATGCCGCGAGCAGGCACACGGCGAGGGAGCTGAGCATCACCGGGAACGACTGCGCGCCGACCTCGACGATGCTCTTCAGCGAGAGCTGAGCCCCCAGCAGGACGACCGCGCACTGCAGCACGAACTTGCCGGCATAGCCGACGCCCGGGGCAACGCGCCCGCGTGGCTTGCGAACGACGGCGATGAGCACGCCGATGATGACCGCAGGGATCGCCGAGCCCGCGATCGGCGCGAGCTTGCCGATGACCGTGGCCACCGCGGCGATTGCGAGACAGAGCAAGAGGCCGGGTGCCACCTCCACGCCGCGTGCGGTGAGTCGTTGCGGAAGGGTGGCGACGGGGGTGACCTGCATGCTCTCAAGTGTGTCGCGAGTGGGCGGCGCTGGGGAACCTGCCAGCTCTTTGCCTGGGTACAAACGAACGTTGTATCGTGGGTCCGTGTCTGCACCCACACTGATTGACCTCCGACACTTCGAGTCGGTGATCCGCAATGGCAGTATTTCGCGCGCCGCCAAGGACCTGGGTGTCACTCAGCAGGCGGTCTCGTATCGCCTCCGCAATCTCGAGCGCCTGCTCGGCCTCGAACTCGTGCAGCGCTCGCCGTTCGGAGTGACGGCAACGGATGCCGGTACTGCGGTTCTCACGGAGGCGCGCGAAGTGCTCGCGGCGAGTACGCGGCTCGAAGTGGCGGCATCCGTGCTGCGTGGAGAATTGGCGACGGCCACGCTTTCGGTGGGCGCGAGCCAAACGATCGCCGCTCATCTGCTTCCGGCCTGGTTGATGGAACTGCGGCGGCGGCAAGCGGAGGCGGGAACCGCCATGACGGCGGTGGCACTGCGCACCGCGAACAGCGAGGACATCATCGCGATGGTGCGCAAGGGCGCCATTGATCTCGGGTTCATCGAGCAGCCAGCGCTGCCTCGCGGCCTTGGAAGCGCCCTCCTGCGCGAGGATCACATGGTCGTTGCTGTTGCGCCCGGGCATCCGTGGGCCTCACGGACCACCGTCTCGCTGGGCGAGCTCGCCGACGAACCACTTGTTGCACGCGAACTCGGAAGCGGAACCCGGGCCGCGTTCGAGGCGACCGTGCTCAGCGAACTTGGCCGCCCGGCGCGAAGCCCGCTGTTGTCGCTTGCAACCGAGGCTGCGGTGCGCTCGGCAGTCGGCGCCGGGGTTGCCCCCGCCGTCCTCAGCGAGCTCACTGTGCGCGACGACGCGCGCCTCGAACGCATCCGCGTGCTCGGTGTGACCCCGCGCGCCATCACGCGCCCGTTCCGTGCGATCTGGCAGGGTTCGAAGCGCGATCTCTTGGGTACCGCACGCGAGCTGGTAGCGATTGCGGCGGCGAGCGGTGCTGCTGCTAGAACGTGAGCAGCACCTTCGTCGCGCGTCGCTCGTCCATTGCCTTGTAGGCCTCGGCCGCCTCTTCTATGGGGAGCGTGAGGTCAAACACCTTGCCGGGGTCAATCTTGCGATCCCAGATGAGCTGAATGAGATCGGGCAAGAACCGCCGCACCGGCGCGGGGCCACCGTGTAGGTGGACCGTCGAGCCGAACAGGCGGATCCCGTCGAGCTCGACGCCGTGCGAGACGCCGACGTAGCCGACATGCCCGCCGGGGCGGGTCGACTTGATCGCCTGCCACATCGATTCTTGGGTGCCCACAGCCTCGACTGTGCCGTGCGCGCCGTAGCCGCCGGTGAGCTCCTTGACCGCGGCGGCACCCTCGTCGCCTCGGAGTTCGATGATGTCGGTCGCACCAAACTCGCGGGCGAGAGCCTGTCGGTCGGCGTGGCGGCTGAACGCGATGATCCGTTCGGCGCCGAGCTGCTTCGCCGCGAGCACGGCCGAGAGGCCTACGGCGCCATCGCCGACGACGGCGATCGTCTTGCCGGGCCCGGCCTCGGCGGCGACGGCACCGAACCAGCCGGTACCAAGCACGTCGGATGCGGCCATGAGCGAGGGAATCAGCTCGGGGTCGGGCTGTCCGGGCGTGGCAACAAGGGTGCCGTCGGCGAGCGGAATCCGCGCGTATTCGGCCTGTGTGCCCATCGCACCCATGCCGACGCCATGGATACAACGAGATTGGTAACCCGCGGCGCAAATCTCACACGTGTTGTCAGAGGCGATGAACGAGCCAACGACGAAGTCGCCCGGCTTCACGCTCGTGACCTCTGTGCCGACCTCGGTGACCGTGCCAATGTACTCGTGCCCCATAAAGCGGGCGCGGCGCAGGGTATCGACGCCGCGGTAGGGCCAAAGGTCTGAACCGCAGACGCACGATGCGGCAAGCTTGATGATCGCGTCCGTCGGTTCGACGATGGTTGGCATCTCGCGGTCCTCGACGCGCACGTCGCCGGCGGCATACATCTTGACTCCACGCATGGGTGGTCTCCTTCACTCGCGAGCGGCGGCGAGCGGCACGTGCCGCTTCGTCGGGGCGCATCGATAACCCTCCCGATTCTACGGCGCCAGTGCGACCATGGTCGTGGAGGGATCATGGCTGACGAGTTCGTTCGGTTGCGAAGCATGCGGCTGCTCGCGGCGGCGGCTGCGGCTGCGGCGGTGACCGTCGCGTTGCTCACATCCTGCGCGTCGATCCCGACGGGGCCGAGGGGGTCGGCCGTGCCGCCAACCCCCTCCGGGTCGGGGTCTGCCACCACGTCTGCCTCCGAAGGCCCAGCTCCGGGCGGTGTCACCGCGATCGCCAGCGGTATCCAAGCCCCGTGGTCCATCGCCTTCGACGGCGAGAGCGCACTGATCAGCGAGCGCGACTCGGGTCGGATCCTCGAGCTCACACGCGGCGGCGCAATCCGCGAGGTCGGGGTCGTCAGCGGCGTCGCACCCGGGGGAGAGGGTGGGATGCTCGGCATCGCCGTACGCGACGGGTCGTTGTACGCCTACCTCACCACCGCGAGCGACAACAGAATCGTTCGGTTTGCCTTGACGGGCGCCGCCGGGGCGCGCGGAATCGGCCCGCCAGAGACGATCCTGCAGGGACTCCCGCATGCCGCCAATCACAATGGCGGCCGCATCGCGTTTGGCCCGGATGGGATGCTGTACGCCACCGTCGGCGACGCGGATGACGCCAGCTCTGCACAAGACTTTGGCAGTCGCGGCGGCAAGATCCTGCGGGTGACGGCGGATGGCGGCATCCCCCCTGACAATCCGTTCGCTGGTTCGCCGGTGTACAGCTTCGGGCACCGAAACCCGCAGGGGCTTGCGTGGGATGCCGGTGGCACGCTGTATGCGTCGGAGTTCGGCCAGAACACGTGGGATGAGTTGAATGTGATCGAGGCCGGTGGAAACTACGGCTGGCCGACCGTGGAGGGCATCGCCGAACGTGAAGGATTCATCGACCCGGTGCAGCAATGGGCGCCGGTCGATGCGAGCCCGAGCGGGATCGCGATCACGTCCGGGGCGATCTGGATTGCGAACCTTCGGGGCGCGCGGCTGCGACAGGTTCCGCTCAAGGAGCTGGCGGCATCCACCGAATATCTGGTGCGTGAATTCGGCAGGTTGCGCGACGTCGTTGTGGCACCGGACGGCGCACTGTGGGTGCTCACCAACAACACGGACGGGCGTGGGCAACCGACCTCGGACGACGACCGGATCCTGCGAGTCACACCCTGACCGCGAGCGCCGCGGGGCGAGCCGCGCCCCGGCATTCGACCCTTGCGAGCCGTCCGTGACAGAATGCGGCGTGGGCCACCCGGTGGCTGCGACCGGACGGAGGCCCCATGGACGACGAAGCTTTTGACGTATTTGTCGCACAGGTCGAACCCGCCCTGAAGGTTCGGGATCTCGCGGCCCTCGGCCGCCTGCTGAGCGCACATGATCCCGAAGAGACCGTTCGGCTGCTCGAGCGTGAAGACGCCGCCGACCGCGCCGTGCTCTATCGCCTCCTCTCGCGCGATCGCGCCCTCGACGTGTTTGAGCTGCTTGATCCGATGATGCGATCCGAGTTGTTCACCGGTCTTCGTGACGAGGATGTGGCCCGCGTCTTCGAAGAGGTTGACCCCGACGACCGTGCACAGCTCGTCGATGAGCTGCCCGCCGGCGTTGCCCAAAAACTCATGCGCGGGCTCTCGAAGCGTGAACGCGAACTCACCGCGCCCCTGCTCGGCTACGAGCGGGGGAGCGTCGGTCGCCGCATGAGCACCGAGTACGTGCGCCTGCAACCGCACTTCACCGTCGGCGACGCGCTGAGCCACGTGCGGCGGCGCGGCATGGAGGCGGAGACGATCTACACGCTGCCAGTCACCGACCCGGAGCGCCGGGTGCTCGGTGTGATCGGCCTCCGCGAGCTGGTGATGGAGCAGCCTGACACGCTCGTCGGCGCGCTGATGGTCGATGCCCGCCAGGTGCGCGCAACCGAAGAGGCAGAGCAGGCGGCGCGCGGGTGCGTTGATGCCAACCTGTTGGCGGTGCCGGTGGTCGACGGTCAAGACCGACTTCTCGGCATCCTCACCATTGATGACGCGGCCCGCATTCTCGCCGACGCAGAAGACGAGGATGCCGCGCGCGCAGGTGCGACCGAACCGCTGCGTCGTCCATACCTCGCAACGCCGGTGTTTGCGATCATGCGTTCGCGCGTCGTGTGGCTGCTGGTGCTCGCCGTCTCGGCGCTGCTCACCGTGCAGGTGCTCGAGATATTCGAAGACACCCTCGCCGCAGTGGTCACCCTCGCCCTTTTCATTCCGCTGCTCACCGGCACCGCGGGCAATACCGGCTCGCAGGCGGCCACCACCGTCACGCGTGCCCTCGCGCTCGGTGATGTGCGCATGCGCGACGTCGGCGTGGTCGCGTTTCGTGAGGTGCGCGTCGGATTCATGCTTGGCGCGTTTCTCGGCTCGCTGGGTTTCGTGCTGACGTCGCTCGTCTACAGCATCGATATGGGCATCGTCATCGGCGTCACCCTGCTCGCGATCTGCACGATGGCGGCCACGGTCGGCGGGCTGATGCCCATGCTCGCGCGGGCGATCCACGTCGACCCCGCCGTGTTCTCGACGCCGTTCATCTCGACGTTCTGCGACGCCACGGGCCTGCTCATCTACTTCCTCATCGCCACCTCCGTGCTCGGACTGTAACCCCAGCCTCCGACAATGATTCGATGTCGGACGCCCCAGCTAGGCTCGTCGCATGACCACCGTGAATGACGTCGCTGCCGCCATCGAGTCGCTCTGGCCTGTCGCCGGGGCACGGCAGGGCGATGTCGTCGGGCTGACGGTCGGCAACCGCGCCGCGCCCGTGCAGCGCATCTTGCTCGTGGTCGACCCCGTGGCAGAGACGGTCGACGAGGCGGTCGCGATCGGCGCCGACGTCGTGCTGGCGCACCACCCGCTCCTGTTGCGTGGCATCAACGAAGTTTCTGAAGACGCTTATAAGGGCGCGCTCATCGTCAAGCTGATCAAGGCAGATGTCGCGCTCTTCGCGGCCCACACGAATGCCGACGTTGTTGAGCGCGGCACCTCGGGTGCGCTCGCGACGGCGCTGGGCTTGCAGGGGGTGACGGCGATCGACGCCGATGCCGGGGCATCCACCGGAATTGGTCGCGTGGGCGATCTGCCCGAAACGACCACGCTCGGCGCCCTCGCCCGCGCGGTTTCGGCGCTCTTGCCCGCCACAGCCACCGGCGTGCGCGTTGCGGGGCCCGAGCACGCAGCGGTTCGCCGCGTGGCACTGTGCGGCGGCTCGGGCGACAGCCTGTTGGGTCACCCCGCCGTGGTGGGGGCCGATGTGTATCTCACGGCAGATCTTCGCCACCACCCCGCATCCGAGGCGCGGGAGCGGGCATTCCGTGGCAACGGGCCGTGGCTCATCGACATGTCGCACTGGGCGAGCGAGTGGTTGTGGCTGGGTGCCGCGGCCGCCCAGTTGCGCGCGGCGCTGCCCGGCGTGGACGTGCAGGTGAGCACGTTGCGCACCGACCCGTGGGACTTTCTCGCGGGCTGAAACCGCCACGGTGCGCGAAGCGGGCGCGGCACCTCGCTGAGCGGGTAAGTTTGGGAGCGTGAATGCGAGCCCGAACGACCAGAAGAAGTTGCTTGATGTCGCGGACCTCGACGCCCGACTGCGCCAGGCCGAGCGCCGGCGCACCCACCCGCCGCAGGCGGCACGAATTGCAGAACTTGGCGCCGAGCGCGCCACGCGATCGCAGGAGCTCTCCGCCGCCACGGGCGCGCGCGATGACGTGAAAACCGAGCTGCAGCGCCTCGAGTCCGATGTTTCGATGGCGGAGGCACGCCGTGATCGCAACGCCGAGCGCCTCGCGGCCTCGTCGAATGCGAAGGATGCCCAGGCGCTTGAAGCTGAGCTGGTTTCGCTCGGGCGGCGCCTGAGTGAGCTTGAAGACGCCGAACTTATTGTCATGGAGCGCCTCGAACAGGCGGATGCCGACGTCGACGCCGCACGCGCCCTGCTCGATCAGCTTGCCGACGAAGGCACGGCGCTCTCGGCTGCGAGCGTCGTTGCCGTCGCCGATGCGGCCACCCTGATCGAGGCATTGCAGCGCGATCGTGCGGCACTGGCGCTTGCGCTGCCAGCTGAGCTCGTTGCTCTCTACGACAAGCTCTCGACCCGCGGTGTGGGCGCAGCGCTCTTGCAGCGCAAGGCGTGCCAGGGCTGCAACATGGAACTCTCTGGCACCGACCTCCAGCAGATTCGCCAGGCCTCGAACGACGCCGTCGTACAGTGCCCCGAGTGCAGTTGCATTTTGGTGCGCACCGAGGAATCTGGCCTGTGACCCTGTTTGACCTCGACGACGCATCGGTGCCGGTTCCGTCGGGGCCAGACAAGCTCAT
>JAKOTS010000052.1 GCA_029777095.1 Actinomycetes bacterium | reverse complement strand
CGTTGCGAAGAAACACCCCGGTGCCGACGCCAGCGGCGACGAGTCCGACTGTGAGCACCATGACGGTCACGCCGGTCACCTTGGCCCGGAGCGAGATGCTCCGCCACCAGCGGGTGACGCCGTCGTGCGTGGCCACGGTGATCCCTTTCTAGGCGGATGCTGCGCGTGCTCCGGCGGTGAAGGCGAGGGCGAGGGGGAGGGTGAGCGCGAGGCGATGGTGAAGGCGAACGCTCCGCACGCCCCGGCGGTCGAGCCGACCCGAAGCCGGCCCCGAGCCAAAGCCGGACGCGAACGCCCGCCAACGGCTACGCCGTCTTGCCGACCTTCAACATGTAGCCAAAGCCGCGCTTGGTTTGGATGAGCGGTTCGCTGGAGTGCGGATCGAGCTTACGGCGCAAGTATGAGATGTAGCTCTCAACGATTCCGGCGTCGCCGTTGAAGTCGTACTCCCACACGTGGTCGAGAATCTGCGCCTTCGACAGCACCCGGTTGGGGTTGAGCATCAGGTAGCGCAGCAGCTTGAACTCGGTCGGGCTGAGGTCGACCGAGACATCACCGACGAGCACGTCGTGGGTGTCTTGGTCCATCGTGATCTCGCCGGCGCGAATGATCGCTTCTTCGTCTGCCTGCATCGTGCGCCGCAGGATCGCCTGAATGCGCGCGACGATCTCGTCGAGGCTGAACGGCTTGGTGACGTAGTCGTCACCGCCGGCGTTCAGGCCCGCGATCTTGTCTTCGGTGTCGTCCTTCGCGGTGAGGAAGAGGATTGGGGCGGTGTACCCCGCGCCGCGAAGGCGCTTGGTCACGCTGAACCCGTTCATGTCGGGCAGCATCACATCGAGCACGATCAAGTCGGGCTCTTCTTCGAGCACCGCCGAGATTGTCTGCGCGCCGTTTGCGACGGCGCGCACCTGGAACCCTGCGAATCGCAGGCTCGTGATGAGAAGGTCGCGGATGTTGGGCTCGTCGTCGACGATGAGGATGCGAGGGGCATTCATGTCTTCATTATTGCCTCAGCAGGGCCTCTCCGTGTCAAGCGCGCGCGAAGAGTCCTGATGAGAGGAGAGAAGTTGACGCCGTAGACAGCGACACGCGGCGGTCATAAGGTCGGGAGTGGGCCAAGGGAGCA
>JAKOTS010000051.1 GCA_029777095.1 Actinomycetes bacterium | reverse complement strand
GACGCGGGCATCATGGGCCGCTTGGGCGAACAGCACCATCGCCCGGTCGACGGCGGATGCTGTCTCGCTAGCGTCAAGTCGATATCCCTCGGCGACGGCATAGGCCACGGCCTCCTCGGCGGTGTCGCGCGTCGTGTGCCCGCTCGGCCCGCGATCGTCTGCCCACGTCAGTTGGTAGCGCCCGGGTTCGCTCGCCGAGGCTGTGACCATGGCAGTGAGGTTTGGGCGCCGAGGGTGACGCAGGGCGATGGCGATGAGATTGATCGGGTCGGTCATGGCGGGGTCCTTGCGCGCCGAAAGCCCCGCGCCTTGGTAGGTGCGGGGCGGGAGTTGGCGGCGGGTGCTAGCCGATCTGGTAGGTGGCAAGGAAGGCCATCGCCTCGGCGGCGTCGCCGAGGTTCTCCTTGATGTGCGCCTTGTACTTGTCGGCATCCCAGTGGGTGGGGCAGAGGTTGCCGGACATGAAGGCGAGGGCGTCGTTGATGTGCTTGGCCGGGTCGCAGTCTTCGCCGTTGGCCTTGCAGTCGAGGCGGCCCTTGTAGGTCTCGCCGTCCGCGAAGGTGACCACGAGGTCGTGCTTGTCGTACCCGCCGGTGGTCGGGTAGGTGTTGGCGGCGGCGAGCAGGGCCGCGGCGGCGTTCTTCCAGGTCTTGAAGGTGCGGGTGCGGCACAGGCGAACGGGCCCCTCGGCGCGGGTGATGGCGATGGAGACGGCGGGGGTCTTGGCGGGGGTGTTCGTGGCGGGCATGAGTTGGACTATGGACCCCTCGCCCGCGTCTGTCAAGCTACTTTCTCAAGCTATCGGAAGCGCGATGGTGAGCGGTCCCGCAATCGCCATGCGTCATACGCGCGGCGCCTTATGCGCGATTGCCTGTGCGTGCCGCTAGCCCCATCCCACTTCCATTTTAACAAACATCCCACAAGCCTCTTGACGCGCCGCACGTCCTTCCTGTACCCTATCGGCGTCTCCGCGCGCGGCGGCGCCCGCTAGCGACAACGGAGCGGCTAAGCGGCCACCGCAATCGCCACGGAGCCCCCGATAGGGTTACTTGAAGGATGACGTGCGGACCTCGACAAAGAAGGCGCGACGTGGGGAGACATGCT
>JAKOTS010000041.1 GCA_029777095.1 Actinomycetes bacterium | reverse complement strand
CATTCCGCGAGATCGAGAAGGCGAACCCCGAGACGCTCTACGGCATCTTCGGCAACGCGAACTGGACCAACAAGGACAAGCTGCCCGACCGCAAACTCGCAGACCTTATCGAGCACTTCTCCACCAAGACGCTCAGCAACGCGAATGTCGCACCGGATGTCTTCGGCAACGCGTACGAGTACCTCATCAAGCGATTCGCCGACCAGTCGAACAAGAAGGCCGGCGAGTACTACACCCCGCGCTCAGTCGTGCGCCTGCTCGTGAACATCCTCGATCCGCAGGAAGGCGAGAGCGTTTACGATCCCGCATGCGGGACGGGCGGCATGCTGATCGAGGTCATCGAGCACGTGAAGGATGCCGGCGGCAGCCCGAAGACACTGTGGGGAAAGCTCCATGGTCAGGAGAAGGTGCTCGCCACCTCCGCGATCGCGCGCATGAACCTGCTCCTTCACGGCGTTGAGGACTTCAAGGTCGTCCGAGAAGACACCCTGCGTAATCCCGCGTTCTACACCGGCAACCGGCTCGCGCGATTCGACAATGTCGTAGCCAACCCGCCGTTCTCGCTCAAGGCGTGGGGTGACGTCGAGTGGACGTCCGACCCGTGGGGCCGGAACCAACTCGGCGGAGTCCCGCCGAAGGGCTACGCGGATTGGGCGTGGGTGCAGCACATGCTCACGTCGGCCGATCCGAACACGGGTCGGGTAGCGGTCGTGTTACCGCAGGGCGCGCTCTTCCGCCAAGGGGCCGAGGCACGGATCCGCACCCATATCCTCCAGGCGAAGAAGGTCGAAGCCGTGATTGGACTCGCCCCGAATCTCTTCTACGGCACGGGCCTCGCAGCCTGTGTGCTGATCCTGCGTCATCAGCGTCCGGTCGACCAACAGGACAAGGTTCTGTTCATCAACGGCGAAGACCTGATGAAGAAGGGCCGCAACCAGAACACCCTCGAACCAGAGCACGCGAAGGCGCTGTTCGACGCCTACCGTGGGTTCGCAGACATCGAAGGGCGTGCCTACGTCGCCGACCTGGCCGAGATCGAGGGCAACGAGTTCAACCTCAACATCCCGCTCTACGTCGCACCCGCTGACACCGGCGAGAAGATCACTCTCGCCGACGCCCTGGCGAACCTCGAAGCCGCGCACGCGCGCACGCAGGAGACACGAGCCGCCCTGGAGGCGGAACTCGCGAAGTGGGGGTTGAGCGCGTGACCGGCCAGATCAGCCAGCGTGAGCTGGAGAACTACCTGTGGGGCGCCGCCGTCATTCTGCGCGGGCTCATCGACGCCGGTGACTACAAGCAGTACATCTTCCCGCTGGTGTTCCTCAAGCGCATCTCGGATGTCTACGACGAAGAGCACGCGGCGGCGCTCGACACCTACGGCGACGAAGAACTTGCCGACCTGCCAGAAAATCACCGCTTCGCGATTCCGAACGGATGCCACTGGCGCGACGTTCGCGCCGTGACCGAGAACCTCGGCGCGACCGTGCTGCGGGCCATGCGGGCGATCGAGTCCGCCAACCCAGACACGCTGCCCGGGGTGTTCGGCGATGGGGATTGGGGCAACAAGAACCTGCTGCCGGACTCGACGCTCTCCGACCTGATCGAGCACTTCTCGACGCAGACGCTGTCGATCGCGAACCTGCCCGAGGACGAACTCGGCAACGGGTACGAATACCTCATCAAGAAGTTCGCCGACGACTCTGGCCACACCGCGCAGGAGTTCTACACGAACCGCACCCTCGTGCACCTGATGACCCTGATGCTCGAGCCGCAGCCAGGCGAGTCGGTCTACGACCCCACGTGCGGCACCGGCGGAATGCTCATCTCGACGGCCGCCGAGGTGAAGCGCCAGGGCAAGGAGTGGCGCAACCTCAAGCTGTACGGCCAGGAACTCAACTATGGAACCTCGGCCATCGCCCGCATGAACCTCTTCCTGCACGGCATCGCCGACGGCCAGATCGCGCACGGCGACACCCTCGCAAGGCCCGCGTTCCTCAACGGCAAGGGTGGGTTGCGTACGTTCGACGTCGTGCTGGCCAACCCGCCGTACTCAATCAAGTCCTGGAATCGGGATGCCTTCGCGAAAGACCCGTACGGACGCAACCTGTGGGGCGTGCCGCCGCAAGGCCGCGCCGACTACGCGTTCTTCCAACACATCGCGAAGAGCCTCGAACCCGAAACCGGGCGCGCCGCGATCCTCTTCCCGCACGGCGTGCTGTTCCGGCGCGAAGAGACTGCGCTCCGCGAGGCGCTCGTCAAGTCCGACCTCGTGGAATGCGTGCTTGGGCTCGGCGCAGGACTCTTCTACAACTCGCCGATGGAGGCCGTCGTCATCACTCTCCGCGCGGCCAAGCCCGCCGAGCATCGCGGCAAGGTGCTGTTCATAAATGCTGTCAATGAGGTCGCGCGCGAGCAGGCGCAGTCGTTCCTGCGCGATACACACCAGACGAGAATCCTCGACGCGTACCGAGGCTTTGCCGACGTTCCGCAGTTCGCGGCGGTCGCCACGCTCGGCGAGATCGCCGACAAGGGCTCCAGTCTCGCGATCCCGTTGTACGTCGCCGGCGCGAAAGCCGCAGACGCGGCAGAGCAGATAGACGTGGCCGACGCACTCACGAGCTGGCGGCAGGCGGCGGAAACCTCGGAGCACGCGATCTCAGATGTGCTCGCGGTGCTTCGTGCGGCGGTGAACGCGTGAACCTCGTCCTCGACAAGTCCACCTGGCAGAGAGTCGCTTTCGGCGATGTCATCGACAGCATCACCGACCGAGTCGACGACCCCTCGGCTGCGGGAGTCGATCGGTACGTGGGTCTCGAGCACCTCGACCCCGTGATCATGACGGTCCGGCGGTGGGACAGCCCCGACATAGTCGAAGCACAGAAGCTGCGGTTCCGATCTGGCGATGTCATCTTCGGCAGACGTCGCGCCTACCAGAAGAAGGTCGCTCTGGCGGAGTTCGAAGGCATCTGCTCTGCACATGCGCTTGTATTGCGTGCGCGACCCGGGTTCATCGATCCCGCATTCCTCCCTGTCTTCCTGTCTAGCGACTACTTCCTCGACCGCGCCATCGAGATCTCGGTGGGGTCCCTGTCACCTACCGTGAACTGGCGTGATCTCAAGAGCCAGGAGTTTGTACTTCCGCCGCTCGACGAGCAGAAGCGCATTGCCGACCTACTGTGGGCAATCGAACGTCACAGACTCGCGGCCGCGGACACTGCAGAGTCGCTCAGAGCAACCAAGTCCGCGGTGTTCACCGACCGCCTCGCTGCCGGCGTGGAGCAATCCGGCTGGAGTAGCGATTCGGTCGCCTCTCTGGTCGAGGCAGGACCGACCAACGGCAAGTCCGCCCCCGCAAACGACCAGAAACGTGGCGTCCCGACACTAAGCATTAGCGCCGTTCGTGGAGGGCTGGTCAAGGGTGGCGACTCAGTCAAGTTCATCGATGTCGAACCGGCAAGCGTAGACGGATTCTTGCTCCAAGAAGATGACTTTCTGATCGTTCGAGGGAACGGCAATCGGCAACTCACGGGTCGGGGCGGCTTGGTTGTCGGCGGTCTACCCACCGGGTGCATCTATCCCGACCTACTCATCCGGCTCCGTTTCAACGCTGCACGAATGCTCCCGCAGTTCGCAGCAGAACAGTGGAACAGTGCTCATGCCCACACGGCGCTCCTCGAGAACGCGAAATCGACCAACGGGATCTGGAAGATCAACGGCAAGGACATCAAGTCGCATCGCCTCGTCGTACCGCCACTGGAGGCGCAAACAGAACTCTTGGCCGAGGCGCGCACCTTCGATCGCAGCATCGAAGCAACCCAGGCCGAGGCGAATCGCCTGAGAGCCGTGCTCAGAACGCTCTCTTCGACAATATTCGGAGGCAACTGATGGCGCAGTTCAACGAAGCGAACACGGTCCGCGACTTCGTCCGCGATCTGATCACGTCTCCGGACGTGCAATTCCTGCCGGGAAGCCAGCTTCCGCGCCGCGCCGATGAAGTGTTGCTCGAAGGGCTCGTCGCTGCCGCGCTGATCCGGCTGAATCCCGAGATCGCGGCTGATCCGCGCAAGGCTGATGAGGTCATCCATGTGCTGCGGGCGATCCTGATCTCGGCGCGCAACAGCGCACATCCGGTGGTCGCGAACGAAGAGTTCATGTTGTGGCTTACGGGCCAGAAGTCGATGCCGTTCGGTCCACACGGCGAGCACACCACGGTGCGCCTCATCGACTTCGACCACCCGGACGATGACTCGTCAAACCAGTGGATCGTGTCGACCGAGGTGACGTTCCAGATGGGGCGGCTAGGCAAGAGGTTCGACGTGGTGCTGTGGTGCAACGGCTTCCCGCTCGTCGTCGGCGAGGCGAAGACACCGATCCGCGCTGCCTACACGTGGATCGACGCCGCCGCGCAGATCCACGACGACTACGAGGCAAGCGTCCCGCAGTTCTTCGTACCGAACGTGCTGTCGTTCGCGACCGAGGGCAAGGACTTCCGCTACGGCTCCGTTGGGATGCCCGTCGAGCTCTGGGGCCCGTGGCGCGAGGAAGAAGCCGATCCCGACGCGCCGGCGAAGGTCGGTCTCGAGGTCGTGAAGGACGCCGTGAACGGCGTGCTGGCACCGGCATCCGTTCTCGACTTCCTGCGATTCTTCACGGTGTTCGCGACCGACGCGAAGCACCGCAAGATCAAGGTGATTGCGCGGTACCAGCAATTCCAGGCGACGAACCTCATCGTGGAGCGCGTTCTGCACGGACGGATCAAGCAGGGTCTCATCTGGCACTTCCAGGGCTCGGGCAAGTCGCTGCTGATGGTGTTCTCTGCCCTCAAGCTACGTGCGATGGCCGAGCTGACGAATCCGACGATTCTGATCGTGGTCGATCGGATCGATCTCGACACGCAGATCACCGGCACGTTCAATGCATCCGATGTCCCCGGCCTGGTCTCGACCGACTCGCGCAGGGAACTGCAGACCCTCCTCACCCAGGGTGCGCGGAAGATCATCATCACGACGATCCACAAGTTCGGTGAGATCGACGGCGTCCTCGACGACCGGCACAACATCATCGCGATGGTCGACGAAGCCCACCGCTCGCAAGAGGGCGACTACGGGCAGCGGATGCGCGAGGCGCTCCCGAACGCGTTCCTGTTCGGCCTCACGGGCACGCCGATCAACAAGCGCGACCACAACACGTTCATGTGGTTCGGGTCTGCCGAGGACGAGGGTGGATACCTGTCGCGGTACTCGTTCCAGGACTCGATCCGCGACGGCGCGACCCTGCCGTTGCACTTCGAGCCGCGTTTGTCGGAGATCCACCTCGACCAGGAGAAGATCGACGCCGCGTTCGAGGAACTCGCCGCGGAGCGCAACCTGACCGAGGCCGAAAAGATCACGCTGTCGAAGAAGGCAGCTTCCATCGAAGTCCTGATCAAGGCGCCCGAGCGCATCCGACAGATTGCCGATGACGTGGTCACGCACTTCACGGAGAAGGTCGAGCCGGAGGGGTTCAAGGCGCAACTGGTGGCCTACGACAAGGCATCCTGTGTCGCGTATAAGGAAGCGCTCGACACGATGCTGCCGCCCGAAGCATCCACCATCGTCATGTCGAAGGCGCGCACCGACCCCGCGTCATGGGCGCAGTGGACACCGGGAGCTGACGAGCTTGAGCAGGTCGTCGCCCGGTTCAACGACCCGGCGGACCCACTGAAGATCATCATTGTGACAGCGAAGCTGCTCACCGGGTTCGATGCGCCGATCCTGCAGACGCAGTATCTCGACAAGCCGCTCAAGGAGCACACACTCCTTCAGGCGATCACCCGCACCAATCGGGTGTACCCGCCGAGCAAGACACACGGACTGATCGTCGACTACCTCGGCATCTTCGACGACGTCGCCAAGTCGCTCGCCTTCGACGAAGCCGCCGTCCAGCGTGTGATCTCGAACATCGAGGAGCTCAAAGCTGAACTCGCGCCGGCAATGGCCGCAGCGTTGTCGTTCTTCCCGGGTGTCGATCGGTCGATCGGCGGCTACGAGGGGCTGATTCAGGCGCAGACCGCGATCGCGGACGACGGGGCCAAGGATGCATTCGGGCTCGCGTACAGCGTCGTCTCGCAGCTGTGGGAGGCTCTCAGCCCCGACCCGATGCTCAAGGACTTCCGCGACGACTACAAGTGGCTCACGGATGTCTACGAGTCCGTGCGGCCGGCCGACATCACCGGCCGCCTCGTGTGGCACGCGCTCGGCGCAAAGACCATCGAGCTGATCAACGAGAGCGTGCACGTCGAGATCCCGCAAGGCGACGAGACGATCGTCCTCGATGCGCAGACCATCGAAGACCTCATGACAGGCAAGCGCAAGGACGTCTCCACCGAGGAGATCGAGAAGCAGATCACTGCACGTATCGCCCGGCACCTCAACAACCCGGTCTTCATCGAACTCGGACAGCGCCTCAACGCCCTCCGCGAGAAGTACGCAGACATCCAGCAGTCCAGCCTCGACTTCCTCCGCGATCTGCTTGAACTTGCGAAGGACACGGTCGCTGCCGAGAAGGCCGAGAAGGAGATCCCGCGTGAGGAGCGAGGGAAAGCTGCGCTCACCGAGCTGTTCGAGGCGCTGAAGGGCGACGAGACGCCGATCATCGTCTCGAATGTCGTCGACCGGGTCGACGAGGTCGTTCGGGCCGTGCGGTTCGACGGCTGGCAGTCAACCATCGCCGGCGATCAGGAGGTGCGGAAGGCGTTGCGGCAGACGCTCTACGTGCAGTTCAAGATCCGCGACAACGACGTGTACGAGAAGGCACTGGGCTATGTGCGCGAGTACTTCTAGTCCTGCGACGCGATTGGTGAGCCGAGCGATGAACGCGAAGTATGGGTCCTCTTTCTACGCGCTCATGAGGGACGAGATCGCCACGGCGCCACCGGATCGGACAGCGTCTCGAGCGTGATTTCGCACCAGGTGCGCGCACCGTTGAACGCCAGACGCGCGTGGCGGGCACCCAGCCGCGTACTCGTGGGTCGCCCATGCCCGCCGCCCTCAGCGTTGCGGAGCTCGTCGATGCCCTGAGCGATCGAGGCGAGACCACCCAGGATGCGACGGATCGAAGGCGCCCCATCCACCGAGCCGTCCACACCGCCAGCACCGAGACCGAGCGCCTGCTGTGCACGCGGGACTAGAGCTGAAAAGTCCTCGCGATCGGTGTAGTCGACCCCTATCTCCTGCAACACCGTCTTCGCCGTTGCCTCGATCAACTCTTTTGATGCCGAGACCACACCGCCGGGATCTCCGTCGATCAGCAATGCGATCCGGTTGAACGCCTCCTCGATACCCTCAGCACTGCGCAATGCCGTCAGACCGGTCAATGGAACCGCGGCTGGCGTCGCTGCGACGATCCGGTGATCGTCGCCGTAGAGGAAGCCATCACGGTGCAGAGCGATCTTCAGCCGCTCTTGCGTCAATTGGTCCGCGTGATCAGACAGCACGACCTCGTAAACCCTCAGCACCCGGCGGACGTGGTCGGCGTCAGACCAGCGCACACCGGCTTCGTATGCGCGCCACAGTGAGACTCGCTGCCCGCCTGTCTCGTCGTAGAAGCCGTGGCTGAACCCCTCGCTCTCCCACAGGCGGTCTATGTCTCGGAGCACGATCGACGAGGCGAGATCCCGGAACGCGCCCCGCAGTCGTCCGCTGATGGCCTCTGGCATAGCCCGCAGAGTACCGGACGATGCCACGCCGCTCAGCGGCGTCGGTTGGCGCACCGCCACCGCGGGACCATTCGCGGCCAGCACGGTCCATTGAGACTTCGGGTTGCCGAAATGTCCAGATGGACACACCATGGACATTTCATCTGCGAAATGGACAACTTCAAAAAAAACCTACAATATCTTCCGGCGCGACGATGATGGTGATCGCGGCGGTGATCGCTTCGAGCCCAGAAAGCCGTGCGGGCGAGAGTTGCTTCGTCACGTCTGCGCGTGACATCAGCCCGCCCTCGACCACCAGGTCTGCCACGTTGTGCCCGGTGAGCAGCGCGGTCTTCGCCAGTGCTGCCGCGGCCGCGTAGCCGATGAACGGGGTCAGCGCGGTGATGACGCCGACCGACGCTCCGACCATCGCGCCGAGCCGCTCGCGATTGGCAGTGATGCCGTCGACGCAGTTCACGCGGAGGGTCCACATTGCCTGGCGCATCCAAGTGATCGACTGAAAGATCGAGTGTGCGATCACGGGCTCGAAGGCGTTCAGCTGCAGTTGGCCCGACTCGACAGCCATGGTGACCGTCAGGTCGGCGCCCGCCACTGCGAACGCAACCTGGTTGACGACCTCCGGAATCACCGGGTTCACCTTGCCTGGCATGATGCTCGAACCCGCCTGGCGGGCGGGCAGGTTGATCTCGCCGAATCCCGCCTGGGGCCCGCTCGAGAGCAGACGCAGGTCGTTGCAAATCTTTGAGAGCTTGATCGCGTTGCGCTTGAGCGTCGATGACACCGACATGAACGCGCCCGTATCGCTCGTTGCCTCAACGAGGTCTTGTGCCGTGGCCAGGTCCATGCCGCTCACCTTGCGCAGGTGGTGCAAGACACGCGCCGCATAGTCAGGGTGCGTTGTGATCCCCGTGCCGATTGCCGTGGCCCCCATGTTGATCTCGCGCAGGAGGTTGACGTTCTCGGTCAGCCTGCGGTGATCCTGCATGAGCGAGGTCGCGAACCCGTGGAACTCCTGCCCCAGCGTCATCGGCACCGCGTCCTGCATCTGGGTGCGGCCGACCTTCAGCACGTCGTGAAACTCGACCGCCTTGTTCATGAACGACTCACGCAACAGCGCGAGCTCATCGAGGAGGCTACGCATCGTGAGCATGATGCCGACCTTGATCGCGGTCGGGTAGACGTCGTTTGTCGACTGGCTGCGGTTCGTGTCATCGATCGGCGAGAGAAATGCGTAGTCGCCCTTCTCGCGGCCTGCCATTTCGAGCGCCACGTTCGTGATGACCTCGTTGGCGTTCATGTTCGTCGAGGTGCCGGCACCGCCCTGGATCACGTCGACCCTGAACTGGGCGTGGAACTCGCCGTCGATGACGCGCTGGGCCGCGCGGTCGATCAGATCGGCTTTGACCGGGTCGAGCACACCGATGTCACGGTTCGCCCGCGCCGATGCCTGCTTGACCATCGCGAGTGCGACCACCAGGTCGGGATACACCGAAATCGGCCGCGTGCTAATCGGAAAGTTCTCCGCCGCACGCGCGGTATGAATCCCCCAGTAGGCGCCAGCCGGGATCTCCATTGATCCGAGTGAATCGGTTTCGATTCGAGTGCCTGAGGTCGCTTCCTGTGCCATGTGCATTCCTTGTGGGGTGTTCGCCGGATGGCCCTGATGGGGCACCTCAGCCTATCCCCGGGGGCGCTTGCGCGAGAAGTACTCGAGCCGTTCCTCCGGGGTGCGCTCGGCCAGCATCGCCAACCATTCCGCCGAGAAGGTCGCCGGGCCGCGCACCTCGCCCAGCGGTACGACCGAGTGCGTGATCGTGTCGTCGTACACGTGCACGAGGTGAAACGATTGCCCCGCATCCATCCCGTTGACTTCATCGGCAGGGTTCGCGAGATTCATCGAATAGCAGGTGGCGGATGCCACGGCCACGGGTATCCCCGCAAAGGTGCCGTGTGTCGAATAGTGCAAATGCCCGGCCAGAATCGACCGCACGTCGCTCCCCCGCAGCACCTCGGCGAGTGCCGGCTGATCGCGCAGTTCGAGGATGTCGAAGAATGTGAGGTGCGTTGGAATCGGCGGGTGGTGCATCGCGAGCACCGTGCCGAGCGGTGCGGGGGTGGCAAGCTCTCGCCGCAACCAGTCGAGCTGGGCCGGGGTGAGGTCACCGTGATGCCACCCCGGCACGGATGTGTCGAGGGCAATCAGGCGAAGGCCGCCGAGGTCCCACACCCCGTCGATTGGCTCCTGCGTGGGCTCGAGGCCGAGGAGGTCGCGGCGCATCTCGGGCCGCTCGTCGTGATTGCCCGCGACCCACACCACGGGGGCTTCGAGGCGCCGCGCAACCGGCTCAACGATCTCGCGCAGGCGCGCATACGCCCCCGACTCGCCATCCTCGGTGAGGTCGCCCGCAAACACAATTGCGTCGGGCCGGATTCCGAGGCGTTCGACCTGCGCCATTGTCTCCGTGAGGGTGCGCTCGGTGTCGAACCGATCGCCAAGGAGCGCGCCACCTGCCCTCAGGTGCGTGTCGGCGATGTGCACGATCGTGCGCAACGCCGACGGGTACTGGCCAAATTGGGGCGGTCGCTGGGCTGCGGCATCCATCATGCGTTTGAGCCTACGCGCGCGAGTCCCGGCGATGCGCTGAAAGTCGGCCGACGGCAACGCCGACGCCTAAAATCTGTCGACCTAAAAAACGATGAGCGCGAGTCCGGCGAGCACCGCAAGCCCGCACAGCCCGAAGCAGGCATATGCGCCCCAGAGTGCAACCCGACGTTCCAACACCGTGAGCGGGTTCTTGCGAGCGGCTTTGGCGGCCGCCTTCTCGGCGCGCTTTGCCTCACGCGGGCTGATCACCGTAATTGCGTCGGTGAACTCTGCCGGCGCGACGACCGGAACGACCCCGGCCCGAACGAGAAGGCGCAGGGCGCTGGCGTACAGCACCACCACGACCGTGGCGCCGATGATTGCGGCGACGAACACCTGTACAAACGCGATCCAGTCAATAGTCATCGCGCGTCCCCCTGAGCGTTCGAGGTGCCGGCATCGTTCGGAGCGCCGGTTTCATCCGGGGCAGCGGCATCGTTTGAGGGTGGCGTGGGATGCTCGACACCTGCGCCGGTTTGCGCGCGCCTCGGGCCGCTTGCCGCGGTTTCGAGCTCAGCGTCGAGTCGTGCCTGCGCCTTGCGCTGAGCCTTCGCCTTTGCCTCGGCCTTCGCACGGAGTCGATCAATTTCGGCCTGCTGACGCGCTTCTTCGCGCAGCACCTGTCGCTGGCGACGCGTGGGCGGCGGGTTGCGCTTGACCTTGACAGCAGTGCCCGACTCGGCGACATCGCTCATCGCGTTCGACGAGTTCACTTCGTGGCGACGCGAACGAACAAAGATTCCGACGACGATCACGGCTGCAAGCACGGTATCGATCAGGATGCCCCAGCCCGGGATCGCGATGACAATCCAGGCAGCGAGCGCGCCAACCACGCCGGCGGCGGGCAGCGTCAGCAGCCAGCCGATCATGATCCGGCCGACCGTGCCCCAGCGAACCGTCGAGCCGCGGCGCCCGAGGCCCGAGCCGATGACCGAGCCGGAGGCGACCTGCGTCGTCGAAAGCGCAAACCCGAGCGCACTCGACGCGAGGATCGTGGCGGCGGTCGAGGTCTCGGCAGCAAATCCCTGCGCGGGCTTCACATCGGTGAGGCCCTTGCCGAGCGTACGGATGATGCGCCAGCCGCCCGTGTATGTGCCAATCGCGATGGTGACCGCACACGCGATGATGACCCACAACTGCGGGTCTGAGTGCTCCGCGTTCTGCCAACCGACGGTCACCAGGGCGAGGGTGATGACACCCATCGTCTTCTGGGCGTCGTTCGTACCGTGCGCGAGCGCCACCAGTGAGGAGGTGAAGATCTGGCCCCAGCGGAATCCGTCGCGACCATCAGGCTTGCCGTCGTAGCGGCGAGTCATCGCGTACGCAATCTTGGTCACCGTGAAGGCAATGACGCCAGCCGTCGCGGGTGCGATGAGGGCTGGCAAAATCACTTTGCTCATCACGACGCCGAAGTCGACCGCCATGAACCCAACGCCCACGAATGTCGCGCCGATCAGCCCACCGAAAAGCGCGTGTGACGAGCTCGAGGGCAGCCCAAGCAACCACGTAAACATGTTCCACGTGATCGCGCCGATAAGCCCGGCAAAAATGAGGGAGGGGAACACCGAGGCCGAGATTGACTCTTCTCGGATCATCCCGTGAGAGATGGTCTTCGAGACCTCAGTCGAAAGGAAGGCGCCAACCAGATTCAGGCCGGCAGCCAAAAGCACCGCGACCTTGGGCTTCAGGGCCCCGGTCGCGATGGGCGTGGCCATTGCGTTCGCTGTGTCGTGGAACCCGTTCGTAAAGTCGAAGAACAGTGCCAGGACGATGACCAAAACAACGATCAGAGCTGCGGTTTCCACCGGTCGCTTTCGTGTCAGAGAGTGAATGAATTGTCGAAGAAGACGACGATGACGAACGAAGAGTTCACCGGGAATATGGGCGCAATTTACCGCCGCAAAAGAATCCTCGCACCCGACACGGTTGCGGTCAACTTGAACACCCCGTGCGGGCACTCGACTAGCGTTGGATCGTGAGCGAATCCACAAAAAATCTCCCCCTCGCTGGCGGCGCTGCACCCGCCTCCGGCAACGCATCCACCCCGGCCACGCCGCCGATCGCGAAACGAACCTCCACGGTTCGCGAGCACCACGGGCACGCGTTCGATGACCCTTATGAGTGGCTGCGCGACAAAGACGACGCCGAAGTGATCGCCCACCTCGAAGCCGAGAATGCGCACACGGCTGCCGCAACCGCGCATCTCGCGGGGCTTCGCGAGCAGATCTTCCAAGAGATCAAGGGCCGCACGCTCGAGACCGACATGTCGGTCCCGGTTCGCAAGGGCCAGTTTTGGTACTACGGCCGCAGCATCGAAGGCAAGCAGTATGGCGTGCAGTGCCGCACCGCCATCGCCGCCGAAGACGACTGGACTCCCCCCACGCTCGAGCCGGGCGCCCCACTGCCCGGCGAGCAGGTGCTCTTCGACGGCAACGCCGAGGCCGAGGGCCACGAATTCTTCTCCCTCGGGAGCTTCGACGTCTCGAGCGATGGTCGCCGGGTGCTCTTTGGCGTGGATGTCGCAGGCGACGAGCGCTACGTCGTTCGAGTGCGCGACCTCGACAGCGGCAAGAACCTCGAAGACGAGATCCCCGGCACCTCGGCCGGTGCCGAGTTCGCGCCCGATGGCGGCTCGATTTTCTACACGACCGTCGACGACGCGTGGCGCCCCGACACTCTCTGGCGCCATGTGATCGGCACCGCTGTCGACGCCGACGTCGTCGTCTTCCACGAGCCCGACGAGCGCTTCTGGCTTGGCGCCGGCTTCACCCGTAGCGAGCGATACCTCATGATCAGCATGGGCTCATCGATCACGTCCGAAGTGCTGCTGCTCGACGCGGATGCCCTCGACGGCGAGCCCCGCGTTGTCTGGCCACGGACCGAGGGCATCGAGTACGGCGTCGACCACGCGGTCATCGACGGCCGCGACGTGCTCCTGGTCTTGCACAACGACAACGCGCTCGACTTCGAGCTCGTCGCCGTTGATGCGGCCGACCCCCAGGGCACCCGCCGCATTGTGGTTCCCCATGTGCCCGGCGTGCGCCTGCTCGATGTCGACACGTTCCGCGATTGGGGCGTGCTCGAGTACCGCCGTGACGGCCTCACACGCCTCGCGATCCTCGACTATGCGAGCAGCGATGTCTCTGAGATCGACTTCGACGAGCCATTGTTCACCGTGGGCGCCGCCGGCAACCCCGAGTGGACTCAGCCGCAGATCCGGCTTGGCTACGGCTCCTTCGTGACGCCGTCAACGGTGTTTGATTACGATGTGGCGGCCAAGCAGCTCCTCCGGCGCAAGCAGCAAACGGTGCTTGCGGATGCCGTGCTTGGCGAATACCTGCCGAGCGATTACGAGCAGGCGCGCGTGTGGGCACCGGCATCCGATGGCACTCGCGTGCCCGTCTCGCTGGTGTGGAAGCGTTCGTTCGGCACGCCAGGCGGCACGGGTGCCGACCCCCGCCCCCTCCACCTGTATGGGTACGGCTCGTATGAGCACAGCATCGACCCCGGCTTCTCGATCGCGCGGCTGTCGGCGCTTGAGCGCGGCGTCGTCTTCGCCGTGGCACACGTGCGCGGTGGCGGCGAGATGGGCCGGCAGTGGTACGAAGACGGCAAGTTGCTGGCAAAGCGCAACACCTTCACCGACTTTGTCGACGTCGCCCGCCATCTGATCGATTCGGGCTACACCGCCCCCGACCGGCTCGTCGCCGAGGGCGGCAGCGCCGGAGGCCTGCTCATGGGTGCGGTCGTGAACCTTGCCCCCGAGCTGTTCGCCGGGATCCTCGCCGAGGTGCCGTTTGTCGACGCGCTCACTACGATCCTCGACCCATCCCTCCCCCTCACGGTCATCGAGTGGGACGAATGGGGCGACCCGCTCCACAACGCTGACGTGTACGAGTACATGCGCAGCTACACCCCGTACGAGAACGTGCGGGCGGATGCGACATACCCACGCATCCTCGCTGAGACGTCGTTGAACGACACCCGCGTCTCGTACGTCGAACCCGCCAAATGGGTCGCCCGGCTCCGTGAAGTGGGCGCCGACGCGCTGCTGAAGTGCGAGATGGTCGCCGGCCACGGCGGCGTCAGCGGGCGCTACAACGCGTGGAGGGAGCGCGCATTCGAGCTCGCGTGGCTCTTTGACGCGCTGGGCGTCGCGAAAGCGCCGCGCGCGTAGTCGGACAGGACGGGGCTGGGCGGGAAGCCGCGCCTCGCCCCTAGCCGAAGAGCGCGGCTGCCTCGTCGTAGCGGTGCTGCGGCACGGTGTTGAGTTCGCCGAGCGCGTCTGCGAACGGGACCCGCACGATGTCGGTACCGCGCAGCGCCACCATTTGACCCCAGTGGCCCTCGACGATCGCGTCGACCGCAGCGAGGCCGAGCCGCGTTGCGAGCACGCGGTCGAAGCCGCTGGGTGATCCGCCGCGCTGAATGTGGCCGAGCACGGTCGAGCGGGTCTCAATGCCGGTGCGGCGCTCGATCTCGGGTGCGAGCACCTCACCGATGCCGCCGAGACGCGGCCGGTTGAAGGCGTCGAGGCCCTTGTCGCTGTACGCGGTCTCCATGCCCGTGAGGGTGAATCCCTCACTCACGACAACGAGCGGCGCGCGGCCGCGATCGTGCGCCTTAGAGACGAAGTCAACGATCTCGTCCATGCTCATCGGCACTTCAGGAATCAGGATTGCGTGCGCTCCGGCCGCCATGCCGGCGTGGAGGGCGATCCAGCCCACGTGCCGACCCATCACCTCGGCGACCATGCAGCGCCGGTGCGAGTCGCCGGTGGTGCGCAGGCGGTCCATGGCTTCGGTCGCGATGTTCACCGCGGTGTCGAAGCCGAACGAATAGTCAGTGGCACGCAGGTCGTTGTCGATCGTCTTGGGCACACCCAGCACGTTCACACCGTCGTCGCTCAGCCGGTTCGCCGCGGCAAGCGTGCCCTCGCCGCCGATCACGATCATGCCGTCGAGCTCATGCTCGGCCATGGTCCGCAGCATGTTCTCGGGGCCACCGCGGGGACCCTCGTAGGGGTTCGTGCGGCTGGTGCCGAGGATCGTACCGCCGACCTTTGCGAGGCCCTTGACCTCGTGGCGGGTCAGCGGAAAGAAATCGCCGTCGACCGCGCCGCGCCATCCGTCGCGAATACCAACGAACTCGAGGTCATACGCAGTCGTGCCCTTGAGCACCGCACCGCGGATCACCGCGTTCAAGCCGGGGCAGTCCCCGCCACTGGTCAGGATTCCGATCTTCATGGGAAGCGTCCTTTGCTGTGTCGGGGTCAAAAATACGCGCGCATCTGGCACGTATCAGCGTACCGCTTAGGCTTCGCCAAGTGCCTGCCGCAGCAGGTGCATCAGCGCCGCGAGCTGCACCGAATCGCTGGATGCCGCATCAACGGCTTGCCCATCGAGCGCGCGCAGTGACAGCCCTTCCTTCGAGTCGATCAGCTCGGCGATCTTCGTGTCGATCGTGTTCGCGGCAATAATGCGCCACGCCGTGACCGGCTCGTCCTGACCGATGCGGTGCACGCGGTCGATCGCCTGCGTCTGCTCGGCAGCCGTCCAGCTGAGCTCGGCGAGCACCACGTTCGATGCCGCCTGCAGGTTGAGCCCGACCCCGGCCGCGGTGAGCGAGCACACCGCGATCGCCACGTCGGGCTCCGTGTTGAAGGCGTCAATCGCCTGTTGGCGCGCCGGCGTAGTCTGGTCGCCACGAATCGACACCGTGCGCAGGCCGGCCGCGGCGAACGCCGCCTCCGCCTGGTTCATCACGTCGATGTGCTTCGCAAAGAACACGACCTTGCCAACCGAGCGCTGCAGCTGCACCGCGTAGTCGGCGGCGAGCCCGGCCTTTGCCTGGCCGATCCGGCGCACCATCGAGAATACGTTCTCGGCACCGGAGCCCTGGGCCTTCGCCTCGTCAAGTTCGCCCTGTGCCACAAGGCGCACAATGTCTTCGTCGATGCCATCGAACACGCTGCGGCGTTCACCGCGGGCCTCGATGATTCGGCGATAGCGGGCGGCAAGCCGCGCGCCAAGCTCGCGCTCGGCCTCGCGGATGCTGCGCCCAAACTCGTCGTCGAGCTGCACGGGCAGGTCGGCGATCATCTTGTCGGGCAGGTCGGCCGCGACATCCTTCTTCTTTCGGCGAACGATGCCCATCGAAATGACAGCCTCGCGCGCTTCGGCGTAGAACGCCTTGTCAGCGGGGGTCAGCCCGGTCGCATCCAGCTTTGCCATGAGCTCGGCGCCAGGCTTCTCGCCCGTGGTCCAGCCAAGGAAACGCCAGATCGCATCGAAGTCTTCGACGTCATTGATGAGCGGCGTGCCGGTCAGCGCGAGCATCAGCGGCTCGCTGCCAGCGTTCTGCTCGCGAATGCGCGACGCGAGCGCGAGCACGTTCTGCGACCGCTGGCTCGAGAGGTTCTTGATGAAGTGCGCCTCGTCGACGACCATGCCCTTAAGACCGATCGAGCTGAGCCACGCGAGGTGGCGGTCGAGGATCTCATAGTTGACGATAAAGACGTCGGCAAAGGCATCTACCTGCCCGCCGTCGCCCTGAATGACCGTCGCGCGGCGATGCGGGGTCCACCGCTCGACCTCGCGCGCCCAGTTCATCTTCACAACGTTCGGCACAACGGCAAGCAGCGGGTATGCACCCGCGACGGACGCGGCGATCAGCGACTGCGCGGTCTTGCCAAGGCCCGGCTCGTCGGCCAGGAGGAAGCTGCGGTGCCCCTCACGCACGCTTTCGAGGAAGCGCGCCTGGTGGTCCATGATTTCGAGCCCCTTCGGCGAGAGGCGGTCGTACTCGGGAACCGGGGGGAGCTCCATCGACGCGGCGGTGCCACCGGCCCCCTGCTCGAAGGCCTTGTACAGGGGGCTCATGAGCTCCCAGTTGTCGAGGCGGTGACGCACGGGCTCGGCGTCGCGAGCGGGCGCGACACTC
The DNA here is from genome assembly GCA_029777095.1 of Actinomycetes bacterium. Lineage (GTDB taxonomy): Bacteria > Actinomycetota > Actinomycetes > Actinomycetales > Microbacteriaceae > Microbacterium. The sequence continues at coordinate 21,055 of JAKOTS010000041.1, read as the reverse complement.
GGCGCCAAGAATGGGTTCGCCAGCTGGCGAGACTCGACAGATGCCGGGATCACCTGACGTTCGGCGAGCGCGGCTGGCACGACGGATGCCACAACCGGCTTGTCGACCGTGATGATCAGCTCGTCGGGCGCAAGCTCGGCGCCAGACTCGAGCAGCCAGTCGCGGCGCATACGGCGGGCGACGGGGCTCGTGGCCTGATCGACCTCGAGGAGCTGGATGAGTGAGGTGTCGCGGGCCGCGGTCTTCGCGAGGATCGTGGCGACGCCGTCGAGCCGCTTGAGCAGCTCGGCGCGGGCGCTGTCGGTGATCTCGGTGTCGGCCTTCACCCGGGCGCGCTCCTCGCGCACCAGGAAGGCGATGACCTGGAACTTGACCCGGTTGGTGGGGCCGAGTTTGCCCTTTTGCGCCTTCGCCTCAATCTCGCGCACCTTGCGGGCAAGAATCGGGATCAGCGGCGCTTCATCGTCGCGCCGCGGCGTTTGGGGCTTTCGCCGGCGGTTGCCGCTCGACGAAGACTTCGAATGCGAAGATTTGGACTGCCTTGCCGTGGACGGCATGCTCCTCCTGAGCGTGTGCGTCGGAATGAATACCGACGGTGGATCGACCCGGTGCTGAAACTACGCAAGCTGCTGACGAACAGAGCTGTCAACATCGCACCGTGCCGGTGAAGACTTCATTGGCAAAAACTGCAGGGGTGCGGTGACATCACATGGCGCAGCTGCTGCAGACGCCCGAAGTCACAAAAGTTCCCCTGCCGCCCAGTCTAGGGCATGCGGCGAGGGCCAAGGCAAGCGGTCGCTTGCTATGCGAACAGCTGCGCCACGATGTCGTCGGTGTAGCCGGTCGGGTTGAAGTTGATCCAGCGCGTCGACACCCAAACGTTTGCCCGGAACACGTGCGTCTCACCGGTCGTTACCTTCGGCTCTTCGAAGGCCTTCGTCATTTCGCACCGAAGCTCGGCACCCGTTTCGACACACGCGAAGCCGCCCTCACGAAGCGCCGCGGTCACGACCTCGGCCTGCTCAGGCGTGACAAGCGTGACGTTTGTGGCGAGGCCGTAGCCAGAAGGCCCGCCCCACGAACAACGGAGCGTGGGCACGCCCGAACCCAGGAGCTCAAGCCCTGCAACCACCTCGGTGGAGTCCATCGTGACACCCGGATGATTCAGCGGCGGGTTCGCCTCGGTCAGCGACTGCAGCATGGCGGGTGAATACAGCGCCTCGCAGTCGCCCGGGAGCGCTTCGAGATCCTCGCCAGCGGCGCTGGGGGGCGGCGCGGGGCTCGACGGCGCATTCGAAGGCGATTGGGATGCTCCGGGCACAGGCGAATTGGATGCCCCGGGCCCCGGCTCCGGTACGCATCCTGTGAGCGCGAGGGCAAGCGCAACGGTCCCGACCGCGACCGCAGTCCCCAGCGTGCGTGACGCTCGGGTGCGTCGGCGTGTCGCCGACGCGGTGACGGTCGCGGCGATCGTGGTGAGCTGAGTCATGCGGTCTCCTGTGGGTATTTGCGAGCGATTTCGACCCTAGCGGAGCAGGGCTACTCGGGTGGTGCGGTCGATTCTGCGAGCCACTGGCTCAGCACGGCCGGCTTGTCGGTGATGATGCCGTCGACGCCGATATCAAGCGCCCGCTGCCATTTCGTGTCGTCGTTGAGGGTGTAAACAGCGACACGCATGCCCGCTCGGTGCAGTTCTTCGATCACGTGCGGGGCCCGCGAGATCACCTTGCTCGAGGCGACGATGCCGCGCACCCCGAGTGCGCGCGCGGCCGCGACCGTGTCTTCTGGGAGTACGCGCAGGATCGCCATCCGAGGGACGCGCGGTGCCGCCTCCTCGATGAGCGCGAGGGTGCGCGCGTCGAAGCTGGCGACCGCGACGCGATCGTCGAGCCCGTAGACGTGGAGCGCGTCGGCGAACGCCGCGGTCGCGACCGGGGTCCAGACCCCCTTCATTTCGATCAGCGCGCGCTTCTGCGAGGTCGCGAGCATCGCCAAGAACTCGTCGAGCGTCGGGACCAGGGTGCCCGCAAAGGCCTCGTCGAACCACGCGCCCGCATCGAGCGCGCGCACCTGCTCGAAGGTGTGGTCGGCGAGCGGACCGCTGCCGGTGGTCGTGCGGTCAAGGGTCTCGTCGTGCAGGAGCACGGCAACCCCATCGGAGGTGAGCGCGATATCCACTTCGACGTAGTCGAATTCTCCATCGATCGCGGCCTGCACCGCGGGAAGCGTATTCTCGGGCGCGACCGAGCGATCGCCGCGGTGGGCGGCGACGAACGCCGCCTCACCGGGCCCACGGGCAGCACCCCAGAGCTCTTCGGTACTCACCGCCCGTGGCACGACCGCCCAGACGGCGAGCGCGACGCACACCACGGCGAGCACCCCGACAGTGACAGCGAGCGACACGCTGTTTCTCGCCAAACCACGCGTGCTGCTTCTTGCCGCGTTTCTTGCCACGCTGCGTGTGTGATTCGCGCCGCTCGGTTCGCGCCGCACACGCGGCACACGCGGCACGGGGTCAACGTCGCGTTCATCCATCTGGGCGCACCTCCTGCAACAGCGAGTGTTCAGTCGAGTGCCCACCACCCTACACGGGCCGTTATGCGTTCGTTATGAGATTTTCGCGACCCGCGGGCGGTCCGCCTAGATCATGCTCTTGGTGTGCCACACCGTCTTCAGCTCGGTGAACGCGGTAATGCGATCAAGGCTCTGGGCTGCGGCATCCGCCCCCATTTCGGGGGGAAGCACCCGCTTCAAGGTGTCGGCGGCGGCGATTTGGAGGTCAACCCAGTCGAGGCCTTCGGCCCCGGCCAGATCGAGAGCGTTGACATCGGCGTGCGAGGCGAGCCACGGTGCGATCTCGGCCGGCGAGCCGGTGAGCACGTTCACCACTCCCCCGGGCACGTCGCTCGTGGCGAGCACCTCGGCAAGGGTGATGGCAGACAGCGGCAGGCGCTCGCTCGCGATCGCGACGACGGTATTTCCCGTCACGAGCGGCGGGGCGACGACCGATACGAAACCGAGCAGCGAGCTGCCCTGCGGCACGACCACCGCAACGACGCCGGTGGGCTCGGGGACCGAAATGTTGAAGTACGGCCCCGAAACCGCGTTCGCGTTGCCGCCAACCTGCGCGTGCTTGTCGGTCCACCCGGCGTACCAAATCCACAGATCAATCGCCGCATCGACCTGTGCGTTCGCGGCGACCGCCGAGACGCCTTCGAGCCGAGTGATCTCATCGACGAACTGGGCGCGACGGCCCTCAAGCAGTTCCGCGATGCGGTAGAGCACCTGTCCGCGGTTGTAGGCGGTCGCTCCAGACCACCCTTTCAGCGCGGCGCGGGCTGCGACAACGGCATCGCGGGCGTCCTTGCGAGAGCCCTTTGCCGCGTTCGCGACGAACGCACCCTTTGCATCGTTGACCGCGTACACGCGGCCAGACTCGCTGCGCGGGAATGCCCCGCCGATCGCGAGCTTGTAGGTCTTGGGCACGGCGAGGTGGGTCATTTCTTTGCTCCTGTGCTCTTGCGGCCTGCGGCCGGGGCGCTCTTGCGGGCTTCGGCGGGGGTGCTCTTGTCGCCTTCGGAACGGCCAAGCTCGCCCGATTCGGCAACCTCGGTGATGGCGGGTGCCGGTGCAGCGGCAGGAATTGCTCGCGGGGTGGAGCCCGGGGCATCCAGGTAGGCGGCCAGGCCCTGGCGGCCGCCCTCGCGGCCGTAGCCCGACTCTTTGTAACCACCGAAGGGCGACGCGGGATCGAACTTATTGAACGTGTTTGCCCACACCACACCGGCGCGGAGCTTGTCGGCCACGGCGAGAATGCGGCTGCCCTTGTCGCTCCAGATACCTGCCGAAAGGCCGTAGGGCGTGTTATTCGCCTTCGCGATCGCCTCGGCGGGGGTGCGGAAGGTGAGCACCGACAGGACCGGTCCGAAGATCTCTTCGCGGGCGATGCGATCGCTTGTTGAGACGTTCGTAAAGATCGTCGGGGCGTACCAGAAACCCGCGTCGGGGATGGCACAGTCAGCGGTCCAACGCTCGGCACCTTCGGCCTCGCCCGCGGCGGTGAGCGCGCGAATCCGGTCGAGCTGTGCGCGCGAGTTGATCGCACCAATGTCGGTGTTCTTGTCGAGCGGGTCGCCGAGCCGAAGCGTCGACAGGCGGGCCTTGAGCCGGTCAACAACCTCGTCGTGGATCGATTCCTGCACGAGGAGGCGGCTTCCCGCACAGCACACGTGGCCCTGGTTGAAGAAGATACCGTTGACGATGCCCTCGATCGCCTGGTCGATTGGCGCATCGTCGAACACGATGTTCGCGGCCTTGCCGCCGAGCTCAAGCGTCAGCTTCTTGCCCGTGCCGGCCGCCTGCTTGGCGATGGCTCGACCGACTGCCGTCGATCCCGTGAACGCGATCTTGTCGATGCCGGGGTGACCGACGAGCGCGGCCCCTGTGGCACCGGCGCCGGTCACGATGTTGACCACTCCGCGCGGAAGATCGGCCTGCTGCAAGATTTCGGCGAACAGCAGCGCCGTCAGCGAGGTCGTCTCGGCGGGCTTGAGCACGACGGTGTTGCCCGCGGCGAGCGCCGGGGCAATCTTCCACGCAAGCATGAGGAGCGGGAAGTTCCAGGGAATGACCTGGCCCGCGACACCGAGCGCACGCGGGTTCGCGCCGAGCCCCGCGTAGTCGAGCTTGTCGGCCCACCCCGCGTAGTAGAAAAACCAGGCTGCGACGAGCGGCACGTCGACGTCGCGGCTCTCCTTGATCGGCTTGCCGTTGTCGAGGCTTTCGGCCACGGCAAGTTCGCGTGCGCGCTCCTGCACGAGGCGAGCGATGCGGTAGAGGTACTTGCCGCGATCACGCCCGCTCATCTTTGACCACGGCCCGTCGAAGGCGCGGCGAGCGGCGGCAACGGCATCCGCAATATCTTCGTCGTTCGCCGTCGAGATGTTCGCGATGTGGCGCTCGGTCGCGGGCGAGATCGTGGCGAACGGGGTGCCCCGGCCCGCGACGAACTCGCCGTCGATGAAGAGGCCGTAGTCGTCGCGGAGGTTCAGGGGCGACGTGGATTCTGGTGCTGGTGCGTAGTCGAGAAAGCTCATGGGGTGTCCTCTATCAATCAATCGTCACGTAGTCGGCGCCCGAGTAGTGCCCGGTCTGCAACTTTTGACGTTGCAGCAGCACATCGTTGAGCAGGCTCGATGCCCCGAAGCGGAACAGGTGCGGCTGGAGCCACTCCTCGCCGACCGTTTCTGCCACGGTCACGAGGTACTTAATTGCATCTTTCGAACTGCGGATGCCGCCGGCCGGTTTCACGCCGATGCGTTCGCCGGTGAGGCGATACCAATCGCGGACCACTTCGAGCATCAAGAGCGTGACGGGAAGGGTCGCCGCGGGTGAGACCTTGCCGGTCGAGGTCTTGATGAAGTCTCCGCCGGCGAGAATCGCAAGCCACGATGCGCGACGCACGTTGTCGTAGGTGTTCAGCTCGCCCGTTTCGAGGATGACCTTGAGCGAGGCATATGTCCCATCGGCCCGGCGGCAGGCCTGCTTCACCTGGGCGATCTGGTTGAACACCTCGGCGTAGTTGCCCGCGAGGAACGCACCGCGGTCGATCACCATGTCGATCTCGTCGGCGCCCGCTGCAACCGCCTCAGCGGTGTCGGCGAGTTTGACGTCGACCGAGGAGCGACCGCTTGGGAACGCGGTCGCGACCGCTGCAACGCTGATGAGTCCTTGGTCGGGGTCGCCGTGCGCGCTGCCGAGCGCGGCGATGGCGTGTGGAACCATGTCGCCATAGACGCAGACTGCGGCGACGCGCGGGGTGGTCGGGTCTGCGGCATCCGGTCGCAACGCCTTGGCGACCAGCGAGCGCACCTTGCCCGGGGTATCGGCGCCCTCGAGGGTCGTGAGGTCGATGAGTTCGATGATCTTGTCGAGCGCCCACGCCTTAGACGTCGTCTTGATCGAGCGGGTGCCAAGGCTCGCGGCCCGCTGTTCGAGGCCAACGGCATCGACGCCCGGGATGCCATGCAGATAACGGCGCAGGGTTGCCTCGTCGGGCTCGCCTCCGAGCACGGCGACTGCCCGTTGCGAAAAGGCCACGGTCTGGCCTGGGGATGACGCGTTCATCGTGTCCTCTGTTCGTTGGGAATCAAGTGTTCTAGCTGTTCTGAATCGTCACGTGGCGAGCACATGGGCCGCGGTTTCTTCGTCGGTGATCAGTACCGAGCACAGCCCGCTCCCGACGATCGCAGACGCTGCCGCATGCTTCTCCGGCCCGCTGAGCACGGCGATGCCCATCGGCACACCGCGCAGCTCGTCAAGTGTGAGCCCAACCGTGCGGGCATCAAGTTCTGGGTCGACGATGTGGCCGTCGGCATCGATGTAGCGCCCGAGCACATCACCGACGGCCCCCTTTGCCAGGAGCTCTGCGATGTCGGCCGGGCTGAGGTATCCGCTCGCCACGTGCACCGAGTCAGCGTCAACCGCGCCCGCGCTGTAGAGGTGCGCTGCGCACTGGCGGGCACGCACAAGCACATCGGCGACGACCCGGTCGCTCTCGATCGCGCGCTTCGTTTCGACGCGCTCAAGGATCGCCGGGCTGGGCAGTAGGGTGGTCGTGCCGCGAGCCTTGTGGGCCATCTCTGCGGCGGTCGCTGCCGCCATGCCCGCGCGCTGGTTGAGGCTCACGCCGCCATTGATCTGCACGACGTCGGTGCCGCTCGACCAGCCTTCTTCGAGGCGAGCCGCCACACGGTGCAGCGTGCGGCCCCAGCTGATGCCGAGGCTGCGGGGCACGGGGCGCAGCGCGGTGAGGTAGTCGGCCGCCGCGCCGGCAACACGGTCGGCGAGTTCTTCGCGATTCGCGATGCCGGCCGATGAAACAACAATTGCCTCGCGAAGCCCGGTACGCTCGCGCAACTCGCGCTCAAGGTGAAGGCGGCGAGCACGAGGGTGGACGATTTCGATGCGGACGATGCCAGCCTCGCGAGCCTGGCTGATCAGGCGGCCCACCTTCCAGCGGGTGACGCCGAGAAGCGCGCCCACCTCGTCCTGCGTCTTGTGCTCTTGGTAGTACAACTCGGCCGCACGGATGGCGAGGAGCTCGTCAGTTGCTGTCACTGCGCACGTCTCCTTTGCCCACGTCTTGTCGCACCCACGGTTTGCCACCCACGGCAGCTGCCGGGCTTGGCTCAAGGCTACGCGGCGCACCACGCCGCATCAACACTCGCGCGCGGGTTTGCTCATATGAGCAGCCGGGCGCGCTGGGGGTGCGCAGATGCGCGGGCGGGCGGAAGTACGTGCCTAGTGGCTCAGCGAATTTGCGTTGCCGAGCATCTCGCGCGCACGCTCGACGTCATCGGCGATCTGGCGGATCAGCGGTTCGACACCCTCGTAGGCGACCATCCCGCGGATTCGGCCCACGAACTGCACGTCGACCAGGTGCCCATAGAGGTCGAGGCCGCTCTCGTCGAGGATGTGCGCCTCAACCTGGCGCACGGGCACATCGACAAACGTCGGGTTATTGCCGATCGAGATCGCGGCCGGGTAACGGCGCGGCGCCGGCCCCTCGGGAGCGGTATCGGGAGCGGTGTCAGGAGCGGCCTCGGAAGCGGTACCGATGTCGGCGCTGCCCTCGGCGACGCGGGGGCCATAGTCGACGAGCCATCCGGCGTAGACACCGTCGGCCGGGATCACACCGACGGGCACCGACTCGAGGTTTGCGGTCGGAAACCCGAGCTCGCGCCCACGCTTGAGCCCGTGTACGACCTCGCCACGAAGCGAGGTCGGCCGCCCGAGGAGTTCGCGGGCCGCCTCGACGTCGCCCTCGGCGAGCACCTCACGCACCCAGGTCGATGAGACCCTGCGCGCAACGGACAGATTCTGTACGTCATCGATGACCGTGACCTCGAAGCCAAACTCGGCACCAAGCGTGTGCAAGAGCGCGACATCGCCGGCGCCGCCGCGGCCGTACCGAAAGTCACGCCCGACCAGCACAACCTTCGCGTGCAGGTGCTCCACGAGCACCGACTCGACGAACGCGCGCGGTTCCTGGGCCGCCCGCTCGGCGTCGAAGCGCAGCACGAGCGCGGCGTCGATCCCCGTTTCGGCAAGCAGCTGCAGCTTTTGTGGCACATCGGTGAGAGCGGCCGGGCACTTCTCCGGTGCGAGCAGGCTCATCGGGTGCCGGTCAAACGTGACAACGACGCTGCGCGTGCCGGCGCCGAGCGCGGCCGACTTTTCACGCAGCATGCCGATGAGCGCCCGGTGGCCAGCGTGCACCCCGTCGAACTTGCCGATGGCGACCACCGCCGGCCCGAAGTCTGCGGGCACCTCCTCGGGAGCGTGAAAGACGATCATGACGAACCCTCTGGACGATGTTTCAGCAGCCACCACATGCCGACGATGGGAAGCGCGACGGGAATGAACAGGTATCCGACACCAAACATCGACCACACGGTCGGGTGCTGAAAGACGTCGGGCAGCGCGAGACTCAGCGTGCCGACCACGAGCACACCGAGCAGCTCGAAACCCAGTGCGACCCAGGCGACGCGGTACCACGCACTGGTGCCTGCGAAGAGCAGGGCGAGCGTCGCGAGGATATAGACCACCGCGGCAACGGCAGAAAGCGAGTATGCAAGGGGCGCCTCGCCGAAGCGCTGAGCGATCGAGACGAACGATCTGCCCGTGGCCGCCAGCGCCATCACGGCGTACACGGCAACGAGCACCAGGCCGATGCCCGACATGCGGCCGCGTGCAGAAACGCGGGGGGCGGATGCCACAGCCTCATCCACGAAGCTGCGCCGAGTTCGTTCAGCCAACCGGCACGCTCCAGATGATCTGCATGCGCGCGAGCATAACGGCAACCGCGAGCGCACCAACACCCAACACCACCGTGCTCCAGCGACTGCGCTCAAGCAGCGCGAACGCGGTGACGCCGATCGGCACCAGGATCGCCCCGACCAGGTAGGTGTAGAACTCGAGCGCGCTGCCCGCAATGTGGTTTCCGGCGAACGGCGCAATGATGGCGGCGACAAGCTGGACAATGAGCAAGAGCTCGACCAGCGCGACTGCGCCAACGCTGAAGTCGCTCGGCCGGCGCGAGGCGAACCCGAGGATCAGGCAAAAGAGCCCAGCCGCGACCGCAACCCCGATCTGCACCCAGGTGAACCAGTCGATCATTGTGCGTCTCCATGCGTTTGCGGGGCGGGCGGCGGCACATTCATGCGGCTCTTCACATCGGTGCCTCGACGCTCGACAATACCGACCAAACGACCGTCGGGATCAATCGCGGCTGCCGTCTCCCCCACGATGTCGGCGGATCTCCCGCCGATCCGCTTGCCGTTCCAGAGATCGCGGGCCTCATCGTGCGAGACGTCGAACCGGCCCTGAACGAGTGCGGCGACCATCGCGGGGTCGAGGAGCGCGGCGGGGGTGATGTCGTCGGCACCCACCGCATCGGCGACATCGAAGACGCCGATGTGGGTGCGGCGGAGCGAGGTCAGGTGACCACCGACCCCAAGGTCTGCGCCAAGGTCGCGGGCGAGGGCGCGAATGTAGGTGCCCGAGGTGCATTCAACAATCACGTCAAGATCCAGCACCCCGTGCGCGCGGCGCACATCCGTCACCGTGAAGCTCGAGACCGTGACGCTGCGCGCCTTCAGCTCGACCGTTTCGCCGGCCCGCGCAAGATCGTATGCGCGCCGGCCGCCGACCTTGATCGCTGACACGGTGCTCGGCACCTGCGAGATCGCACCGGTGAGCGGCGTGATGCCCGCCATGATCTGCGCATCGTCGATCGCGGCGAGGGCTGCGGCATCCGCTCGATGCGTTTCGGTGCCATCGGCATCATCGCTATCGGTCGTGACACCGAGGCGGATCGTGGCTTCGTACCGCTTGTCGAGGCCAACAATGAACGTCAAAAGGCGCGTCGCCCACTCGGCACCGAGCACAAGCAAGCCGGTCGCCATCGGGTCGAGTGTGCCGGCGTGGCCGACCTTGCGCGTGCCGAGCGCGCGGCGGGCACGCGCGACAACGTCGTGGCTTGTGATGCCCTGCGGCTTGTCGACAAGCAGAATTCCCGGCGTGATCTCGCCGGCCACCTCGCGCGCCATCAGCGGCCGCTTCGCACTCTGACGGGCCGCGCAGGGTCAAGATTATTGATGACGATGGATGCCGCAGCCGGCGCCGATTCTGCGTCGGCAGTCGTTGTGCCAGGCGTCGCCGCCTCAAGCCAGATCGAAAAGTCCCAGAACGAGTGCTGCGCGGCGCTTGCCAGCGGGAACCCGTCGATGAGCAGCACGGCGTCGGCGTGGGCTGTCACCCAGCGCGACTCGAGCGGCGCGTTGCGGGCGGCATCCCATGCGCCGAGCTGAAACCCGGTGGTGGCGGAGGTCTGCGCGCCGTCACGGAACGGATCGATCAGCACTCGACGCATCGTTTCGAAGTCGTAGAGGTGAGCAGCATTTACATCGGTGCTGTCGGCGCGCGGTGCAAGAAATGCCTGGGTCGATGCGCGGAACGTGTCGAGATCTTGCTCCTCGAACGCCTCGGCAAGCGCATCCGCGAACGCGGCGCCGCCTGAATCGTCACGCCCATCACGCCCATCACGCCCATCACGCCCATCACGCCCGCCGATTGCGATGATGACACGACCGCCAGGGAAGCGTTGGCGCACCTCGTCGCGCACCTCGCGCAACAGCGTGGTGGCGGGTGTTGTGGGCAATCGCATGCATCCAGCCTAGGTGTTCTTGCCGCCTAGGCTAGTCGGGTGCCCGCCCCCGTGACCGACCCACTGATCGCTTGGTATGGCGAGCACGCGCGCGACCTGCCCTGGCGGCATCCTGAGTTCGGCGCGTGGGGCATTTTGGTGAGCGAGTTCATGCTGCAGCAGACGCAGGTATCACGCGTGATTCCGTTGCTTGCCGCGTGGATCGAGCGCTGGCCGACGCCGGCTGATCTCGCGGCCGACTCCCCCGCAGAAGCGGTGCGCATGTGGGCAAACCTCGGGTACCCGCGCCGCGCCCTCTGGCTGCACCGTGCCGCCGAACAGATCGCCACGCGCCACGACAACGTCGTGCCGTCAGACGTCGACGACCTGCTCGAGCTCACCGGCATCGGTGACTACACCGCACGCGCGGTCGCGACGTTTGCGTATGGACTGCGGCATCCCGTCGTCGACACCAACACCCGGCGCGTGCTCGCGCGCGCGATTGCGGCACGGTCGCAGCCGGGGCCTCCCGCAAAGCGCGATCTCGCCGAGATGCTTGAGATCTTGCCGACGGATGCCGCAGCCACCGCAATCGTCAACGCCGCCACGATGGAACTCGGCGCAACGGTGTGCACCTCAAGGGCACCCAAATGCGACGTATGCCCGATCCGGCATGTCTGCGCGTGGCGCCTCGCAGGGTATCCCGACACCGGAGACACGCGCCGCAAGCAGTCCAAATATGAGGGCAGCGACCGGCAGGCGCGGGGCGCCGCACTCAGAGAGCTGCGCGCCGCGGCGGCGCGAGGCATCCCGATCGACATGCTCCTTGGCGACTGGCATGACCCGGCCCAGCGCGACCGAGCCATCAGCTCGCTACTTGACGATGGGCTCATCGAGGTCAGCAACGACAACGCCCACCTGCCGCACGCGTAGGCGCGGGAGGTGGGCGGAGTGCGCCGGGCGCGAACGCCCAAACTGCTAGTGCTCTTCGTCGGTGGTGTCTTCGTCTTCGTCGGCCGCGTAGGGGTTCGCGTCGCCGGCGTAGGTGGCACCTGTTGCCAAGCGAGCCACATCGGCGTCGCGCTCGCGCGCCTCGCGCAGGAGGTTCGAGATGTGGTCTGCGTTCTCGGGGATCGCATCGAGGATGAACTCGAGGGTCGGGGTCAGGCGCGTGTTGAGGTTTTTGCCGACCTCGGTGCGCAGGAGTCCGGTTGCCGAGGCGAGTGCCGCGGCCGTGCCGGTGCGGGTCTCTTCATCACCCATCACGGTGTAAAACACCGATGCGTGCTGCAGGTCGCCCGTCACCTGCACATCTGTGACGGTCACGAACCCGAGACGGGGGTCTCGAAGCCCCTTGTCGAGACGCTCGGCGATGATGACCTTGATGCGGTCTGCCAGGCGTGCTGCTCGTTCGCTTCCCATGATTGCTTCTTTCGTCTTCGGCTTTCAAGAAAGGGGTCGGTGCGCGCTGTGCGCACACACCGACCCCCACACAGCATGTCTTAGTTACGAGGCTTCTCGACCATTTCGGTGGTCTCGATCTCGTCGCCGACCTGGATGTCGTTGAACTTGCCAAGCCCGATGCCACACTCGAAGTCCGTACGGACCTCGGTGACGTCGTCCTTGAACCGGCGCAGCGACTCGATGGCCAGGCCATCTGCCACCACGACGCCGTCGCGGATAACCCGCGCCTTGGCGTTTCGCGTGATCGTTCCGGAGCGGACGATAACACCGGCGATGTTGCCGATCTTCGAGGAGCGGAACACCTCGCGGATCTCGGCCACACCCGACTGCTTCTCTTCGAACTCCGGCTTGAGCATGCCCGTAAGCGACTGCTCCACGTCGTCGATCGCGTTGTAGATGACCGAGTAGAAGCGGATGTCGACACCCTCGCGGGCGGCGCGCTCGCGCGCCTTCGGGTCGGGGCGAACGTTGAAGCCGATGATGATCGCGTTATCGATCGTCGCCAGGTTCACGTCAGACTCCGTCACCGCACCGACACCGCGGTGGATGATGCGCAGCTGCACCGAATCGTCGACCTCGATCTTGAGGAGCGACTCTTCAAGTGCCTCAACGGCACCCGAAACGTCACCCTTGATGATGAGGTTGAGCGACTCGACCTTGCCCTCTTCGAGTGCACGGGTGAAGTCCTCAAGCGAGATGCGCTTGCGAGCCTTGGCCAGCTGAGCGTTGCGCTCTGCCGCTTCACGCTTCTCAGCGATCTGGCGGGCGAGGCGGTCTTCGTCGGTCACGATGAAGGTGTCGCCTGCACGCGGGACGCTGTTCAGACCCTGCACCTGCACGGGGCGTGAAGGCGCGGCCTCGAACACGGGCTCGCCGTTCTCGTCGACCATGGCGCGGACGCGGCCGTACGCCGTGCCAGCCACGATCGCGTCGCCGACGCGGAGCGTACCCGACTGGATGAGGACGGTAGCAACCGAACCGCGACCCTTGTCGAGGCGAGCCTCGATGGCAACACCGCGGGCGGCCTTGTTCGGGTTGGCCGTGAGGTCAAGACCGGCGTCGGCAGTCAACAGCACTGCGTCAAGCAGCGCCTGGATGTTGGTACCCACACGAGCCGAGACGTCGACGAACAGGGTGTCTCCACCGTATTCTTCGGCAACCAGGCCGTATTCGGTCAGCTGCTGGCGCACCTTGGCCGGGTTGGCCTCGGGCTTGTCAACCTTGTTCACCGCGACGACGATCGGCACGCCGGCCGCCTGCGCGTGGTTGAGCGCCTCAATGGTCTGCGGCATGATGCCGTCGTCTGCCGCGACCACGAGGATCGCGATGTCGGTGACCTGAGCACCACGCGCACGCATGGCGGTAAACGCCTCGTGACCCGGGGTATCAATGAAGGTGAGGGCGCGCTCGATGCCATCGTGCTCGGTCCATACCTGGTACGCACCGATGTGCTGGGTGATGCCACCGGCTTCGCCCTGGCCCACGTCAGCATTACGGATCGCATCAAGCAGTCGCGTCTTACCGTGGTCAACGTGACCCATGACGGTCACAACCGGCGGACGAATCTCAAGGTCTTCTTCGTTCTCAGCGTCAAGCTCGGCCTCGAGGTCGAGACCGAAGCCCTCAAGGAGCTCCCTGTCTTCTTCCTCAGGCGAAACCATCTGCACCTTGTAGCCGAGTTCGGCACCAAGGACCTCGAAGGTCGACTCATCGAGCGACTCGGTCGCGGTCGCCATCTCACCAAGGTTGAAGAGAATGGTTACCAGCGTGCCGGGCTGCACCGTGTAGCCCGCGAGGGCCTCGATCTTGTCGGCGAAGTCAGAGATGGATGCGCCGCGGCGCATGCGGATGATGCTGCCATCGCCGCGCTGTACGTTGACGCCACCAATAACCGGGGCATCCCGCATCTCAAATTCTTGCCGCTTTGCGCGACGCGACTTGCGCTGCTTCGACTTGCCGCCACCCTTACCGAAGGCACCTGCGGTACCACCGCCGGGGCCACGGCCACGGCCACCTGCGCCGGGGCGCGGCGGGCCAAAGCCCGTGCCCCCACCGGGTGCGCCGGGACGACCTGCGCCAGAGGCGCTACCCGGACGGGCGGGGCCGCCGGAACGCTGCTGGAACGGTGCGCCGGGACGACCGCCGCCGCCCGCACCGGGACGACCCGGTGCGCCAAGGCGCGGAGTGCCCGGACGAGGCGCGCCGGGGCGCGGAGCCTGCGGACGCGGAATCGAGCCCGGGGTGGGCGCGGGACGTTGCCCCATGCCCTGCGCGCTCGCGAACGGGTTGTTGCCAGGGCGCGGGCCGGCGGGACGCTGTCCCATGCCCTGCGCGCTCGCGAACGGGTTGTTGCCGGGGCGCGGGGCGCCACCGGGACGCGGCGGTGCCGGCGTTGCACCGGGTGCATCGGGCGCTGCTGCCGCCTCAGGTGCGGCGGGTGCCGCTGCTGCCGGAGCAGCAGGTGCGGCAGCTTCGACCGGTGCAGCGGGAGCGGCAGGTGCCGCCGGAGCCGGTGCGGCGGGGGCTGGAGTCTTGGCTGCCGGCGCCGGGGTCGGCGCCTTCGGGCCGGGACGAGCACCCGGACGCGCCGGGGTCTTCGCTCCAGCTGCGGCGGGCTTGGCCGGGCTGCCGGCCTTCGCCGGCGCAGCGTCTGCTGCGGGCGTCGCGGCGTCGCCCGTGGCGGGCGCTGCCTTTGCCTGTGCGGCTACGTCTTCTGCCAGGGCAGCACGAAGCTTGCGAGCCACGGGGGGCTCGATCGTTGATGAGGGGCTCTTGACGAATTCGCCAAGCTCCTTCAATTTTGCAAGGGCGGCCTTGCTATCTACACCGAGCTCTGCTGCGATCTCGTGTACGCGTGGTTTTGCAGCCACAATTCTCCTGTCTGGGGCCCACCCAGGCAGGGCAGACCGTTAGTCGCGGACGGGACTCATTTTGAGCCGTTCACTTTGTTTCCATAGCCGTTCAGCCTGTCGCTAAGATCCGGTTTTCGAAGGTCTGCGTGTCGAGGGAACCCGACACACGAAGTGCTCGCACGAAGGCGCGGCGCCGGATCGCGGCATCCACACACTCGCGAGTTGGATGCAACCACGCGCCCCGCCCGGGCATCGAAGCAGACTCGTCAAAGACAAGGAGGGAATCGACTGCCACCGCTCGAATGAGGGTGGACCGGGAGGCACGCGTGCGGCAACCGACGCACGTTCGTACATTCTCCATCGTACACCCCCTCTCTGAGTGCGGATTGCGAGGCGCATCACCCCGCGGCACTGCCTACGATTCGAGGATCGAGTCGGGCTGGATGTCGATCTTGGCGCCCGTGAGCTTTGCGGCGAGTCGGGCATTCTGACCCTCTTTGCCGATCGCAAGCGAGAGCTGGTAGTCGGGTACGAGTGCGCGAACGGCCTTGGTCGAGGCATCCAACACAAACGAGCTCGTCACCTTTGCCGGCGACAGCGCGTTGCCAACGAAGCGGGCCAGGTCGGGATCGAAGTCGATGATGTCGATCTTCTCGCCGCCGAGCTCTTCGGTCACCGCGCGCACGCGACGACCCAGCTCACCGATGCACGCGCCCTTGGCGTTGATCGAGGGGTCATTGGCTCGCACCGCGATCTTGCTGCGGTGGCCAGCCTCGCGCGCGAGCGAGACGATCTCGACGAGGTTGTTCGCGATCTCAGGAACCTCGAGGGCGAAAAGCTTGCGCACCAGCCCCGGGTGCGTGCGAGACACGGTGATCTGCGGACCCTTGTTGCCCTTCGAGACGCTCGTGACGTAGACGCGCAGGCGGGTGCCGTGCTCGTACGACTCGCCCGGCACCTGCTCCTCGGGCGGGAGGATTGCCTCGATCGTGCCGAGGTCAACGTGGATCATGCGGGGGTTTGGCCCCTGCTGCACAACGCCGGCGACGATGTCGCCCTCTTTGCCCTTGAACTCACCGAGCACTGCGTCATCAGCGATGTCACGCAGACGCTGGCTGATGACCTGCTTGGCGGCGAAGGCGGCGATGCGCCCAAACTCGTCGGGCGTGGTCTCTTCCTCGCCGATGATGATGTCTTCTTCGTCGCGTAGCGGGATGAAAACTGCGACGTGACCGGTCACGCGGTTCAGCTCGACGCGCACGCCCTCGGGGTGCTCGAGTCGCGCACTTTCGCCTGCCTCTGCAGAAGATGAGATGTGCTTGACATACGCCGTCAGGATGGCCTGCTCGATGATGCCGACCAGTTCGTCAAAGGGAATTTCTTTCTCGCGCGATGTGTGGCGCAACAGTCCCAGGTCGATGTCCATCGGGGCCTCCTCTATTCAGCTCTCATCGGCGCGTGGTGACGCACCGATATATCCCTCAAGAGTACCGGATGCTTCGTGGTGCTACTGCGCGGACTCCAGCTCGTTGAGCGCCGAGATCAGCCGGTGCAGTTCGCCGACCTGGCGCGGCACCAGTGTGAGCACAAGTCGCGGCAGCTCCACAACGTCGTTGTCGCGCCGTTCGGGCGCGAGCGGCGCGGTGCGCTCGATTGCACCCTCAGCAACGAGGGAGCCAAACCTCTCGTTGAGGAGGGCGATCTCGGCGTCGGTCGGGGCATGGTTCAGCCGCAGCACGAGCCGTTCGCCGACCCAACGGAGCGAGTTGTAGTTGTGCCAAAAGCGCGTCACTTCGGCGACGGCGGCCTTGACCGAGTCGGTCACGAGCACGCGATCAAAGTCGTCGGCAGAGATCACGCCGGCGGGCACCAGATGCTGTTCGATGAAGTGGCGCAGGCCCTGCCAGAACGTGCCGCCCGGCTCGTCGAGCAGCACGATCGGCACCGGCTCGGCCTTGCCGGTTTGCTGCAGCGTGAGCAACTCAAACATCTCGTCGAGAGTGCCGAAGCCGCCCGGCAGGCAGACGAACCCCTTCGACTCCTTCATCAGCATGAGCTTGCGGGTGAAGAAGTACTTCATCGTCACAACGTTGGGCTCGGCCAGCGTTGCGTTCGGCGCCTCCTCGAAGGGAAGGCGGATCGATACGCCGATCGATTGCGCGGGGCCGGCACCCTCGGCGGCTGCCTGCATGATTCCGGGGCCCGCACCCGTCACCACCATCCAGCCGTCGGCGGCGAGCGCCTGCGCAACAGCGTGCGCGCGCACATAGAGCGGGTCATTCGTTTGCGTCCGCGCCGATCCAAAGACCGACACCTTTGGCGCCGCGGTGAACGGCGCGAAGAGCTGGAACGCCTCGCGCATCTCGTCGAGTGCTGCGGCCGTGATCTTCAGATCCAGCCGGTCGGTGTTGTCGGTGCCGAGGAGCAGTCCGCTCGTGACGATCCGGCGCACCAGCTGCCGATTGGCATGGATGCCCGCATCGTCGAGCATCTGCTCGATGCTCGCGGCCAGCTCGGGCGTCAGCGGCGTGACCCCCGTTGTCTCACTCGCGCTCATCGTCAGCCTCTCCTAACGGCGCAGCTGCGCCAACGCCTCTGCGACCGATACGGTCGCGCGGTCACCACCGCGGCGATCCCACAGCTCAACCTGACCATCGGCCGCACCGCGGCCCACGATGACCAGCTGCGGCACGCCGATCAGCTCGGCATCGCCAAACTTCACGCCGGGCGAAACCTTGGGACGATCGTCGTAGAGCACGTCGAGACCGGCGGCCTCAAGCTCTGCGCTCAGCGCCGCGGCAACCTCGAACACCGCGGCATCCCGACCCGTTGCGACAACGTGCACGTCGAACGGCGCGACAGACGTCGGCCAGATCAAGCCCTTGGCATCGTTGTTGAGCTCGGCGATGTTCGCGAGGATGCGCGTGACGCCGATGCCGTACGAGCCCATCGTGACCGTGACGAGCTTGCCGTTCTCGTCGAGTACCTTGAGCCCGAGCGCCTCGGCGTACTTGCGGCCGAGCTGAAACACGTGGCCAATTTCCATACCGCGTGCAAGCTCCACAGGCCCCGAACCATCGGGTGCCGGGTCGCCATCACGCACGGTGGATGCCTCAACAAACCCATCGGACGAAAAGTCACGGCCCGCGACCAGCGAGTGCACGTGCCGCTCGTCGGCGTTTGCGCCGGTGATCCAGGTCGTCCCGTCAACCACCCGAGGATCGAGCAGGTAGCGGATCCCGGTGGCAGATTCTTCGCCCAGCACCTGACCGGTCGGTGACCAGGGTCCGATGTAACCCTTGACGAGCAGCGGGTGTGCTTCGAAGTCGGCCTCGCTTGCGGGCTCGACCTCGGCGGGCGCGAACGCGACCTCG
Source organism: Actinomycetes bacterium (assembly GCA_029777095.1). Classification (GTDB taxonomy): domain Bacteria; phylum Actinomycetota; class Actinomycetes; order Actinomycetales; family Microbacteriaceae; genus Microbacterium. The sequence goes on along the minus strand of JAKOTS010000041.1, from coordinate 2,657 downwards.
AGACGCTTTGCCTCGACCTCGCGGTCGCCGGGCACGCCGACGACGACGAGCTCGCGCGTGCCATCGAGGTGCTTGAGCGCGAGCACGACGTTCTTCAGCGTGTGGGCCGCGGCCCAGGCACCGTCTGCGGGCGCCGAAAGTTCTGCGTTTACGAGCTCAACGAGCGTCGCGATCGTGGCGGCGTTCGGGGTATCGAAGATCACCGGTGCGGGCAGACCATCGAACGGGATGGGCTCGGGCGCGACCGTCGTGAATGCCTCAACGTTGGCGGCGTAGCCGCCGGCCGAGCGCACGAAGGTGTCTTCGCCGATGGCGGTGGGGTGCAGGAACTCTTCGCTTCGCGAGCCACCCATCGCGCCGGCGTCGGCCTTGACGATGACGTACTCAAGCCCAAGGCGGGTGAAGATGCGCTCATACGCGTCGCGCTGCGCCTGGTACGAGGCATCCAGCCCCGCATCGGTGTAGTCGAATGAGTAGGCGTCCTTCATCGTGAACTCGCGGCCACGCAGGAGACCGGCGCGGGGCCGGAATTCGTCGCGGTACTTGTCCTGAATCTGGTAGAGCGAGAGCGGCAGGTCTTTATACGACGAATAGAGGTCTTTCACGAGCAGCGTGAAGAACTCTTCGTGGGTGGGGCCGAGCAGGTAGTCGGCGCCCTTGCGGTCTTGCAGACGGAACAGCGTGTCGCCGTACTCTTCCCAGCGGCCGGTGACCTCGTAAGGCTCGCGCGGCAGCAGCGCGGGAAAGTGCACTTCGTAGGCACCGGCGGTTGCCATCTCCTCGCGGATGATGGCTTCGATCTTCGCCTTGACCCTCAGGCCGAGCGGCAACCAGGCAAACACACCTGGCGCCTGGCGCCGGATGTAGCCGGCGCGAACGAGCAACCGGTGCGAGGTGACCTCGGCATCAGCCGGGTCTTCACGAAGCGTACGGAGGAAGTAGTGCGAGAGACGAGTGACCACGATGGTCAAGTCTAGGTGGCGCAGCAGACACGTGTGATCGACGGCGCGGCGATTGGCAAAACGCCATGAGCGGATGCCTCAGCCATACACTGACGTGGTGCCCGCTCGCCGATCCCACCTCGTCTCGCCCGCCGCTGGCGATGCCCTGGCCGCATCGCTCGCCAGCCTTCGCGCAGCTCTCGACCTCCCGAGTGATTTCACGCCCGAAGTCCTCGCCGAAGCGGAGGCAGCCGCCCGGGACGTGAGCGCCGATCCCAAGGCCTCGGGCCTCGACGACCTGCGCGAGATCGAGTTTCTGACGATTGATCCTGAGGGGTCGCGCGACCTCGATCAGGCGATGCACTTCGAACGCACGCGGTCGGGTGCGGTGCTGCACTACGCGATCGCCGATGTACCCGCGTTTGTCGCCCCGGGCGGTGCGCTCGATGCGGAGGCCCGCCGCCGGGGCCAGACGCTCTACACTGCCGATGGCCGAATTCCGCTCCACCCACCCGTGCTGAGCGAGGGTGCGGCATCCCTCGCCCCGAATGTCGACCGCCGCGCATTTGTGTGGCGTTTCGAGCTCGATGACGGCGCCCGCCCGATCTCGACGACCCTGCGCCGCGCGATCGTTCGCTCGCGTCGGCAATGGAGCTACGCCGAAGCGCACGCCGCACTCGGCGCCGGCTCGGCACCCGCGAGCCTGCAGGCACTCGAATGGTTCGGGCCGCTGCGTGCCGAGCGTGAGAGCGAGCGCGGCGGAGCGAGCCTGAACGTCCCCGACACCGAGATCGTTGCGGTGAACGGGCGCTACCGTCTCGAACGCGCCATTGCCCGGCCCATCGAAGACTGGAACGCCCAGGTCTCGCTCATGACTGGCATGGCCGCGGCCGACATCATGCTCGCCGGCGGCACCGGCATCCTCCGCACGATGCCCGCCCCCGACCCCGCCGACACCGCCGCGTTTCGCGCCCGGGTGGCGGCGCTCGGGGCACCCTGGGTGGGCGATATTGACTATGGCGGCTACCTGCGAAGCATCGACCGCGAACACCCCGCCGCAGCCGCGATTCTGGATGCCGCAGCATCGCTGTTTCGTGGTGCAAGCTACGCAGCCTTCGACGGCGAGCCGCCGACCAGCACCATGCAGGCGGCCATCGGTGCGCCCTACGCGCACACGACCGCGCCGCTTCGCCGGCTCGTCGACCGCTGGTCGCTCGTGATCTGCGAGGCGCTGGCGAACGGCCAGCCCGTACCGGCGTGGGTGCGCGAGAGCCTCCCCGAAGTGCCGAAGCTCATGGCACGCAGCGGACAGCGCGCGAGCCAGCTCGAGAAGGGCTCGATCGACCGCGTCGAGGCGGCGGTCTTGCACGGACGTGAGGGCGACGAGTTTGCCGCGGTTGTGCTCGGCGCCCGAGGCAAGGGCGCGCGCGTGCAGCTTGAGAACCCACCGGTGACGGCAACAATCGAGACGGTCGAGGTGGAGGCGGGCTCCGCCGTGACGCTCCGACTCGATTCGGCCGACATCGCGACGGGGGCGATGGCGTTCACGCCGGTGCCGTCGGCCGGCTGACGCGCTGGCTGGCCGGCTGGGCATCGCACTCAAGGTCGCGCTGACTAGCCTTGGGGCATGCGCACCGTTCTGCTCACCGGATTCGAGCCCTTCGCCGACGACCCTACAAACCCGTCGGGCGACGCGGTGCGCCTGGTCGCCGATGC
>JAKOTS010000106.1 GCA_029777095.1 Actinomycetes bacterium | reverse complement strand
TCCGGGTTTGAGCACACGGAAGGCTTCGAGCCATGTGTTCGGCGGGGGCACGAGGGCGTCCCATTCCTTGCCCATGAAGCCGCGGCCCTTCATCACTGGGTTCTCGCCCGTGTCGAGCCATGACCGCATCAGGCGTTTGATGGGGAGTTCGGCCTGCCCCGCGATGAGTTTCTGCCAGAGGGCTTCGCGGTCAAGGTTCGGAGGATCGAGGATGGTTGAGAGGCCGTACGGGGTATCGGTCACGATGGCGTCGATGGAGTCGGCCTCCATGGCGCGCAAGGCGTCTCGGCAGTCGCCGGTGTGCACTTCCCATGGCCTCATGTTGCGGCACCTCCACGGACCCGACTGCGGGCGATGCTGTGCGCTGGTGACATGCACCACTCGGCGCCGAAATTGAGCAAGCGCGCACGGACCATGCGGGCGAGGCGGGTCGTGTAGATGCTGCGGTCGTGCATGTGCACGGGCATCGTGTTGGGAGCATCGTCGTTGCAGGTGTTATTGCGGTGTCGGCCACCGCGGAAGGCCATCGGGGCGGGCGACGGGGCGCCGTCGATGAGGGTGCTGTGGTCCTCGGCCCCGGTGATGGACGGCACGAGGACCGCGGTCGTGCCGATGCTGCGCCACTGCATGCGCAGGATGCAGGCGCCGAGGTAAGCCAGCCAGTGCCATGAGAGTGCGGTTTGTATGTCGGACGCGGCGAGGCGCAGCCATGCGGGGAAGCGGCTCGGTTCGTCGCACCGGCCGCGCTTGGCGTGGGTGATGAATGTGTGGTGGGCGTGCATCGTAACGCTAGCCTAGCACGGCAGAGCCCGGTCGTCGCGCCCACTCTTCATCGCGGAGCAGGTCGTCGATGAGGCCACGGTGAAGGCCCGTGTCGGTCGCGTCGAGTCGCCGCAGTCGCGCGACCGTCCGGCGCTCGTCCTTGATGTACAGGGAGAACGTTCGGTCGGACACGATGCGCATGTCGTCGTCGATGATGCCGGCGCGTTGCATGGCGTCGCGGACCATCGATAGCGGCGCGTCGCTGTCGCCGTTCGCCAGGTCGGCGGCCGTGTCTTTGAGGTGGCGCTGCGTCGGCCAGATGGACAGGACTTCGAGCGACCAGACCCCGGCGGTGATGGTCTTGTCGCCGTAGATGGTGCCGGCCTTCGTGCGCAGGAGTTTGCTGGCCGCGACCTTGACGGGCGGGACAAACCCGGCGCCGAGGGCAGCACGCGCCACCGCAGCCTTGTACGCCTTGGACAGCGACGACTCGGCGGTGCCGTGCTTCGTGCGGACGTAACGGTCGTTTTTCGTGAGCACGTCCGACACACACAGCAGCAACTCGCCGCGGCCCTCATTGAGGTTGCTCGCGTCCAGCGTCGCCGTCGTCGGTTTGTCAGTCCTCGCGCCCCGCTTATGCGCCTTCGTCTCTGCCACGCCCATGCGGCTATGGTAGCACGCGCGCCAGCAAAGCGACCACATCCGCAAGCATCAGGCCCCAGAAGCTCGCCGCCGTCGTCGCAAGCCACAAAAGCGATGCGGCCTGCTTGCTCGGCATCTGCCCCCACGCGTCGACCGGTGGGTCCCGCAGCACGAGCGACATGCACACGGCCGCAGCGATGATGTACCCCGCCCCGGTGCAGACGAGGCCATGGTCATCGACGGCGATGCGAAACAGCGGCGCCGAGACACACGCGGCTGACGCCCCTGCGCACAGCGCCGACCCGGTGCGCTTGGCCAGCATGCCGTACGCGAGCCACGCCGCGCCGTACACCCACGGCGCGACTGTCCACATGGGCCATGCGCAGCCAAGCGTGTACCCGCACCACGTCACCCATG
>JAKOTS010000066.1 GCA_029777095.1 Actinomycetes bacterium | reverse complement strand
GGGCGACACTAACTCAGGAAAACTGGGGCGCCGGTGCGGCCGGGCCGCGGAATGACGCGGGTGTGTGCCGGGCGTCGCGCGATTTTCCTGAGTTAGTGCCGGGTTGCGCGGGTCGGCCGGGCTGGTGTCGGTTGGTGCTGTGCTGACAGCCGGGGTGCCGGGCGCGATGCGCGGGCGGCGTGGGCGGCGGCCGCTGCCGTGCGGGTTTCGGGGGAGGGCTGCCAGGGGTTTGGTGCGGTGCCCGGGCGGCGACACGAACTCAGGAAAACTGGGGCACCGGCGTTGCCGGGCCGCGGAATGACGCGGGTGTTTGCCGGGGGTCGCGCGGTTTTCCTGAGTTAGTGCCGGTTGCCCGGCGCGGGTCGGCCGGGGTGGTGTCCGTTGGTGCTGTGCTGACAGCCGGGGTGCCGGGCGCGATGCGCGGGCCGCGTGGCGGCCGGCCTCTGCCGCACAGCTCCCGGGGTTCGGGTCTGGTGAGGGTTGGTGCGGCGCCCGGATGACACGAACTCAGGAAAAGCTGGGGTGGGGCCGCCCAGCCGCCGTGCAAACACGCGAATCTTCGCGGCGCAGGGCGCGTTCTTCCTGCGTGAGTGCAGGCGGAAGCGGCCCGCAGGCTGTCAACTCGGCGCCGCGGCGAGCACACCGCTCACGGCCGACGAACAGAGGGCCGCGCCCAGCCTGACGACGACACTATCTCAGGAAAACTGGCGCACCGGCGTTGACGAGCTGCGGAATGACGCGGGTGTTTGCCGCGGGCCGCGCAGTTTTCCTGAGTTAGTGCCGGTTGCCCGGTGCAGCAGGCAGGCAGGCTGTCAGCTCGGAGCCGGCAGCTCGGCACCGGTGGGCAACACCCGACCAGCGCGCACCAATCTCAGCCCTCGTCGGCCAATTGCGCCATCAGCGGCCCGAGGCGGTACGGGATCAGTTCGCCCATGATGAGCGATGTGTCGGTGCGCTCGACACCGTCGACGGCGAGGACACGGGCATCCACTTCGAAGAGATGCTTGGCATCGCGGCAGGCAACCAGCAGTTGCAGGTCGACGAGCCCGCTCAGACCGTGGGCTTGAATGATCTCCGGAATCTGCGCGAGCTCCTGCACGATGCGCGGAATGTCGTTCTGGCGGACGTGCACCGAGATGAATGCCTCAAGGGGATAGCCAAGGCTGGTCGGCGAGATTGACCGCTGAAATGAGCCAAAGACACCCGCACGCTCGAGCTTGCCCATACGCGCCTGCACCGTGTTTCGTGACAGATGCATGCGTTCGGCCAGCGCAACGACGGTCGCGCGCGGGTCGATCGAAAGCGCCGCGAGCAGTTCGAGGTCAACGTGATCGAGTGTTCCCATAGTGCGCAACACTACCAAGCAAGGTGTGGTTATGCAGTGCAAGATGCTCAATATTACGAGGGATGCTTGAGCGAGCTGGTACCCCGACGTAGCCTCAGTGCACCCGGCGATGAAGCCGGACCGCATCCGTCTCAAAAAGACACCGCGACCGGGAGGTCTGGCACATGCTGTCATCCCGTCCAAGCACTGCAGAGAGCGCGCTCGTGGGCACGCTGCACATGATTTCTCCGGATGGCGAGCGCCAACCGTGTGCCCCGCTCGACCGTTGGGTCGCCGATGTTACCCCCGAGCAGCTGCGCGCAATGCACCGCGACATGGTCGCCGCTCGCCGCATCGACCGCGAGGGTGTTGCCCTTCAGCGGCAGGGTGAGCTCGGGTTGTGGGCCCCGGCCGAGGGGCAGGAGGGCGTGCAGATCGGTACAGCCCATGCGCTGCGCCCCGACGACTTTGTCTTTCCGAGTTACCGCGAGCACGGCGTGCTCGTTGTGCGGGGCGCGAAGCTGATCGACTTCATCAGCATGTGGCGCGCCGAGGAGCTCTCCTCCTACAACCCGTACGACCTGAATACCGCGAATCCTCAGATCATCATCGGCGCGCAAACGCTGCACGCGGTCGGCTACGCGATGGGGATTCAACGCGACGCTCTCACCGCGCCCGTCGGCGCCCGCACCGACCAGGTCTCGGTTGCGTACTTCGGCGATGGCGCTTCAAGCCAGGGTGACGTGCACGAGGCGATGGTGTTCGCCGCGTCGTTTGGTGCCCCCGTGGTGTTCGTGTGTTCGAACAATCAATGGGCAATCTCTGAACCCGTCACGGTGCAGTCGCACACGCCGATTGCAGATCGCGCGGCGGGCTACGGCATCCCGAGCCGGCGTGTTGACGGCAACGATGCGCTCGCCTGTTTCGGGGCGATGCGCGAGGCCCTGCACCGCGCCCGTGCGGGTGGCGGACCGAGCTTTATCGAGGCCGTCACCTATCGCATGGGGCCACACACGACGTCCGACGACCCGACACGCTATCGCGCGAAAGAAGAGGTGGATGCCTGGCGCCGCCGTGACCCCATCGCCCGACTCGAGGCGCACCTGCGCGGCATGGGTGAGTTCAGCGATGCGCAGGCGGCCGCTGTCGAGTCGTTCGCAGACCGGCTCGGGGCCGAGCTTCGGGCGACGTGCCTTGCCTACGCGACCAAGCCTGCCCTCGAGATCTTCGATCACGTCTACGAGCAGCCACACTCGGGAATCGCGCGCGAACGCGAGGAATATCGCGCCTACCTCGCCGGGTTCGATGATGCGGAGGCCCAGTGATGGCCCAGCTCACCATGGCCAAGGCGCTCGGCGCCGGCCTTCGCGAGGCGTTGCGAGACGACCCGCGCGTCGTGTTGCTCGGTGAAGACATCGGGCGCCTTGGAGGAGTGTTTCGCATCACCGACGGCCTCATCGACGAGTTTGGGGCGCCCCGCGTGATCGACACGCCGCTTGCCGAATCGGGCATCGTCGGCACTGCGGTTGGGCTCGCGTTTCGCGGATACCGGCCGGTCGTCGAGATCCAGTTCGACGGATTCATCTACCCGGCGTTCAACCAGATCGTCAGCCAGGTCGCGAAGCTGCACTATCGAACTCGCGGAAACGTGAAGATGCCGCTCACGATCCGGGTGCCGTGGGGCGGCGGTATTGGGGCGGCTGAGCACCACTCCGAGTCGCCCGAGGTGTATTTCGCGCACACGGCTGGACTGCGCGTGGTGGCAGTCTCGAACCCGGAAGACGCCTACGTGATGCTGCGGCAGGCGATCGCGGCCGATGACCCGGTCGTGTTCTTCGAACCGAAGCGGCTCTATCAGGTCAAGGGCGAGGTCGACCTGGTGCGGAGCCTCGCGGACGCGCGCCCGATGGGACTCGCCCAGGTCGTGCGCCCGGGCGCCGACGTCACGCTTGTCACCTACGGTGCCCTTGTACGCACGGCGCTCGACGCGGCGATCGCGGCCGCGGATGAGGGCATCTCGATCGAGGTCATCGACCTGCGATCGATTTCACCAATTGACTACCCGACGCTCGTCGCGTCGGTGCAAAAGACCGGGCGTCTCGTGGTTACACACGAGGCCGCTCGCGAGGCCGGGGTTGCCGCAGAAGTGATCGCCAGCATTGTCGAGCTGTGTTTCGATGACCTGCGAGCGGCCCCGGTGCGCATCACCGGACACGACCTGCCATACCCGCCCGCCAAGCTCGAACAGCATTTCTTGCCCGATCTCGATCGCATTCTTGACGGGGTGGATCGGGCACTTGGCCGGCCGAACAGCCTGACGGGAATGGAATCATGATCGAGACGTTCCGGCTGCCAGATCTTGGCGAGGGCCTCACCGAGTCCGAACTCGTGCAGTGGCACGTGAACGTCGGCGACACGGTCGAACTCAACCAGCCACTCGCCGAGGTCGAGACGGCGAAGGCGATCGTCGAATTGCCTTCGCCCTTCGCAGGCGTCGTGAGTGTGCTGCACGCCGAGCCGGGCGAAACGATCGAGGTGGGCGCGAACCTGGTCTCGTTCGAGACAGTGACGGATGCCGCGGCCCGCCCGCAGACCGAAACCGCTTCGGATGCCGGAGCCATAAGCCTGACGGACGCGGAGGCCGGTCCCCAGGCCCGCGAGCCAGTCCCGGCCGCCCCGGCCGCTCGCCAGCCAAACCTTGTTGGGTATGGCGCCCCGGCCACGGTTGGGACGCATCCGGTCCGGCGCCGGCGCGCGGCGGCCAGGGGAGTGCAGCCCGACACCCCGAGCGCGGGCGGCACCCCTGGCACCCCGCGCACCTCCAGCGCGCCCGACGCGCCCGGCACCCCCGGCGCACAGTCCGAGACGCCCCCGCGCACCACGCGCATCCCGATCCGCGGCGTCCGCAAGCAGACCGCAGCCGCGATGGTCGCGAGCGCATTCACCGCACCGCACGCCAGCGCGTGGCTCACAATCGACGTCACTGGGGCGACGACGCTCCTCCGTTCCCTCGGCGACGACCCCGCGCTCGCGGGGCATCGCATCGGCTTGCTTGCGCTGACCGCAAAGGCCGTGTGCCTCGCGCTCGCCCGCACGCCGAACCTCAATGCAACGTGGGACGAGCCCGGCGGCGAGATCGTCCAACACCACTACGTCAATCTCGGCATCGCCGTCGCGACCGATCGCGGGCTGCTGGTACCAAACATCAAAGACGCCGAGCGGATGCCGCTGCCCGAACTGAGCGATGCGCTCGGGGCACTGGCATCCACCGCCCGCTCCGGGCACACCCAGCCCGCCGCGCTCTCAGGCGGCACCTTCACCATCACCAACTTTGGTGCGCTCGGGTTGGAAGGTGGGACGCCCATTCTGAACCCGGGGGAGTCGGGGATTCTGGGGCTCGGGGCCGTGCGGCGGCAACCGTGGGAGCATCAAGGTGAGATCGCGCTGCAGGACGTACTGACGCTGAGCCTCTCGTTTGATCACCGACTCGTCGATGGCGATCAGGCGGCGACCTTCCTGCGCGATGTGGCGGGCGTGCTGGGCGAGCCGGCGCGCGTGATGTTGATGGTGTGAGCGCCGAGCCAAGTGTGCGCCAGCCAGGGCGCGACGCGCCCGGGGTCGGTGCGTTCAGCGTCTGCCCAGTGGCATCCATTAGGCTTTGACTACCTGCGGAACCGTTTTCGGTTCCCTTGCGTCGTTAGAACGCACCAAGAGGCCCTCATCTGCGCTGAAAAGCCGAGCGAGCGGGTTCCTGCACACTTCTCACGGCGAACGGATGCGCCACCCGGCGCCTTCGCCAGACTCCCACCGCGATGACGCGCCGGGGCACACGGGAGTGTGCCTACGAAACCGGCCGTTTTTGCTGCGCACTCGCGCGGATCGCGGAGCATGCCCGAAAGGCACACCTGCATGACTGATCAGACTCCTTCTTTCGCCTCGCTTGGCGTTCCCGCACCCCTCGTGCGCGTGCTGACCGAACAGGGCAAGACCGAGCCGTTCCCCATCCAGCTCGACACGCTGCCCGACACACTCGCCGGGCGCGACGTCCTTGGCCGAGGCAAGACTGGCTCGGGCAAGACCCTTGCCTTCTCACTGCCCATGGTCGCCCGCCTCGGCGGCGCGCTCTCTGGCGGTAACCGCCGTGCGGGCCGCCCGCTGGCGCTCGTGCTTGCACCGACGCGCGAGCTGGCAAACCAGATCGACGAGGTCATCAAGCCCCTCGCCGCGGCCTACGGCCTCAAGAGCACCACGATTTATGGCGGAGTGAACCAGAAGCGTCAGGTTGACGCGTTGAAGGCTGGCGTCGACATCGTCGTTGCCTGCCCGGGGCGCCTCGAAGACCTCATGAAGCAGGGCTTCGTCACGCTCGACGCGGTTGAGATCACGATCCTTGACGAGGCCGACCACATGGCCGACCTGGGCTTCTTGCCCGTCGTCACTCGCATCCTCGACAAGACGCCCACCGGCGGCCAGCGTCTCCTGTTCTCGGCAACGCTCGATAACGGCGTTGACAAGCTCGTTCGTCGCTTCCTGCAGAACGAGATCCTGCACTCGGTCGACGAGGCGACGTCGCACGTTGCCGACATGACGCACCACGTGTTCGAGACGGTTGATGCCGAGAGCAAGAAGCACCTGATCACGGCGCTGGCCTCGGGCCGTAGCCGTCGCATCCTGTTCACCCGCACGAAGCACCAGGCCAAGAAGCTTGCCAAGTCGCTCACCGAGTCGGGCATCCCCGCCGTTGATCTGCACGGCAACCTGTCGCAGCCGCAGCGCGACCGCAACCTCGCCGCGTTCGGCGATGGCTCGGTCAAGGTGCTGGTGGCGACGGATGTCGCAGCCCGCGGCGTGCACGTCGACGATGTCGCGCTGGTCGTGCACATTGACCCGCCGATGGAGCACAAGGCGTACCTGCACCGTTCGGGCCGCACGGCACGTGCCGGCAGCTCGGGAGACGTCGTCACGATCATGCTGCCGAGCCAGCGTTCAGACACCATGACGCTGCTGCGCAAGGCCGCGATCAAGGTCACCCCGACCCATGTTGTCGCTGATTCGGCGCCGGTCACCACGCTTGTTGGCCCCAAGGCTGACCACGTTGTGCCGGTGCCCCGTGAGGTGCAGCAGCAGGGTGGCGGTCGTTCGCAGGGTGCCAACGCACAGCGCAAGCGCGCTGCACGCGGCGGCGCCGGTGGCGGTCAGGGCTCGCGCGATGGTCAGCGCCCGGCTCGCGACGGCGAGCGTTCGGGTCGCGACGGTCAGTCGCGTGCCGGTGCCGGTGCCGGTCGTTCGGGCGGCTCAGGCCGTTCGGGTGGCGGCGAGCGCGCTGCGCAGGGCGCTGGTCGCTCGGGCGGCCAGGGCCGTTCGGGTGCGGCAACTCGCACCGGTGGCGGCCAGGGCGGTCAGTCGCGCGGCATGCGCATGGGCGACACCGTGGGCGGCGCCCGCACCAACCGTCGCTCGCAGGGCTAACCCCGGCTTGAGATTTCAGCAGAATGGCCCCGGTTTCCGGGGCCATTCTGCGTTTTCAGTTGCGGCATCCGCCCGACACCCCGACGGCGCCCGCGGGACCCCGACGGCGCCCCGCGGGAGTGGGGGCGACTACTCGGCCTCTTTGCCGAACAACCCTTCGCCATACTTGTGGAGCGCGTTATAGGCATCGCCAAAGGTGGCGGCCTCGTCTTCTTTTTCGTCAGCCGAGCCGTAACGCGCAAGCAGGAGCCCCACCAGTCCGCGGCCCGGAGGGCTCAGCGGCTTGTCCTTGTGCGCGTGGCCCGGATGCGGTGCGTTCGCCTGTGGGTTCGGCGGCAGATACTGCGGCGTCGGCGTCGGCCAGGTGCTCGGGTCGCGGGGTTGCGTGAGGTTGACAACTGAGTGCAGGGTGTTGGCCCCGGCATCCCGATCATTCAATGGTTCGAGACCGTGCTGGCGATTGAGCGTTGCGATCAGCGAGCCGTGGTGCATCTCTTCGTTAAGCACGGTGCCCGCACGGGTGTACGCCGAGACCGCGATCGCTGGCACACGGACCCCGAGCCGGTCGAAGCCGAAGCCCATCTCGCCGACTTGCGCACCGGCGACCGGTGGCACTGCCGACGGAGGCAGAACGTGATCGTAGGTGCCGCCGTGCTCGTCAAACGTGATGAGCAAGAGCGTGTTGAGGGCATTCGAGCCTTTGGTCGAGGCACTGGTCTTGATCGCCGTATAAACGTCGTTGACAAGCGCCTCACCCGCCCGCACATCTGAGATCGCGCTGTCGACGACGAGCATGCCGTCGACGACGCTCTCCTTCAGCTCGCCAAACGGCGGGTGAAAGTCGTTGTGGTTGTAGACCATGCGCGGCTCGATAAACGCGTAGTCGGGCAGGGTGCCCTCGCTCGCATCCTTGTAGAACTGGGCCATCGTGGCGAAGTGTTCGGTTGCCCAGTACTTCTCAAGCACGGGGGCATGCAGCATCCCCGTCATTGAAATGAGCTGCAGCTCGTCGTAGTAGACACGCCAGCTCTTGCCCGCGGCTTCGAGACGGTTAAAAACGGTTGGTGTTGCCTTGGCGTTCAACCACTTGTCGTAGCCGCCATCGCCCTTGTTCGTGACGTAGCCGTGCGAGGTCGAGGCATGAAAGAACGAGCGGTTGCAGTACGTCTGCGAGGGCACCGCCGCGAACCAGTGGTCAAACACCGCGAACTCGCGGGCGAGCGTCGAGAGCACGGGCAGCATCTGCGGCGAGAAGCCGCCCATAATTTGGTCGCCCTGCGCTTCGGTGGGCGCGGTGCCCTGATAGAGGCGCTCAAAGTTGATGTGATAGTCCTTCACAAAGCCGTCCATCTTCGGCTTCTCGCCGAAGCTCGGGGCGTTGTAGGGGTATTCCATCTGGTCGGCGTAGAGCTTGGCGTTGGTCGCGGGCGACACCGTGCCGAACAGTTGGGTGTTCACGTGCGGATATTCTTCACCCGGATCTGGGTTCGGCATGCCCATCACCTTGTCGGTGTCACCGGCGTAGACGTGCGCCGGCACATCGCGACCGTCGGGCGCCTCGTTGCTGTAATTGCCAAATGCGAGGCCATCGAATGTTGCCCCGGCCGGCAGGGTGTCGGGCGTGTAGAGCCAGCCCAGCAGGTTGTCGAACGCACGGTTCTCACCCATCAACACGACGATGTGTTCGAAACCGGGCTCGGTGTTCGGGTTCAGCGGGCCAAACTCTTCGCGGCCGTCTTCGACGCCTATCGAGTGGCCGATCGCGGCCCCCGCGGCGGCACCCGCAGCACCGCCAACAACGAGTCCCGCAAGTCCGAGCCCACCGGCGCGGAGGAAGTTTCGACGCGACGTGGCGGGGGCAGGCGCGGGGGTAGGCGCAGCGGCGGGCGTAGCTGCCCCCGCGTCGTCAGCTGCGTCGTCTGTGGGGCGATCATCTTTGGTCACTGGTAAAGACTAGGCCCGCAGGCTTTCTCTACGGCGCAGATCCCTATGCGAAGCGGGCGTTCCCGGTTAGCCTTGAGCCCAGTCAACGCTGACGAACACGGCCCGCGCGCCACACCCGGCACGGGGCGCCAATGAGGGCAACCATGCACATTTTGCAAAGCAGAGTGGATGCAGCATCCACATCGTTTCTCTCGCAACAGCGCGCGCAGGCCGCCCTCGTCGACGACCTTCGCGAGCGGCTCGCTGCGGCGGCCCTCGGTGGCCCAGCCCGGGCGCGCGAACGGCACGTTGCCCGCGGCAAGCTCCTGCCGCGCGAGCGTGTGACACGGCTCCTCGACGAGGGCAGCCCGTTCATTGAGCTCTCGCCCCTTGCTGCCAGCGGTCTCTACGATGACGAGGCGCCCGGCGCGGGCCTGATTGCGGGCATCGGCCTGGTGCACGGCCGTCACGTGCTCGTGATCTGCAACGACGCGACAGTCAAGGGCGGCACGTATTTTCCGCTCACAGTGAAGAAGCACCTTCGGGCGCAAGAGATCGCGCGCGAGAACAGGCTGCCGTGTGTCTACCTGGTCGACTCGGGAGGCGCGTTTCTGCCCGCGCAAGACGAGGTATTTCCTGATCGCGATCACTTTGGGCGCATCTTCTACAACCAGGCGCAAATGTCGGCCGAGCGCATCCCGCAGATCGCGGCGGTGCTCGGCTCGTGCACCGCCGGCGGCGCCTACGTGCCCGCGATGAGCGACGAGACCGTGATCGTGCGCGGGCAGGGCACGATTTTTCTC
>JAKOTS010000065.1 GCA_029777095.1 Actinomycetes bacterium | reverse complement strand
CCGTCACACACCCCGAGCGCGTCGCCCGTGCCGCAATCATCTCGGCGCCCCCAAGCAACACCGCCGACCAGATTGCACTCAACTCAGTGCAGCTTGAGGCGATCCTCATCGACCCGCGTTTTCAGGGTGGCGAGTATTACGACGCCGGTGACGGCGATGGCCCGCACCGCGGGCTTGCGCTCGCCAGGCGCATGGCGCTTCTCAATTACCGAAGCCCGGCAGAGCTGAACGACCGCTTCCGCCGCTCGTGGCAGTCAGGCATCAGCCCGGTCGGTCACGGCGGCCGCTTCGCGGTTGAGTCCTACCTCGACTTTCACGGCAACCGGTTCACCCGCAGGTTCGACGCCAACTCCTACATCTGCCTCGTCAATGCGATGAACTCGCACGACATCGGGCGCGATCGCGGTGGCATCGAAGACGCGCTCGCTCGCGTCACCGCGCGCACGCTCGTGCTCGGGATCGACAGCGACCGGCTGTTCCCGGTTGACGGGCAGCACCAGATTGCACGAGGCATCCGCAACACGCTCGATGGCGACCGCGCGGCCGTAATTACGAGCGATTTCGGCCACGACGGGTTCTTGATTGAGATTCCCGAAGTGGCCGCGCACCTCGAGCGGCTGCTCGCCGAATAAGGCGGCTGTTCGCCGAAGAGGCGGGATGCCGCGGGCTAGGCCCGCGCGCTTGCACCCACGCGCTGCAACACCCACGGCGTGACGCTCATGTCGAGCCGGTTGCGGTCGGTGGTTTCGCTGTCGGGCCGGGGCGTGGCATCCAGAGCCGTCTCATATGCACCGTCACCCTCCCACAGCAGCGCCTTCTGCGCGCTGAGCGAGCGGCTCTTGAACTGGCGCGGCTCACTTGCGCGTGAGGCGGCGATCATGGCCGCGGCGTCTGCGAAGCCGGTCAGGTCGGCGAGCGTGACCCAGGTCGGCGGGAAGAGCGAGAACTCGTCTTTTGTGTGCAGGTCGATCGCGTCTTCGGGGCGAATCCAGCGGGCGTCAACTGCTTCGGCCTCAGAGAGCACCAGCTCACCCTCGGGTGCGGGCGCGACGAAGAACCAGGTGCGAATGCGGCGGTGGGCGATCATTGCGGGCGGGACCCAGCACGAGAACGTGACGTAGTCACCTTCGTTCGTGACGAGTCCGGTCTCTTCCCACGCTTCGCGCACGCCGGCGCGGCGCGCGACCTCAACCTCGGTGGGCTCGCCATCGAAGCCGTCCGCGTCTTCGGGGTCGAGCTTGCCGCCAGGAAA
Organism: Actinomycetes bacterium; assembly: GCA_029777095.1. Lineage (GTDB taxonomy): Bacteria > Actinomycetota > Actinomycetes > Actinomycetales > Microbacteriaceae > Microbacterium. Next base: position 56,115 of record JAKOTS010000065.1, on the reverse strand, counting down.
GACCCAGGCGCCGGCGAAGCTGCCGCGGTTGGGTCGTTCGATCAGCAACACCTCCGGGCCGTTCGCGCTGTCGCGCGCGAGGATGACTGTGGCAGCGACGAGGTCGGTGTCTTCGTCCGAGGGCTGGGCGAGTGCCCGGGGAGGCTGCGCGGAGGTGCGGGTACCGTCATTGGTCATTCCCTCAGCTTAGGGGTGGCCCGACGATCAAGTCGGAAGCTCCACGCGGCGACGATCGCACCCGCGAGGCTCAGGATGAGGGCCACCGCAACGGGCGAGCGGAAGCCCCACCCGGACGCGATGACGATGCCGCCGAGCAGGGCACCGAGCGAGTTGCCGACGTTGAGCGCCGAGTGTGTCAGCGCCGCGGCGATTGATTGGTTGTCGCCGGCGACATCCATCAGCCGTGTTTGCACCGCCGGGCTGATCATGCTCGCCACTGTGGCGAAGATGAAGATGAGCACCGCCAGCGCCACGATCGACTGGGCAACCAGCAGCATCACGAGCGCGGCGATAGATGTCGCGAGCATCGCGCCGATGATCGTGCGGGCGAGGTTGCGGTCGGCGGCTACCCCGCCAAGGAGAGTGCCCACCGTCATGCCGAGCCCCATCAAGACGAGGATCAGCGGCACCGCCGCTGCCGGTTGGCCTGCGACCTCGGTGACCAGCGGCGCAACGTAGCTGTAGACCGCGAAGAACCCGCCGAAGCCAATCGCGCCGACGCCGACCGTGAACCACACCTGCGGGATGCGGAACACGCCAAGCTCGGCACGGAACGTGCGCCCGGGATCGCCAGGACTCTTCGGCACGAAGAAGATGATCGCCACGGCCGCGAACGCAAACACCAGGGTCACGGCCACGAATGCGGTGCGCCATCCGATGAGCTGGCCCATGTAGGTGCCGAGCGGTACGCCCACCACGTTTGCCACGGTGAGGCCCGTGAGCACGATGGCGATGCCGCGGGCACGTCGGGCCGGGCCGAGCATATCTGCCGCGACAAGCGCCGCCATGCCAAAGTATGCGCCGTGGGGCAGCCCGGCGAGCAGTCGCGAGACCGCGACGAGCTCGAAGGTCGGGGCGATCGCCGTCAGCGCCGAGCACAGGGCCATCGCCGCGGCAAGCACGACCAGCACGCGCTGGCGCGGATACCTCGCCGCGAAGCCCGAGATCGTCGGCGCCCCGATGACGACACCGAGTGCATAGAAGCTGATCAGCCAGCCGGTCTGTGCGATCGCGGCTTCTGGGTCGGCTGCGAAGTGCGAGGTGAGCAGGTCAGCCGCGAGGTCGGGCAGGAGGCCCATCACGACGAACTCGGTCATCCCAATACCGAATGCACCGATCGCAAGGGCGAAGAGGGCGCGCACGGCGGCACCGCGGATGGGGCCCGTCGCTTGCAGAGGAACGGCGACGGAAGCAGTCATTGCCCCAACATTACCAGCGAATCGAATCGATTCGACGCGCTCAGATTCGAGGAGGGAGCCCCAACTCCCCGCTAGGCGTCTTCGGCGCGGGCGAGTGCGGCGTCGAGCCGCTCGACCTTCGCGTCGAGCTCGCCGGTGTAGCCGGGGCGGATGTCTGCCTTCAGCACGAGCGATACCCGTGAGCCGAAGGGGGCAACGGCCTCGGTGGCGCGGCGCACCACATCGAAGACCTCGTCCCACTCCCCCTCGATCGTTGTGAACATCGCGTCGGTGTGGTTGGGCAACCCCGAGTCGCGCACAACCTTCACCGCCGCGGCAACCGCGTCGTGCACCGAACCGTCTGCGCGACCGGTCCCGCTGGGGGCGACTGAGAATGCGACGAGCATGTTGACTCCTAAATTTCGGGTTCGGGTTGGCGCTGGGGCGCGAAGTCGGAATCGAGGGCGGGCACAGGTGCCGGCGCGGGCTCGGGCTCGGGCTGCGCGGGCACGGGCGCGGCGGCACTCCGGCGCCCCGGCACCCGCGCCAGCTGTGTCACGGCAACGACCAGCAAGATCACCAGCACGACGTTGCGGGCAGTGAGGACCGCGAGACCGGCCGGATTCGCCGCGAGCACCTCGCCATACATGATCGGGTAGACCAGCTGCGTGAGCCCGGCACACAGCAGTCCCAATACGACTGTCGGCCAGGCCCGGTGCCGGTTGAGCACGACGGCGAGCACGAGCGGAGCGATGAGCCAAGTGTGAAACTGCGGCGAGCCCACCTTGTTGAACACGATGAACACGAGCACCAGTGCGAGCGAGAGCGGCGGCATCAGCCGCGCATACGATGCACCCCGAGCAACCTTCATCGCGCCGAGCGCCACGACTGCGGCGACCGCGAGCGCCAGCAACGGGGTCATCAGCGCGCTCACGACCTCGACGAGCGGGCCCTTGACCTGGAATGTGAGAATCTCGGAGTCGTAATACAGCGATGCGTGGAGCGGATCGAGCGCGGCCTGCCACAGCCACCACGTACTCACCGGTGCCTCGATCTGCAGCCCGCGACCCGTTTGCTCGGTCACAAAGCCGAGCACGTGGGTGATGCCGCCGGCGAGCGCGGCGATGACCACGACGCTGACGCTCACGACGAGCCCCACGATCAGCACACTCAGGCGTCGGCGCGCCACGATGAGGGCGGCAACAAACAGGGCAGCGGGCCAGACCTTGACCCAGGCGCCAACCGTAAAGAGCGCGGCCGCCACGCGCGGGCGCCCGAACAGCCAGAGGCACCCGGCAATCGCGATCGGCACCGTCACCGCGTCGATGCGGTACACGCCGACGGGGCCGAGGAGCGCGATAAAACCGAGCCAAAACCAGGCCGCGATCGTACGGCCCATCGAACGACCAGAGCCCACCAGCATCCAAAATGCGAGCGCATTGCACCCGGTCACGAACAGGGCCCAGCCCACCGTATAGCCGCCGAGCCACGCAAACGCGTGCGTGAGCACCATCGGCACGAGCGCGAGTGCGGGGTAGACCCACGATTCGGTCACGCCCACGATGCCGTCGCCACCAAGCGCGCTGCTCGACCAGGGTTCATAAACGATATAGACGTCGCCCATCGGCATGTTCGGTTCAGCAAAGCCGAGTGCGGCCACCCCGAGGTGCACGACCACGAAGGCGATCCATAGCGCTACGCGTCTCGACACGCGTCAATCCTAGGGGCGTGCCGCGGGTCGGTGTTGCGGCGCGCCCTCGTCGTCTCTCGCGCCGCTTTGACGAATGGATGCCACGGCCTCCGGCAGCGCGTGCGCCACATCGAGCGCGGTGATGGGTCGCCCCTGCGCCGCGTCGCCCGCGGAGTCCGCTGGGGCTAGTGGAGCGAGCCCGGCGGCAATGCGTCCGGCAACCCCGTGCAGGAGGGCGCCGGTGGCCGCGAGCGCGCGCAGGTCGGCGTGGGACGGCGCTCCGGGTGAGGGCACGCGGGCCGCCGCCGCGGCGATGAGGGCGCCGAGTACGCCGCCGAGCACGTCTCCGGTGCCGGCGGTGGCGAGCCAGGGTGTTGCCGCGGCCACGGTTGAGCACGCGCCGTCCGGGGCCGCGATGATCGTGGTCGCGCCCTTGCGCAGCACGACGTGGCCCAGCGCGCGGGCGAGGGCACGGGTTGCCTCGATGCGGCCGGCCAGCGCGTCGGCAACGGCGTCCGCACCCGCGTCGGGGTGGGCGCCGGCTTCACTCAGACCCGCCCGGGCAAGCCCGGCCGCGGCCTCGAGGCGTGCAAACTCCCGATCGTGCGGGGTCAGCACGAGGGGTGCACCGCCAGGGCCCCCCTCCCGGGCGACGAGATCGAGCGCCCCTGCATCGACCACGACGGGTGCCGGGCCGCGCAGGAGCTCGCGCAGGGTCGCGGTTTCGAATGCGCTGCGGGCTGCGGCATCCGTACCCGACCCGATCAACCACGCCTGCACGCGACCCGCCCCCAGCACCGTCTCGGGCCGGCCATCGAGCACCCGGGCACCCACCGTTGGCGGCCCGACGTAGCGGACCATGCCCAGGCCGGTGCGCCACGCGGCCTCGACCCCGAGCACCGCGGCGCCGGGGTATGCCGCCGAGCCGGTGCGCACCCCGAGCACACCGCGCGAATACTTGTCGTCGCCATCACGCGGCACCAGCAGCATGGGCGCGGCGAGCGCCGCCGACCAAGCAGTGACGTGCGGAACCTCACTCATGCGCTCAGCCTACGAGGAGTGGGCTGCACGCAGTGGGCTGTGCGCAATCGGTACGCGCAATGGGTACGCGCAGCAGGCTACGAACCCCACCCCCGTCGAGTCGCGTCCTGCACCTCGCCGACAAGCTCTTCGATGATGTCTTCAAGAAAGAGCACGCCGGTGGTCGCGCCCGACGCATCACACACGCGCGCGAGGTGCCGCCCATTGCGGCGCATGGTCGCGAGTGCGTCTTCGAGGTCGCTCGATTCGAGCATCGGCACGAGGCGGTGGATCCGCTTCGCGGGCACGGGCTCGCTCATGCGGGTGGCCGCGTCTGGGCCCTCGCTCGAGCGCAGGATGTCTTTCAGGTGCACGTAGCCGAGAGGTTCGCCCGCGGCATCCACAATCACGTATCGCGAGAAGCCATGCTTCGCGACTGCGCGTTCGATCTCATCCGGCGTCGTCGACACAGGCAAAGTCACGAGCGATTCGAGGGGCACCGCGATGTCGCCCGCGCGCTTGTCTGTGAACTCGACCGCGGCGGTCACGGCACCCGAGGCGTCATCGAGCACACCCTCGATGCGCGACTGGTTGACGATGGTCGCCACCTCGTCGAGCGTGAACGTCGAGGCTGCCTCATTTCGCGGTTCGACACGAAAGAGGCGCAGCACATGGTTCGCCAGCCAGTTGAGCGACGCGATCAGCGGACGGAACACCACCGACACCCACACCAGCGGCGTCGCAAGCAGCAGCACCGCGCGGTCAGGCAACGAGAACGCGAGGTTCTTCGGCACCATCTCGCCAAACACGACGTGCAGGTACGACACGAGTACCAGCGTGACGATAAACGCGACGGTGTCGATCACCGCAACGCTCCACCCGGTCAGCCCCAGCGGGCCGGCGAGCAGGTGGTGAATCGCCGGTTCGGAGACGTTCAGGATCAGCAACGAGCAGACGGTGATGCCCAGCTGCGACGTGGCGAGCATGAGCGTCGCGTGTTCCATCGCATAGAGCGCGGTCTTCGCGCGTCTTGACCCGCGCTCCGCGAGGGGTTCGATCTGTGAGCGCCGGGCCGAGATGACGGCAAACTCGGCACCGACGAAGAATGCATTGCCGATGAGCAACACGACGAGCCACGCAATTCCTGCCCAATCGTTCATCGCTGCTCACCGCCTTCGCGGTCGTCGTCGCCGGTCGCGCCGGCAGGAAGTGCACGGGGCGTGAATTGGATGCGGTCGACTCGGCGGCCGTCCATGCGTTGCACCCGGAGCATCCCATCTTCGATCTCAATCTCGTCGCCGACCTTCGGCATGCGCTCGAGCGCGGCGATCATGAAGCCGGCGACGGTGTCGTAGACCTCGCCCTCGCTCACGCGCACTCCGGTGCGGTCGAGAAGTTCGTCGGGGCGCAGGTCGCCCGGGAAGGTGATCGCGTCACCCTTGCGCACCACGCCGGCGCGGGTGCGGTCGTGCTCGTCGGCGACCTCACCGACGATCTCTTCGACGAGGTCTTCGAGCGTCGCGACACCCGCCGTACCGCCGTATTCGTCGACGACGACCGCCATCTGATACCCCTTGGCGCGCAGCTCGGCCATCAGCTGGTCGAGATGCACGGTCTCGGGCACGCGAAGCGGATCGGATGCCAGTGCCGCGGCCGGCACGTCGGCACGGCGCTCGCGCGGCACGCTGATGGCGGCCTTGAGGTGCACAATGCCGACGATGTCATCGATCGAGTCGGAGAACACAGGAAACCGGCTGTGGCCGGTGCGCCTTGCGAGCTGAATGACGTCATCGGCCGAGTCACCGGCCGCGACGGCGTGCAAGCTGGGGCGCGGAGTCATGACGTCGGCCGCGCTGAGCCGCGAAAACATGAGTGTGCGGTTGAGGAGGCTGGCGGTGTCTTTCTCGAGCACACCAGCGCTCGCCGAGCGGCGCACGAGCGACGAGAGCTCCTCGGCGCTGCGCGCGCCCGAAAGCTCTTCTTTCGGCTCGACACCCATCGCCCGCAGGATCCCATTCGCGCTGCCATTGAGCAGCACAATGGCGGGCCGGAACACCGTCGTGAACGCAACCTGAAACGGCATCACGAGCTTTGCGGTCTGCCGCGGGAGGGCAAGCGCAAAGTTCTTCGGGACCAGCTCGCCAATGATCATCGACAGCAGCGTCGCGAGCACAAGCGATACGACCACCGCGAGAGGGCTCACAACCGCGGCGGGAAGGCCCCACCCGGCAAGCACGGGGCGAAGCAGGTTCGAAATCGCCGGTTCCATCGTGTAACCGGTCAAGAGCGTGGTCAGCGTGATGCCAAGTTGCGCGCTCGAGAGGTGCGTCGAAGTGATCTTCAGCGCACCGATGGTCATCGACAGGCGCGATTCACCACGCTCACGGCGGGCCTCGAGGTCTGCGCGGTCGAGGTTCACAAGTGCGAACTCGCTCGCAACGAAGAGGCCGGTGCCAACGATCAGCACGATGCCGACGCCCAACATGATGTAGTCGTACGTCACGCCGCTCCCCCATTCAGGAACGTGCCAACTTTGAACAAGCGTCTACTGGGAGGGTCATCCATTGTGCAGACCATGCTACCGGAGCGACCTGTCGACGTGCCGCACGGCGGTGCTGACTGGCACGGCGGTGCTGTGCCGCGCCGCGGTGCTGCGTGGCCGTGCTGCGGCATCCGCTCTACCAACTGACCGGCAGCGCCTTGCCCTCGTCGTAGCCCGCCGCCGACTGCAACCCCACCTGCGCGCGCTCGTGAAACTCGGCCACGCTCCCCGCGCCGGCGTACGTAAACGACGAACGCACCCCCGAGGTGATCATGTCGAGCAGGTCTTCGAGCGAGGGCCGAGCCGGGTCGAGATAGATCTTCGACGACGAGATCCCCTCGGCGAACAGTTCTTTTCGGGCGAGTTCGTAGGCGTCAAGGCGCGCGAAGCGGTCGTGCACCGCCTTGGTCGATGCCATCCCCCACGACTCCTTGTAGATGCGCCCTTCGTCGTCGTGGTGCAGCTCGCCCGGCGCCTCGATCGTTCCGGCAAACCACGAACCGATCATGACGGATGCCGCACCCGCCGCCAGCGCCAGGGCAACGTCGCGGGGGTATCGCACGCCGCCGTCGGCCCAGATGTGTGCGCCCATGATGCGCGCGGCATCTGCGGCCTCGAGCACCGCCGAGAACTGGGGACGCCCAACCGCGGTCATCATGCGCGTCGTGCACATGGCGCCCGGCCCGACCCCCACCTTCACAATGCTCGCGCCGGCGACGACGAGGTCGTGCACGCCCTCCGCGGTGACGACGTTGCCGGCCACCAGCGGCAGTCCGAGGTCGAGGTCGGCGACGGTGCGCAGCGCCTGCAGCATGCGCTCCTGATGACCGTGGGCCGTGTCGAGCACGAGCACGTCAACCCCCGCTGCGGCGAGTGCGCGCGCCTTCGCCGCGACGTCACCGCTGATCCCGATTGCCGCGGCAACATGCAGGCGACCGGATGCATCAACCGCCGGTCGATACAGGGTCGAGCGCAGCGCGCCCCGGCGACTGAGCGTGCCGATCACCTCGCCCCGGCGCACAACGAGCACGAGCTCGGCATCTGCGGCCACGATCAGCTCGAACGCCGCACGCCCGTCACGGATGTCTTCTGCCTCGATCGCGATCGGCCGCGCATGGACCAGGTCGCCCAGCCGGGCATCGCTCAACGCGGTAGGAAGCCGGGAGGCCGCCACGACCCCGGTCACGTCTTCCATGCGGAGCACGCCGTCCACGCTCCGGCCCACCACGATGCCGTGACCCTCGGCCGGTGGCAGCATTCGCCGGGCCTCGGCGACCGTCGCCTCTGCGCCAAGCACGAGCGCCGTGTCCCACGCGGTGGGTTGTGCTTTCACCCAGCGGATTGCGGCATCGAGGTCTTGCAACGGAAGGTCCTGTGGCAGGACCCCGAGCCCGCCCCGGCGCGCGAGCACGGCCGCGAGCCTCGGCCCGGTCACGGAGTTCATGTTCGATGAGACGATCGGGATCGTCGCGGCGGTGCCATCACCTGGCGCAAGCTCGACGTCGAGCCGGCTGGATTTTGCTGACCGCCGCGGCACCAGAAACACATCGGAATATGTCAGATCCACCTGCGGTTGCACACCGGAGAATTCCATAGTCATACGGTAACGCGGCACGCACCGGGTCGTCCGAGTTTTTTCCGCGATTCACCCGCCGAACTCCGTTAGGCTTGTAGGGCGTGCGCGAGGCACGATCTGCCACGCGCGAGGACCAAACTTACGAAGAAAGTGGGCGATCGACTGTGTCGAGCCAAGAGACGAGCGTCGGAGCACCGAACGACGGTGAGTTCGGAGCAAATGAGTGGCTCGTCGATGAACTCTACGAACAGTTCCAAGTTGACAAGAATTCTGTCGACAAGGAATGGTGGCCCATCCTCGAGAAGTACCAGCCCCTCAAGGGCGAGGTCGCCTCGGGCGCACCCGTCGGCGAAGCTCCTTCTCTCGCGAACGATCCCCACCCGGTCACGGCGCCCATCCCCGTCATCGGCACGCAGCCCGTCGCCCGCACCACCTCGGTGCCCGCCAAGCCGCAGCCGATTCCGGCACAGGCGCCGGCCCTGAACAGCCACGGCGCCAGCGAAAGCGCTGAAGACGCCGTCGTGACGCCGCTGCGCGGCATGTCAAAGACGCTCGCGTCAAATATGGACGAGTCGCTCACCGTGCCGACGGCAACCAGTGTGCGCACGATCCCGGCGAAGCTGATGATCGACAACCGCATCGTGATTAACAGCCACATGGCCCGCACCCGCGGCGGCAAGGTGAGCTTCACGCACATCATCGGCTGGGCGCTCATCCAGACGCTGAAAGAGTTCCCGAGCCAGAACGTCTTCTACGCCGAGATCGAGGGCAAGCCCTCGGTCGTCGCTCCGGCGCGTATCAACCTCGGCATCGCGATCGACCTGCCAAAGCCCGACGGCACCCGCTCGCTCGTCGTTCCCAGCATCAAACACGCCGATGCGATGACATTTAGCGAATATCTCGTCGCGTACGAAGACGTCGTGGCTCGCTCGCGGAACGGCAAGCTCACTGCGGCCGACTTCCAGGGCACCACGATGTCGCTGACGAACCCGGGTGGCATCGGCACAGTGCACTCGGTGCCGCGCCTCATGAAGGGCCAGGGTTGCATCATCGGCGCCGGCGCCCTCGAATACCCGGCCGAGTTCCAAGGCGCAAGCGCCAAAACGCTCAACGAACTCGCCATCGGCAAGACGATTACCCTCACGAGCACGTACGACCACCGCGTGATCCAGGGTGCCGGCTCCGGCGAGTTCCTGAAGAAGGTGCACCAGCTGTTGCTCGGCGAGCGCGGCTTCTACGAAGAGATCTTCGCCTCGCTGCGCATCCCCTATGCCCCGATCGAGTGGGCCGCCGACATCAATGTCGACACGGCCGACAGCGTGAGCAAGGGCAGTCGCGTGCAGGAGCTCATCAACTCCTACCGCGTGCGCGGCCACCTCATGGCCGACATCGACCCGCTCGAGTATGTGCAGCGCATGCACCCCGACCTCGACATCGCCTCGCACGGGCTCACGTTCTGGGACCTCGACCGCGAGTTCGTGACGGGCGGCTTCGGCGGCAAGCGCTCTATGAAGCTGCGCGATGTGCTCGGCGTGCTTCGCGACTCGTACTGCCGCACCATCGGTGTCGAGTACATGCACATTCAAGACCCGGCCCAGCGCCGCTGGTTCCAGCAGCACATCGAGGTCAACTACGAAAAGCCCGACCACGATGAGCAGCTGCGGATTCTGCGCAAGCTCAACGAGGCCGAGGCGTTCGAGACGTTCCTGCAGACGAAGTACGTCGGGCAGAAGCGCTTCAGCCTCGAGGGCGGCGAATCAACGATTCCGCTCCTCGACCAGATCCTCACCAGCGCGGCAGACGCAGGCCTCGACGGTGCGACGATCGGCATGGCCCACCGCGGCCGCCTGAACGTGCTCACCAACATCGCTGGCAAGACCTACGGCCAGGTCTTCCGCGAGTTCGAGGGCTCGGTCGCGCTTGGCAACGAGCGCGGTTCTGGCGATGTGAAGTACCACCTCGGCACCGAGGGCACCTTCGTCTCGGCCGACGGCAAGACACTGCCGGTCGAGCTCGCGGCGAACCCTTCGCACCTCGAAACCGTCGACGGTGTCGTCGAGGGCATCGTGCGCGCCAAACAAGACCGCAAGCCGATCGGCACCTTCTCGAACCTGCCCGTGCTTGTGCACGGTGACGGTGCATTCGCCGGCCAGGGTGTCGTCGTCGAGACGCTGCAGATGTCGCAGCTTCGCGGCTACCGCACCGGTGGCACGATCCACATCGTGATCAACAACCAGATCGGCTTCACGACGTTGCCGGGCGACGCCCGCACCAGCGTGTACGCGACCGACGTTGCGAAGACGATCCAAGCGCCGGTGTTCCACGTGAACGGCGACGACCCCGAGGCCGTTGTTCGAGTTGCCGAGCTTGCCGTGCGCTACCGCCAGGAGTTCAAGCGCGACATCGTGATCGACCTCGTCTGCTACCGCCGACGCGGCCACAACGAGGGCGATGACCCCTCGATGACGCAGCCCCTCATGACGAACCTCATCGAGGCAAAGCGCTCAGTGCGCCGCCTCTACACCGAGGCGCTCGTCGGTCGTGGCGACATCACCGAAGAAGAGTACGAAGCGGCCAAGCGCGACTTCCAGAACAGCCTCGAGATCGCATTCGCCGAAACGCATGCGGCCGAAACGGGTTCACTCCCGGTCATCCACGAGACGACCACGGCACCCGCGTTTGCGGGCGAGCCCGAGACCACCGGCGTCTCGCAAGAGGTCGTCAGCCTCATCGGCGACGCGTTCGTGAACAAGCCCGCCGGCTTCACCACGCACCCGAAGATCCAGCAACTGCTCGAGAAGCGTCTCGACATGAGCCGCAATGGCAATGTCGACTGGGCGTTCGGTGAGCTGCTCGCATTCGGTTCGCTCCTTCTGGAGGGTACGCCCGTCCGTCTCGCCGGTCAGGAAGCCCGGCGCGGCACGTTCGTACAGCGCCACGCTGTGCTCCACGACCGTGCAAACGGTCAGGAATGGTTGCCGCTGGCGAACCTCAGCCAGCAGCAGGCGCGCTTCTGGGCCTACGACTCGCTCCTGAGTGAGTACGCCGCGATGGCATTCGAGTACGGCTACTCAGTTGAGCGCCCGGATGCCCTCGTGCTGTGGGAAGCCCAGTTCGGTGACTTCGCCAACGGCGCCCAGTCAGTGATCGACGAGTTCGTGTCGTCGGCCGACCAGAAGTGGGGCCAGCAGTCAAGTGTCGTGCTACTGCTGCCACACGGGTACGAGGGCCAGGGCCCCGACCACTCGTCGGCACGCATCGAGCGCTTCCTGCAAATGTGTGCACAAGACAACATGACCGTGGCGCGCCCGTCGACGCCCGCATCGCACTTCCACCTGCTGCGCCGTCAGGCATACGCCCGCCCGCGCAAACCGCTGGTGGTCTTCACGCCCAAGGCGATGTTGCGCCTGCGCGGCGCGACAAGCTCGGTCGCCGACTTCACCTCCGGGCGCTTCGAGCCCGTGCTCGACGACGACCGCGGCAACGACAAGTCGGTTGTCACCCGCGTGTTGCTGCACGCCGGCAAGATCCACTGGGACCTCAAGGCAGAGCTTGCCAAGACGCCCAACCCGGAGATCGCCCTCGTGCGCATGGAGCAGTTCTACCCGGCACCGATTGAAGAGCTGTCCGCGGTGATTGCGCGCTACCCCAATGCCGAGCTCGTCTGGGTGCAGGACGAACCCGAGAACCAGGGCGCGTGGCCGTTCATCGCACTCGACATCGTTCCCAAGCTGGAGGGCCGCGCCGTGCGCGTCGTCTCGCGTGCGGCGGCAGCATCGCCGGCGACTGGTTCTTCAAAGATCCACGCCATCGAGCAGGCCGCACTCATGCAGCGGGCGCTCGCGAAGTAGCTCGAACACAAAAAGAGGCGGCCACTCAGCAATGAGCGGCCGCCTCTTCTTCGTTCAAGCTCGGGAACAGTTCGCCTAATACGTGAAGCCCAGCCACGGCGTCTCAAGCGCGCCAAACTGACGGTCGAGCACCGCAATCGCCGATGCTTCACCATGTATGCGTCCGGCGGCATACATGGTGTTAGCGCGCACCCCACCGAGCAGGATGCTGCCGAGCGCGGCGACACCGAGCGTCACGGTGGCGGGTTCGGTGGATGCCTCGACCTTGGCTTCGCCGTTGTCATCGACACGAAGCATCCATGTGCCATCTGCCAAACCAAGCGCGTCTGTCACGCGGATGACACACTCGCCGGCGCCGGCGTAGCGGCGCGCCATGAGGGTGCGAGGCACATCAAGCACGCGCAGCCAGTGATGGTCGCGCACCGTGACGGTCGCGGCCCGCTGGTCGGCGATCATCCACCGCACGGGCTCGTCGATGCTACGCATCGAGGCACGCACAATGTCGACAAGATCGTGTTCGAGCACGAAACGCCAAAGCGCGGCGTAGGCGTCGGCCGTTTCGGTCAACAGGTAGATCAGCGTGAGCTCGTGCTTGGTGAAATCGGTGGGGTCACCCGAGAGGCGGTAGAGCGCGACCCCTCGGGTGCGCCCGGAAGCATCGGCGTACCGTACCGCACGAATCTTGCTCGCGTCCTGCTGGCCCGCCATCGTGCCCGAGATCCTGCGCCACAGTCCAGTCCAGGCACTCGTCTCGCCCGGGTTCGAGCGCCGCACACGTTCGTGGAGCGCGGGCAGCTCGGCCGCTGCCCGTTCGCGATCGATGAAGTCGATGCGGCCCTCGGGCGTCGGCCCCACCCAGCGGGCGCGCTCCGTCTCGATCACCCAGTTGGTCACCGACGTCGCCGCGCCAAAGCCGAAGCGCCCGTAGATCGTCGCCTCGGTCACGGTCAACCCCGCAATCGGTACGCCGGCTGCGGCAGCGGTGCGCAGTTCGCCCTCAAGTAGCGCACGCGCGATTCCGCGACGCCGGTGCGTTGGAGCCACGGTCACGTTGCTGATCGCCCACATGGGGATGCCGCCGCCACCCGGCAGCGTGAGGTCGCTGACCCACGACCCGGTCGTCGCGACGGGCCACGTGGGGTTCGGGCCCGTTGCGTCGTATACGCCCGTTGTTCGCCGATACGCAAGCGCGTCGCGGGCCGCCCCGAGCTGTTCCTCACCGGAATCGGGTGCATGAAAACCACGGTTACCCGCCTGGAGCCAGTCGCCGAACGTGTCGGCGCCAGATGTGTCGACAAGTCGGTAGTCGAGGCCGGTGCGGGCTATCGCTTCGCCGGAGTCGATGTCGAGCGGGAGCGATTGCCAATCATGAACGGTCATGGCACAACGATAGTCAGTGGGCGCGCGCTCCGACACGGGGAATCGCGCGACTCGCCCGCTCGATGTTGCTACTGATGTCCGGCGTGCGCCGCGCGCAGGCGGCCGAGCACCTGCAACCGGAGCTCTTCTGGAGCAGTCTCCTTGCAGGCGCGCGCCACGACCTCGGTCAGTGTGCGTGCAACCAGCGCTTCTCCCGCGCATTCGGGGCAGTTTTCGATGTGCTCACGGATCTCGGCGTGCTCGGTCTTGCAGACCTCGTTGCGGAGGTACTCTTCGAGGTCTTTGCGGGCTTTCTCGCAACCACAGTCAGTCATTTCTTGCTCCTTGACGTCGAGGGGCTCATGCCGCGCTCGACCGCATAGTCCGATAACAAGTCACGAAGGAGTCGTCGGCCACGGTGCAGACGACTCATCACCGTGCCAATGGGGGTCTTCATGATGTCGGCAATCTCCTGGTACGAGAATCCCTCAACATCGGCGAGATACACGGCAAGCCGAAAATCTTCGGGGATCGACTGCAACGCGGCCTTCACTGTCGAATCCGGCATCCGATCAATTGCCTCGGCTTCTGCCGAGCGGCTACTGCTCGCTGTTGTCGACTCGGCCCCGCCGAGCTGCCAGTCTTCGAGCTCATCAATCGTGCCCTGATACGGCTCGCGCTGCTTCTTGCGGTACGTGTTGATGTAGGTGTTGGTCAGAATCCGGTAGAGCCAGGCCTTCAGATTTGTGCCCTGCGTAAAGGTCTTCCACGATGCGAAGGCCTTCACGAATGTCTCTTGCACCAGATCGGCGGCATCGGCCGGATTGCGCGTCATGCGCATTGCGGCACCGTAAAGCTGGTCCATAAAGGGCAGGGCCTGTTCTTCGAACTGCCTGCTCGCGTCGACCTGGACGCCGTCTGCGGCGTCTTCATTGGAAGGATTCATTAGGCGCAAGTCTAAGCCTGCCCCCGCCCCGACGTCGGGGCGGGCCGGGGTACGGCGAAGGCGGGGGACGACTTCTGTGGCGCTTTCTGCGACAGCAATCATTGAACTCCTTCTCCTTAGGCTCAAATGCGAAGCCTCTCGATAAGCTATGAACCAATGACGAACGATAGCTATTCCCCGATCACATCGCTTTCGGCCGCGGACGGACCGGCCAATGGCGCTCTTTGGCCTGCCCCAGCGGCAGCTGGAGCGCTGAATGCGACCCTGACAATTCCGGGTTCGAAGTCGCTCACGAATCGCGAACTCGTCTTGGCGGCACTGGCAGAGGGCCCGAGCAAGCTCAGCGCGCCTCTGCATTCCCGCGACTCGGAACGAATGATTGCCGGGCTCACCGCCCTCGGTGTGGCGTTTACGCCCATCAACGGCACCGGCCGCTTTGGCCCTGATTTGCTCGTCACTCCCCCAGACAAGCTCCACGCCGGCGGCACGGTTGACTGCGGCCAAGCAGGCACCGTCATGCGCTTTCTCCCGCCGCTGGCCGGACTGGTGGCCGGCGAGGTGCACTTCGAGGCCGACGACAACGCCCTGCACCGGCCCATGGGTCCAATGATTACCGCGCTGCGCGAGCTGGGCGTCGATGTCGACGACAGCGGCCGCTGGGCGCTCCCGTTCTCGGTGCGCGGCCACGGCCACGTTCGCGGCGGCGAGCTCGAGATCGACGCGTCGTCATCGAGTCAGTTCGTATCGGGCCTGCTACTTGCCGCGTCGCGCTTCGACGTGGGAATGCACCTGCGCCACACCGGCCCGCGGCTCCCAAGCGTGCCGCACATCGACATGACCGTCGAGGCGCTCCAGCACCGCGGCGTCCGGGTCGAGCGCCCCAGCGCACACGAGTGGGTTGTGGCCGCCGGGCCGATCCGCGCCAAAGACATTGCCGTCGAACCGGACCTCTCGAATGCATCGCCGTTCCTTGCCGCGGCGATGGTTGCCGGCGGAAGCGTGTCGATCACCGGCTGGCCGTTGCACTCGACGCAGCCGGGCGCCCTCCTCACCGAGATTCTCGCGCAGATGGGGGCTCGAGTCAGCCGTCGCGCCGGCGTGCTCACGGTCGTCGGCCGTGGCATCACCGGTGCCATGCTCGATCTCAGCGCCGCGGGCGAGCTCACGCCCACCCTGGTAGCGCTTGCGGCCCTCGCCGACTCGCCCTCCGAGTTCACCGGCATCGGCCACCTGCGCCTCCACGAAACCGACCGCCTCGCCGCGCTCGCAAACGAGATCAACGCGCTGGGCGGCGATGTCACGGTGCTCGAAGACGGCCTCCGCATCGTGCCCCGGCCGCTGCGCCCGGGCGTGTGGCACAGCTACCATGACCATCGAATGGCAACCACCGGCGCGATCCTCGGGCTCGCGGTTCCCGGCATCGAGGTCGAAGACATCGAGACCACCGCGAAGACGCTGCCAGAGTTCACCCAGCTCTGGCAATCGATGCTCGACGGAACGTCGGGAGATACCCCGGCGTGAGTTGGTGGAATGACGACGCCGACGACGACGACCTTGATGAGCTCGACGAGTCCGATATTCGGATGCGGCCCAATCCCAAGGCCAACAAGCCGCGCACCAAGATTCGCCCCGCGCACGAAGACGCCGAGGTAGGAATGGTGCTCGGCGTCGACCGGGGCCGATACACCGTGATGCTGGGCGAGAACACGCCCGAAGAGCACCTCATCAGCGCGGTGCGCGCACGCGAACTGCGCAAGAAACCGATCGTCACGGGCGACCGGGTCCGCGTGGTTGGCGACCTGACCGGCGACGAGGGTTCGCTCTCGCGTCTCGTCGGCATCGAAGATCGCACCACGCTGTTGCGCCGCAGCGCCGATGACACCGATCAGGTCGAGCGTGTCATCGTCGCGAACGCCGACCAGATCCTCATCGTCGTCGCCGCCGCAGACCCCGAGCCGCGCACGCGCCTGGTCGACCGATACCTGATCGCGGCCCTCGATGCCGGCATCCACCCCATGCTGGTGGTCACGAAAACCGACCTCGCAGACCCGACCGCCTTCCTCGAGCACTTCGCGGGACTCGAGCTCACCGTGTTTCTGAGCTCGCCGACCGACACCCCGCTCGAGGCGATCGGTGCCGCGCTCGTGGGCCACACGACCGTGTTTGTCGGGCACTCGGGGGTCGGCAAGTCGACGCTCGTCAACGCCCTCGTGCCGTCCGCGCAGCGCGCCATCGGGCACGTCAATCAGGTGACCGGCCGCGGCCGCCACACCTCCTCGTCGACCGTCTCGCTGCGCTATCACGGTGCCGGCGGCACTGGATGGGTGATCGACACGCCCGGCGTCCGCTCGTTCGGGCTCGGACACATCGACCCCGCGAACATCCTGCGCGCCTACCCCGACCTCGCCGCAGTCGCCGACGAGGTCTGCCCTCGCGGGTGCACGCACCTCCCGAGCGCGCCCGATTGCGGCCTTGTCGAAGCCGTCGCAGAGGGCCGGCTCGGCGAGAACGGCGCATCGCGCCTCGACTCGTTGCAGCGCCTGCTCGAGACGTTCCACTAGCAAGCATGTGCCGGGTGGATGCCGGGGCCCCGGCATCCACCCCGCAACACCAGACCCGCGCACGGCGCGGCTAGGCTAGCCCCATGAGCACCCAGCAACTTGCCGCCGGTTCCGTCGCCCCCGATTTCACACTGCCCGACCAAGACGGCACGCCCGTAACACTGTCGGCGCTGCGCGGCGGCAAGGTGATTGTGTACTTCTACCCTCAGGCGATGACCCCCGGGTGCACGACCGAGGCGTGCGACTTCCGTGACAGCCTCGCGCCGTTCCAGAGCGAGGGCTACACCGTGCTCGGCATCTCAAAGGACGAGATTGCGAAGCTCGCCGAGTTCCGCGAGCGCGACCACCTGACGTTCCCGCTCCTGAGCGACGTCGACCTCGCCGTGCACCAGGCGTACGGTGCCTGGGGCGAGAAGAGCAACTACGGCAAGACCTACACGGGCACGCTGCGTTCGACGTTCGCGATCGATGAGCAGGGCGTGATCACGCTCGCGCTCTACAACGTCAAGGCCACGGGCCACGTGCAGATGCTGCGCCGCAAGCTCGGGCTCGCAGTCGAGGGCTGAGCCCTTCGGGCGCGGCGCCGCCTATTTGCGCGACGTGCCGTCTTCGGATGCCGCGGCTGCTGCTGCTGCTGCAGCTGCGGCTGCCGCCTCTTCGGCCGCCTCGGCCCGGCCCACGCTCCGCACCTCCGCAATCAGGATCGCGAACGTGACAAGCGCGGGGATCCCGATCTTCAGCGCCAGCGACACATCGCCGAACTGATCGGCCGCAGCGCCACCGGCGATCGCCAGCACCAACACCTGCACGACGATGCCGCCTGATCTGGCCCACCGCTGCCCGCGGAAGATGCCGACCGCCATCGCGCACACGCCAATGGTGCAGATCACGACGAGCACGAGCAACGCCACCGCGCTCACGAGCGAAAGCGCGGGTGATGCGAACAGCGAGAGCAGTAGCCACACCGATGCTCCGATGAGCACCAGACCTTCCGCACCGACCAGGATGCCCGCAACCACACGAAAAATCGCCGTGCGGGGCGCGCGCACAACCGCAGATTCCGGCGTCGTTTCGTTCTCAGACATGCGGGGTTTCTCCTTCACGGCGCGGATGAAATAGTAGCGGGTCTAGGTCGAGCTCCGGCATGCTCAACCGCAGAACGAGGTGAATTCAAGATTAACCCTTGATTTTACGGGCTCCGCTGTGGAACGATGAATGAAGCCATGTGCTCCACAGCGAAGTGGGGCGGGCAGGCGCCTATATCTCAGACAGAGTATCGGCCCGAACCCGAATTCGAGCATTTGCTCTCTCACCTCGCATACAAGGAGTATCACTATGGACTGGCGCGACAAATCAGCTTGCCTCACGGTTGACCCCGAACTGTTCTTCCCCGTCGGCAACACCGGCCCGGCTGTCGATCAGATCGAGAAGGCCAAGGGCGTCTGTGCACGTTGCACCGTGACCGAGGTCTGCCTGCAGTACGCACTCGAGACCGGTCAGGACTCTGGCGTCTGGGGTGGCCTCAGCGAAGACGAGCGTCGCGCACTGAAGCGCCGCGCCGCACGCGCCCGCCGCGCTTCGTAGGTTTCACAGCGCGGGGCGGTGCTACCGCCCGAACGCGCTGCTGGGCACGTACCGCCCGAATGCGCTACTGGCACGCACCGCCCGACAACAATCGCCGGACCAGCATTTTGGTCCGGCGATTTGTGTTGCTGTCTTACGTGTCGCGCTGGATCCACCGCAGCGGAATTTCGATGGTGACCTCGGTGCCGGTCTCCTCACCCGCGAGCGAGTGCCAGTCGATGGTGCCGCCGAGTTCGCCCTGAATCAGGGTTCGCACGATCTGCGTGCCAAGGCCGCGCCCGACCTCCCCCTCGGGGAGCCCCGCACCCGTGTCGCGCACCCGCACACGAAGTCGCTCGTCATCGCGTTCGGTGATGATCTCTACGCGACCTTCGAGGCCCGCAAGGCCGTGCTCGACGGCGTTCGTCACGAGCTCGGTCAGCGCGAGCGCCAGGGGCGTCGCGTAGGCACTCGGCAATACTCCGAACTTGCCGGAGGAACTCGTCTGCGCGCGCGTGTTTGGTGCCGCCGCAACCTCGGCAACGAGCCGCAGGACCCGGTCGAAGACCTCATCGAAGTCGACGTTCTGGGTGAGCCCTTCAGAGAGCGTGTCGTGCACGACCGCGATGGAGGCGACGCGGCGCATCGCCTGCGAGAGCGCATCGCGCGCTTCTTCGGAGTGCGTGCGGCGGGCCTGGATGCGCAGAAGGGATGCCACGGTCTGCAGGTTGTTCTTGACACGGTGGTGAATCTCGCGAATCGTCGCGTCCTTCGTGATGAGCTCCTGCTCCTGGTGGCGCAGCTCGGTCACATCGCGGCACAGCACCACCGCACCGCTGCGGTGCCCTTGGTCGCGGAGCGGAATCGAGCGCAGCGACACGGTCACGCCCCGCGCCTCAATGTCGGCGCGCCATGGGGCCCTGCCCGAGACCACCAACGGCAGGCTTTCGTCGACGTTCTGCTGCGCCGGCAGCAGCTCGGTCGTCACTTCGCTCAGCGACTCGCCCTCAAGCTCGTCGTCGAATCCCATGCGATTGAACGCCGAGAGCGCGTTCGGGCTCGCGAAGGTCGTGATGCCATCGGTATCGATGCGAATAAGGCCATCGGACGCGCGGGGTGAGCCACGCCGGGGCGACGGCGGCGAGGTCAGATCAGGAAAATGACCGGATGCGATCATCGAAAACAGGTCATCGGCGCAGGCGTTGAAAGTGGTCTGCTGCCGGCTCGGCGCGCGCAACTCGCCGAGGTTCGTGTGCCGGGTCAGCACACCGATGATTGGGGGCTCGGTTTCTTCATCGGGCCCGGCATGGCGCCTGATGGCGACAGCGCGCACGCGCGTCGGCGTCTCTTCGAACCAGTCTGGCGATGAGGAGTCAACAATCGAGCCGCTGACGAACGCCTCGCGCACCTGCGTGTGCCACTGCGGCCGCACCCGGTCGCCAACGATGTCGCGATAGAACAGGGTCGCCGCGCCACTCGGGCGTGTGTGCGCGACCGCGACAAACGAATCATCGGCGGTGGGCACCCAGATCACGATGTCTGCGAAGGCAAGATCGGCCAGCAGCTGGCCATCACCGACCAGGCGATGCAACCATTCGATATCGGCATCGCTCGAGAGCCCTTGGGCGTTGACCAGATCACTTAGCGTCGACACGGCACCAGTCTAGGTCGCGGCGGCGCCGGCGTTCGCGTGTTGTGACTCCGCGCGTCGCAACCTCCGCCGGCTCGCACGCACCACCCCGGACTGAGGCGCGCCCGTGCCATGCGGTGCGGGATGCCGCGCCCCAGCCCCGCGCGCGGGCACCAGCACCTCCCCCACGAAGCGTCGAAGTGCCGCAACCAGCGGCGCGTTCGGAACCTTTGCCGCGATCGGCCCGGCCGCGAGCATCGCGGCGTCTGTCGACCGCGGGTCGAGCGGGACAAAGGTGACATCCTCGACGCCCGCATACCTCGACAGGGTCGTGCGCACCTGACCCCTGGCATCCACCCCCAACGCCCCCGGCCGCAGCCGATTCGCAACCACCGCGATCGGCGTTCGCCCGACCACGGCACGAAGCTCGGCGAGGCCGCGTACAAAGCGCGCGATCGCGAGCGGTTCGATGGATGCCACGGCCACGACCTGATCGGCTGCCCGGAGCGCACCAAACCCGGCAGCATGCCGGCGCAGGCCGTCGAGGTCGCTCACGATCTCTTCGTCGCGCTCGAGCGGTGCCGCGATGTCGACAACGACGTAGTCGACCCAGTCGCGGCAGACCCGGAGAGCCTCGGCCACGCGCTCCTCGCTCAGCTCTGGCCACCGGGCCGGCCGATTGAGCCCCGTGAGCACGCGGAGCGAACCCTCCCGGTGCTGGATAGGGAGGCTGATGCGCTCGAGCTCGTCGGCATCGAGGAGGCCGGCCCCGGCCGCGCGGCAGGCGGCCGCGAACCCCGGGCCTTCGTCGGGCAGGCCGAGTGATAGCGCCAGCGAAGGGCCCTGCGTGTCGGCGTCGATGAGCGCGACCGAGCGGCCACCGCGCGCGAGCTCATAGGCAAGCTCGATCGCGAGCGTCGATCGGCCGGGCGCCCCGCCCGGGCCCCAGATCGTGAAGATACGCCCACGCGCCCGCGGCTCTGGTTCTGGCGCGCCCGCACCGACGCCATCACCGCGAACCGCGGCGAGCACCGCGGTCGGCGAGCTCGAATCGGCCGTGCAGTCGAAGCCGCTCGCATGCGCGCGGCGACGCGCGTCGTCGTCTGCAACAAGCACGACGATTCGGATGCCGCGGCCGTCGCATGCGGCCCGCAACTCTGGGCCGAGCAGCACCGGCCAGGAGCCGCCGTGCGCCCCGTCGACGATCAGCACATCGGTACGGGCGAGCGTCGCCCCCACCGCGTCGTGCGGCCCGGGCGGGAGCGCGGCGTCGTCACCGCCGTGGTGATTGCCGCCGGAAGCGAACACCGCCGCCGCCAGCGCGCCCGGGTCAACCCGCCCGACCACCTGCAAGCCGGCGTACTCGATCTCGGCGGTGAGCTCCCCCGCCAGCGCAGCGTCGGCGGCGATCGCAACCCGCAGCATCAGCCGGCCGCCGTCGGCACGATCGAGAATGCCCAGTCCGATGCGACCGCACCGAGCGTCGCCGACACTTCGGAGCGGCCAATCACAAGCTCGAGCGACACCCCGGGGCGCCCCATGACCGACACGTTCTCGCCGACGGCCTGCACAACGGCATCCGCAACGAGAATTTCTGGCACCCCGTATTCGCCGCGCTCGAGCCGCGGCGCCGCCCACAGTTCGACCGTAGACCCCGTGGTGACACTCGCGGGAATCTCGGTCGCCGACGTGACGACCACCGACGTCACCCTTGACGACACAGCCGGGGCCAGGGCGCCGACCGGAACCAGCTCGCCGGCACCGATGGTGCGCGTTGCGACCAGCTCCTCGGCCAACCCACCCGGAGCCAAATATGCCGGCCCGGCCGCCCCGAGCGAGACCTGCACAACCTGGAGCGCCCCCGACGAGACACCCTCGCCGGCGACAATTGTGCGAGAGGCCACCAGCACCGGCACTGTCGTGCGTGCGGAAGTCACGACCATCCACACGCCGGCAATTGATGCCACCACCAGCGCAATGCCAATGAAGAATCTGGTGTCCGACCAGAAGGCGCGGGATCGACGTGCGCGAAGTTTCGGGGTCATGCCACCCATGTTCACGCATCGTGCCTGAATGCTGCCGAAGTTATCCACAGGCCACTGCGCGGACGCACGACGCGCGGCGCCCGCAAGCATAATGATGGAATGCACTCCCCCGCCTCGTCCGCCGCGCGCTTTCTGACGCTCGCGCAGGCGGCAGAGCTCCTCACCCTCGAGATCGATGAGGTGCTCGCGCTGCTGCACGAGGGCTCGCTCCGGGGCGTGCAGCTCGGCACAAACGCGCAGTGGCGGGTCTAGCAAGACAGCGTGGGCGACTACATCGACGACCAGATCGAGCAGACCCGGCGCATGCACCTGTGGCACCAGAGCAACGCTGCAAGTTTTCCCGAGCTCTGGGGCAGCGGCGCCGTCCGCCACGGCGACTAAGGCGCTGCCCGCCACGGCGACGAAGTCCGCGGCCGTTCCCCCGGCGCTGGCCGCGCGAGCCGTTCAGCCCAGCAGCGCCTCTGGGCGATCGAGCTGCACCCACGCGACGGCGTGCAATGGCACGAGCCGAAATCCGGATACCTCGCCCTCGCGCCGCGGCGCCCCCGGCTCGTGCAGCGCAAGCTCGAGGTGATCGGCCCCGACTCGATCGATCGTGCCTCGCACCACGCGCTCCCCACCGAGGTGCAGCGCGACCGCAAGTCGGCGCCGGGCAAAATCACGCAGCACGAAACCGAAGGTCTGCCGTTCGCGAAGCCGCCCGCCAGGATCGCGCCCCTGGGTAGTGGCCAGCTCACCTTCCCCACCCACTGGCACGCCGCGGCTCGCCACGAGTGACGGGCGGTCGAGGCGAAGCATGCGGATGCTCCGAAGCGGCGCGACGGCGGCACCACCGCGGCCCAGCACCAGGCCGAGCCAATCTGCGCCGACCCCGGCCACCGTGCCTCGCAGCAGCGCAGGCTCACCGCCGCTGCCCTCGCCGGCGAGTTCGGCGCCGAGTTCGCACCCCACAAGCGTGCTGAGGCGGGTGCGAAGCTCGAGCCGCGAGAGGCGGAGGCGCTCGGCCTCTCCATCAAGCGCAAGCTGCTCGGCGGCCTGCTCCGAATCGAGCTGGTGTTCGAGGTCTTCGAAGAATCGGTTCCAACGCACCGCTGAAGCGTACGCGGGGTGCGCGGGAGGGCCTAGGAGTTATCCACATGCGCCGCCGCACGGAATCGGTCGCGGAGCGCATCGCAAGTGGTCGGCGCCGCGAACGGGAGGTAGTCGCGCAGGAGCGCTTCGAACTCTGCCTCGGTGCCGGCGCCATCGCGCGCACGACGGTGCACACGCACCACGATCGCGACCCAAGCGGCGATGCCAACCGCGACAAAGACGGGGGCGGCGGCGAGCAGCATCCAAAACTCTGTGTAGAACGCGAACCCCGCACCCACGACGAGCGCACCCGCGCCGACCCACAACCACACCGATGGGCGCAGCCACCACTGCAAGACGGGGCGGGACGGGCGCATGACAACTCCAGGGGTAAGTGGCGAACGCGCGGACTCCGCACGCGCAAGCGAGCCCCGCAAAGAACGCGGGGGCCATGTGACCGCTCGAATCGTGACATCGAGAGCTCGTCGATGTCACGATTTGATCGACGCCATGTCCCATTCTGCCCGACTTCGTTGCGGCTTGATTACGAGTCATCCACAGATCGCGGATCAGGGGTTTTTCGCATTTTTGGGCGTGTTCTACTTCATGGATTCTTCGTTCCTTCACCAGACAGGCATGCCATGGCCCCCTCGCCCGCGCGCAGCGTAGCGCCCAGATTCTCGCCAGATGACCGTTCCGATTTGCAGGCATTCTTCGGCCACCAGCGCACCTCATCGGCCGAGCTTGGTGACCCCGAGGCGCTCCTGCGCAATCTCGCCCGCGGCGTGCTCGAGGTGCTCGCCGGTGTGCGTGAGATCGAACAACTCGCGCGCTGGATGACGGAGGATGTGTTCCGAACCGTCGCGACTCGCGCGAACCTTGCCACTCGCGCGCGAAGCGCCCGCGGCGTGCCCGCGGTTCGAACGCAGCACACGATCGTCTCGCTCCGGCAGATGAGCCCCGCCGATGGCATCGTCGAAGCCGTCGTCATCGTTCGCGGACCCGCGCGCACTCGCGCGGTGGCGATCCGGCTCGAAGGCATCGACGGTCGCTGGCGTGCGACGTCGCTCGCGCTGCTCTGAGCGCTGCTACTTCTGCTTGTAGCTCGACAGGAAGTTGCCCATGCGCTCTATCGCCTCGGTGATCACGCGCGCCTCGGGCAGCGTCACGATGCGCAGGTGGTCGTGGTTTGGCCAGTTGAAGCCGGTGCCCTGCACCAGAAGGAGGTGTTCGGCGACAAGCAGGTCGTAGACCAGCTTGGCATCGTCGCGAATCTCGTGCACATTCGGGTCGAGGCGTGGGAACGCGTAGAGCGCGCCGGCGGGCTTGACACACGACACCCCGGGGATGGCCTCAAGGCCCTTCCACGCGGCATCCCTCTGCTCGTGGAGGCGGCCGCGCGGCGCGATGAGCGCGTCGATCGTCTGCACGCCACTGAGCGCAGCCTGCACCGCAAACTGCGCGGGCACATTCGGGCACAAGCGGGTCGACGCGAGGAGGTTGATGCCCTCGAGGAAGCCCTGCGCGTGGTGCGTCGGCCCCGTGATGACGACCCAGCCCGAGCGATACCCCGCGACTCGGTAGGTCTTTGAAAGCCCATTGAACGTGAGGCACAGCAGGTCTGGCGCGACGGTGGCCATCGGAATGTGCACCGCCTCGTCGAAGAGGATGCGGTCGTAAATCTCGTCGGAGAGCAACAGCAGTGAATGCTCGCGCGCGATCGCCGCGATGCCTTCGAGTACCTCGCGGGTGTAGACCGCGCCGGTCGGGTTGTTCGGGTTGATCACGACAAGCGCCTTCGTGCGCGGCGTGATGCGGGCACGGATGTCTTCGAGGTCGGGCTGCCAGCCGTTCTGCTCGTCGCAGATGTAGTGCACCGGTGTGCCCCCGCTGAGGCTCGCCATCGCCGTCCACAGCGGGTAGTCGGGCGCGGGAATCAGCACCTCGTCGCCCTCGTCGAGCAGCGCCTGCATCGTCATCGTGATCAGCTCAGACACGCCATTGCCGAGAAACACGTGATCGGGATCGAACTTCGGGAACCCGGGGATCTCTTCGTACCGATTCACGATCGCGCGGCGGGCCGAAAGCACGCCACGGCTCTCGCTGTAGCCGTGTGCGTTCGGCATCGCCGCGATCATGTCGCGCACGATTTGGTAGGGGGCTTCAAACCCGAACGATGCGGGGTTGCCCGTGTTCAGCTTGAGGATCGTGTGACCCTCGCTCTCGAGGCGCGCGGCCTCGATCAGCGCCTGCCCGCGGATCTCGTACAGGACGTTCTTGAGCTTCGACGACTGGTCGAGCGGGCGCAGCGTGGTCATCTCGCCAGCCTACTTGCGCTTGCCAGCTGCTCTTCGCTGCGCGCGGTTGCCCGGCGCACCTTTGTCTGCATCGGATGCCTCGGCCCGCTGCCCGAATGCACCGCGAGGCGCCTCGGCCGCAGGAGCCTGGCCCTGACCCTGCGTCTGATCGTCCTGCGCTCGCTGCTGCATTGCCTGGCGCAACCGTGCCGTGGCAGCTTGTTCGACCTGGCCACGTCCGTCGCGGATCTCAATTTCACCGGCGTCGTTGGGCGCGGAGTAGTGCAGCTGCTGCGCGTTGCTTGCCGGGATCGCGAGGCCCTTCGCCTCGACCTCTGCCGGGTGCGCGGCCTCGCCGGTGCGGTGCACCTCGACCTCAAGGTTGTACAGGTAGCCAACCGACTCTTCGCGAATCTGCCCCATCATCTGCTGGAACATGGCGTAGCCCTCGCGCTGGTACTCGATCAGCGGGTCGCGCTGTGCCATCGCACGCAGGCCGATGCCGTCCTTCAGGTAGTCCATCTCATAGAGGTGGTCACGCCAGCGGCGGTCGAGCACCTGCATGACGACACGGCGTTCAAGCTCGCGTGTCGCGGCGGCACCGAGCTTCTCTTCGCGGTTCTTGTAGGCGATGCGCGCGTCAGAAACGATCTCGCGCTTCAACCCCTCGCTGGTGATCCGGCCCTTAACACCGCCGGCTTCTGCCACGACCTCGTCGATCGTGACGCTCACCGGGTAGAGCGTCTTCAGCTCGGTCCACAGTGCATCGAAGTCCCAGCTCTCGGTGTGCCCACCGGAAGTGTGCTCATCGATGACCGCGGTGATGGCATCTTCAATGAACTTGCCGACGCGGTCGGCGATGTCATCGCCCTCGAGAATCTGGCGGCGGTCAGCATAGATCGCTTCACGCTGACGGTTGAGCACATCGTCGTATTTGAGGACGTTCTTGCGGATTTCGGCGTTGCGCGCCTCGACCTGCGACTGCGCGCTCTTGATTGCGCGCGAAACCATCCCCGACTCGATGGCGACATCATCAGGAAAATTCGTCCGCGAGAGGATCGCCTCGACGGCACCCGACTGGAACAGGCGCATCAGGTCGTCGGTCAACGACAGGTAGAAGCGGCTTTCGCCGGGGTCACCCTGACGGCCCGAGCGTCCGCGCAGCTGGTTATCGATACGGCGCGACTCGTGGCGTTCGGTGCCGAGCACGTACAGGCCACCGGCCTCAACAACCTTCGTCGCCTCGCTCGCGACCGTCGCACGCACGGCGGCGAACACGTCGTCCCACTCGGCTTCGTACTCTTCGGGAGTCTCTGAGGGGTCGAGCCCCTTCGCCTTCATTTCTTGCACAGCGAGGAACTCAGCGTTTCCACCGAGCATGATGTCGGTACCACGGCCGGCCATGTTGGTGGCGACGGTCACACCGCCCAGGCGACCAGCACGGGCCACGATCTCGGCCTCACGCGCGTGGTTCTTTGCGTTCAGCACCTCGTGCTTGATGCCCTTCTTCGCCAGCATCCGCGAGAGGTATTCACTCTTCTCGACGCTCACCGTGCCAACGAGCACCGGCTGCCCGGATTCGTGACGCAACGCGATGTCTTCGACGACCTGCACGAACTTCGCCTGCTCGTTCTTGTAGACGAGGTCTGACTTGTCTTTGCGGATCATGGGCTTGTTCGTCGGAATCTCGACAACACCGAGCTTGTAGGTCGACATGAACTCAGCCGCCTCGGTCTCGGCAGTACCGGTCATGCCCGAGAGCTTTGCGTAGAGACGGAAGTAGTTCTGCAGCGTGACCGTGGCGAGGGTCTGGTTCTCGGCCTTGACCGGAACGTTCTCTTTCGCCTCGATCGCCTGGTGGATGCCCTCGTTGTAACGACGCCCGGCGAGGATGCGGCCGGTGTGCTCGTCGACGATCATGACCTCGTCGTTCATCACGACGTAGTCGGAGTCGCGCTTGAACAGCGCAATCGCCTTGATCGAGTTGTTCAGGAACGAAATCAGCGGAGTGTTCGCCGACTCGTAGAGGTTGTCGATACCGAGGTAGTCCTCGACCTTCTCAATGCCGGGCTCGAGCACGCCGATCGTGCGCTTCTTCTCGTCCACCTCGTAGTCGACGCCCGCCTCAAGCGTGCTCGCGAGCCGCGCGAACTCGGTGAACCAGCGGTTCGCCTCGCCCGACGACGGCCCCGAGATGATCAGTGGTGTGCGCGCCTCATCAATCAGGATTGAGTCGACCTCATCTACGATCGCGAAGTAGTGACCGCGCTGCACGAGGTCTTCGTTGCGCCACGCCATGTTGTCGCGCAGGTAGTCGAAGCCGAACTCGTTGTTCGTGCCGTAGGTGATGTCTGCCGCGTACTGCTCGCGACGCTGCTCGGGCGTCTGCCCCGCAATGATCACGCCGGTCGTCATGCCCAGCGCGCGGAAGATACGGCCCATCAGATCGGACTGATAGCTCGCAAGGAAGTCGTTGGTCGTGATGATGTGCACGCCCTGGCCGGCGATCGCGTTGAGATACGCCGGGAAGGTCGCCACGAGGGTCTTGCCCTCACCGGTTTTCATCTCGGCGATGTTCCCGAGGTGAAGGGCGGCGCCACCCATGATCTGCACGTCATAGGCACGCAGGCCGATGGTGCGCTTGGCCGCCTCGCGGATGGCGGCGAACGCCTCCGGCATCAGCTTGTCGAGCGTCTCGCCCGCCTCGAAGCGCTCGCGAAACTCGGCGGTCTCGCCGCGGAGCTCGTCATCGCTGAGGCGCGCGTACTCGTCTTCGAGCGCGTTGACCGACTTGGCCACGCCTTGCAGCCGTTTGATGACGCGCCCTTCGCCGGCACGGAGCAGCTTTTCAAGGGGTGAGGCCACGTTGGGATCTCCATCTGTCTTCGAGTTTCGGGCCCGCATCACACACGACACCCCGATACACGCTTGCACGCGTACGCGCCGCGCAGCGGCACATAGAGTTCATGTTACCCGCCTGTGACCTGAGCATGACCTCCACAAATACGCGACACAACGCATTCAAAGATACCGGGTATGCATATACTCGGTATCTTCTTACACGGCACGCTTTTCCGCTTGCCTGGAGTGGAGGCATCCGTGTCAGTTCGATTCAGCCTGCTGGCAATCCTCGATCAGGGGCCCTGCTACGGCTATCAACTCCGCGCCGAATTCAACCGCCGCACCGGGTCGACCTGGCCGCTGAACGTCGGCCAGATTTACAACACCCTCGACCGCCTCGAGCGTGACGGCCTGGTCACCCGCGGCGACACCGATGCGCAGGGCCACGTCTATTACCTGATCACCGATGCCGGCACCGCCGAGGTGCGCGATTGGCTCGGCGGCCCGGTCACCCGCCCGACCGGCACCCGCGACGAACTCTCGCTCAAGCTTGCGTTGGCAGCGACCCTCCCCGGGGTAGACGTCGCGGCCATCATCGCCCGCCAGCGCACCGTCTCGCTCCGGGCGTTGGACGCGTTGCGCGCGCAGGGCGAACCTGACGACGCAGACAATATCGGCGGCGCGAATGAGGGCCGGGATGCCACTTCCGCCGACGGCGAAATGCTCGCCTGGCGCCTGGTCAACGATGCGTTGGTGTTTCACGCCGAGGCCGAGGTTCGCTGGCTCGACCACGTCGAACGGCGGCTCTTGGAGCATCCCGCCCGCGAACTTGGCATCACGCTCGGGACCGATCGTCCCCGCCGCGGCCGTCCACCACGCGCGGTGTAGGGCGCTGCTACCCGCCAACCTGCGAGCGCCCAGGTCTCGGTGTCAGCCGCGGCGCTTATGATCGAGAAATGGCCGGATTTTGGGGTGCCCGACGCGCGCAGCGAGAACAGCTTGCCGTGGAAGATGCGAATCTCGCACTGCGCGCGCAGCAGGCGTTGGTTGAGACCGATGAGCGCGTGCGACTTGCCAGCGACGAGCTGTTGTTCGCCACCGCCGAGCTGGGCGACGATGCGACCGCTCCCCTGCGCGAGGCGCTGGCATCGGTTCGTCATCACCTCGCCGAGGCGTTCGAACTCCACCAGCTCAACCACGACGAGATCCCCGACACCCCAGAAGAACTGCGCACGCGCAACGCACGGATCGTGCAGCTGTGCGAGTGGGGGCTCGAGCTGCTTTCGCACCACATGAGTGCGCTCGAGACGCCGATCGAAAACGCCCGCCGCGCCCCCGAGGTCCTGCAGCAGGTGCGCGCCGACGCGGCGCGCCTGCGCGCGCGGATCCCCGGCGCCCGCGAGAGCATCGCCCGCCTCGCCGAACGCTACAGCGACGAGGCGCTCCGTCAGGTGCTGCACAATCCCGACGAGGCGGCCCAGCTGCTCGATTTTGCCGAACACAGCGCCGATGTCTCGACCCGCCGCCGTGAAGAGGGGCAGCGCTCGGCCGCAAACTATGCGCTCGAAGCCGCCACCGAATCGGTGCGCCGTGCCGCCACCCTGCTCGCCGCTGTCGAAGATTACGAGATCGAGGCGCTGCGCGCCGAGTCGGCCCTCGCCGCGGTCGTCGCCGATTCTCGTGACGACCTCGTGCAGGCCCAGCACGGCCCTCAGGTGCCGGCCGTCACAACCGCGATGCGCGAGCTGCAGGCGGCGCTCAGCGCGCTGCCTCCCGCGGGCACCCGCACCGACCCGTTCGCTCAGCTCTCGGCACTTCGCGATGCAAACGGCGCATTGGATGCCGCGCTCGCGACCGCAATCGAACGCGCCGCTCGTCCGATCCCCCCGATCGCCTACGTGCGTCACGCACTCAACGATGCCGAGACACAGCTGGGAGTCGCACGCAGCGTCATCGCCGGCCATCGCGGCTGGATCGGCGCCGACGCCCGCACTCGGCTCGCCGAAGCCGAGCGCGCACACGATGGTGTCGAACAGCTCATCGCCGACGAAGACACGCGTGAGCAGGCGATGGCCCTTGCGCGCCGCTCCGGGGCACTGGCATCCGAGGCCCTGCGATTGGCGCAACGCGACATCGACAGCTCGCGCCCGCAAGACCCGAACGACTGGTCAAGCGGCGGGCGCGGCCAGCAAAACAACAACGGCGGCAGCGGCATGGGCGCTGTGCTTGGCGGTGTGCTGCTGGGTGGTTTGCTCGGCGGCATGTTCGATTGAGCCGCCGAGCGCACCACCTCAGCGCTCGCTAGCGCAGCGAGCGAAACGCCGAACGAACCTCGCCGATGAACAGCTCAGGCTGCTCGAACGCCGCAAAGTGTCCACCCTTTTCGAGCTCGTTCCAGTGCACGATGTTCGGGTAGCGCTTCTGCGCCCAGCGGCGCGAGGCGCGAAGGAACTCGCGCGGGAAGATGCTGCACGCGACCGGAATGCTGACCGGGTCTGCGTTGAAGGCGCCGAAGCTCTCCCAGTACAGGCGTGCCGATGAGGCAGCCGTACCGGTGAGCCAGTAGAGCGTGATGTTGTCGAGCATCTCGTCGACGGTGAACGCGTTCTCGGGCTCGCCGTCGCAGTCGCTCCACTCACGGAACTTCTCGTAGATCCATGCCGCCTGCCCGACCGGAGAGTCGGTGAGGCCGTAGCCGAGGGTCTGCGGACGCGTCTTCTGCTCCAAGGCGTAGGCATTGCCCTCGGTCGAGTACCGCTGCATGTCGGCGAGCGCGGCCTTTTCGACATCGGTCAGGTCGGCCATGTCTTCGGCGTCGGGGCGCGCGATGACGAAGTTGAGGTGGATGCCGGTCACGGCCGGGTCGCCGCTGGCGCCGAGCGCATTGGTCACGTCCGAGCCCCAGTCGCCGCCCTGTGCAACAAAACGGTCGTAGCCGAGGCGTTTCATCAGCGTGATCCAGGCGTGGGCGATGCGATGGGTGTTCCAGCCCGCTTCGCTCGGCTTGCCAGAGAGGCCGTAGCCCGGCAGCGACGGGATCACAACGTGGAACGCATCGGCCGGGTCACCGCCGTGTGCACGGGGGTCGGCGAGCGCCTCGGCCACCTTCAAGAACTCGATGACCGACCCGGGCCAGCCGTGCGTGAGCACGAGCGGGGTCGCGTCGGGCTCTGGCGAACGAACGTGCAGGAAGTGGATGTCGAGGCCATCGATCGTCGTCATCGACGGCGACAGCTCGTTCAGGCGTGTCTCGCACGCGCGCCAGTCATAACCGTTTTGCCAGCGGTGCACGAGCGCCTGCACGCTCGCGAGCGGCGCACCCTGCACCCATCCATCGACCGTTGCGGGTTCGGGCCACCGCGTCAGCGCGAGGCGGGCCCGCAAATCGGCCAGCGCGTCGTCTGAAAATGCGAATGGATACGGGGTAATTGCATCGGTCATGACGCTCCTCATCGTTGTCGAGTGAGCGTAACAGCGGGGCCAGCGGCACCGAGATGGCGGGCATCAATATGACAGGAAGCGTGACAGGATGCCGCGGCGACCGGGCACCCGAGACGACAACACGCCCTGGCGAAGGTTCCGAAGAACACCCGCCAGGGCGTGTTGCACAGCGTGTTGCGGTTTGCGGGTCGCGCCGAGTGCGCGAGGCGCTACGCGACGACCTCCACAACGAGCGGCGGGGCCGTAGCCGCAAGCCCGATCACGCCGTAGTCCCAGCCCCGGCGTCGATACACCACGCTCGGGTGGTCGGTGCGCGAGTCGATGAACAAGAAGAAGTCGTGGCCGACCAGTTCCATCCGATCAACCGCCTCTTCGGATGTCATCCACTCGGGAGCAAACTCCTTCTGGCGAATCACCACGGGTGTGTAGTCGGCTTCTTCAATCGCCTCGTCTTCAACGACCGCCACGGAACCGGTTGCGACGCTACGAAGCACCTCGACGGAGGCTGGCTCCACGTCGATACCGGCGAGCGAGCCACTCTCTTTCTCGAAGTGCGCTCCCTTGCCGCGGTCGCGGGCGTCTTCGCGCTTGCCCTTGGCACGGCGCAGCCGCTCGCTCAGCTTGTCGATTGCAATGTCGAGCGCCGTGAATTTGTCGGCTTCGACGGCCTCGGCCCGCACCACGGGCCCTTTGTTCACCAAGGTAAGCTCGACGGTTTCGTCGCCCTTTCGCCCCTGGCGATCGAGACGCCGGGTCACCTTAATATCTAGGCGTTGTGCTCGCGGGGCCAGGTGCGCGATGCGCTCGGCCTTCTCGTCGACCACGTCTCGAAATCGATCCGAGACTGTGACTCCGATACCAATAATGTTGGTTTCCACGTTGTCCTCCTCGCTCCGGTCAGCCGGTGCTAAGGGCTGACCACTGTCGCCTTTGGTGCCACCGTAGCGGGGTGACTGCACGATGTCACGCATCACTTCGAGATCCACCAAAAACTAGCGGCGTGCTCGCCAAAGTGACGGCACCAACCACCAGTCCACCGGCGGCCGTGACGGCTCGGGATGCCTCCACCAGCGTCGCCCCGGTCGTCACCACGTCGTCGACCAACAACACCGTCGCGCCGCGCATCTCGGCGCAGCGCATGCTGTGCGCCACGTTGTTGCCCCGGTCTGCCCGGTCGAGCCCGCGCTGGTCGGCGACGCGCCGGGCATGGCGGAGCGCGCGGCACGGCCGCGCCCCGGCCCGGCGCAGGAGCAACTCGACAACACGCACACCGCGGCGGCGCCACGACGCCCTCGACGTCGGTATCGGCAACAGCAGCGGCGGCCGCGCGTGCGCCCCGCCCGTTGCAACCCATGCCTCGTCGAGCGCGCACGCGAGTGCCGGCGCGAGCGCGCGGGCCAGCGGCGTGCGCAGGTCGGCCTTCAGCGCCCGGATCGCCCGCGCCGGCACACCCGAAAACGGCAGCCCACTCCACACGCGCAGCCCCGCGTCTAACTCGCGCAGGCTGGGTGCCGGGCACACCTCGGGCCGACACCGCTCGCACAGCATGCGCGGCGGTTCGCCACACCCCACGCAGGGCACGGGGAAGGCCAGCGCGCCCGCCTCGGCCAGCGACGCGTGCGTCACGCGCCACAGCTCGCGAAGAAGCGACGGAGGTATTCGGGCGGGGGCGGGGTGTGGCATCCGCCCACCATTTCGTACGCGGCAGCGGCGCAGGCGCACAGCCCCAAAAACGCGGAATGTCCTGCACACTCCCCCAAAGCTGGGGCGGTGTGCAGGACGAGTGCGAAGCGCGAAACTACGAGCGGGCAACCACCAGCACGCGCTGCAGCTCGGTGATCTCGTCGTCCGAGAGCCCACCCGCGCGGAGGTACTCGGTCGGCGAGCCGTAGTCGCGGTCGACCTCGGCGAGCACATCGCGCATCACCTGTGCGGGCGACATCGCGGCGAGCTCTTCGAGGTTGCTCGAGTTGCCCGGGTGCAGCGAGCGCAGGTGTGCGACAACCCGGGCACGCACGTCTGCGGGCACGTACTGTTCGGTGCGCGCGTAGTCGCCGATCACGGCGTCGCGGTCGACGCCGACGGCCGAGAGTGCCATCGCGACGGTGACGCCGGTGCGGTCCTTGCCCGCGGTGCAGTGCACGAGCACGGGCTGGTCTTGCACGATGCCGCGCACGACGCTGACCACGCGGTCGCGGCTGTCGGTGACGATCGTGCGATACATGTCGGTCAGGCTCAGGTCTTCATCGAAGAACGACGCCGACGAGCCGAGGAACACGGGCAGGCTCAAGCGCTCAACGTCGATGCCGTCGATCAGGCTCGGCTGGCGGTCGACCTCGGCGTTATCGCGCAGGTCGATGACGCGGCGCAGGCGCAACGACGTGATCGTCGCACGGCCCTCGTCGCCGAGGTGCGCGAGGCTGCCGGAGCGGTAGAGCACGCGGCTTCGCGTTTCGCCGGATGCCGCCGGCAACCCGCCGACGTCACGGAAGTTGTAGACGCCGGGGACCAGCGAGAGATTGGGAGGGGTGGTCATGGAGTTAGTTGCTCACCTTCGTCGTGGGTCGCGGCGGCACCGGATACCGGCCCGCAATCGCAATGCGATTGAACGCGTTGATTGACACCGAGATCCAGCTCAGCGCGGTGTATTCCTTCTCACTCAGAATGCCGCCGACATGGTCGTACACATCGTCTGGAATGCCGCCCTCGTGGATGAACGTGAATGCTTCGCCCAGCTCGAGCGCCGCCCGCTCGCGCTCGGTGAAGACCCCCGATTCGCGCCAGGTCGCGAGCTGCGCGATGTCGTCGGTGGTGGCGCCGGCCTTGAGCGCAGCGTCAACATGCACCCGCACACAAAACGCACACCCATTGAGCTGCGAAATGTGCAGCTGCAGAAGTTCGCTGAGGCGATTCTCGATGCCGTTCGCGGCACCGACCTTCGCGACCTCGGCCGAAAAAGCGGCGAGCGCCTTATAGGCGGTCGGCTCTGATTTAGACAGGTGCACCCGGGTTTCTTCGCTCATCTCCTCATGCTACGACGGATGCCTCTCCCCCGGGTCTGCGCCGACTTTTGGCGCCGCAATCCACCGAATGACGGCCCAAGTTAGCGGATCTGTCACACAGCGCGACAGGGGCGGGCGAACAAGGAACAATAGGGGGCATCCACCGTCTCATCACTACAAGGATGTAGCGTGACTGATTCAGAAATTCGTACCGAGTTCGACTTCATTCCCGCCCAGGCGCGGGCCCTCGGCATTGCGGGATCGCCCCCGCAGGTGAGGCGTCTGACGTTCCAGCTCGAGCACGGCGGCACCATCAGTGCGTTGCGCTTCGGCGACGATGAGCCGGCCGTAACGTTCCTTCACGGTGCGGGGCTCAACGCGCACACCTTCGACACGACAATTCTCGCGATGGGCATGCCCGCGCTTTCGATCGACCTGCCGGGCCACGGTGACTCGAGCTGGCGCGATGACGTGAACTATGGCCCGCGCGCGATGGCCGACGATGTCGCCGCGGCGATCGCCGAGTGGACGCAGTCGCCTCAGGTGCTGGTTGGCCAATCGCTCGGCGGGTTGACCGCGAGCGTTGTGGCAGCGCGCCGCCCCGACCTTGTGCGCACGCTCGTGCTTGTCGACATCACCCCAGGGTTCGATCAGTCAAGCATCGGGCAGGTCCGCGGCTTTCTTGACGGTGCGACCGATTTTGCGAGCCGCGAAGAGATCGTCGAGCGCGCGATGTCGTTCGGCCTCGGTGGCGATCGCGAATCCACCGAGCGCGGTGTCTTTCTGAACACCCGCGTCCGCGAAGACGGCCGCGTCATCTTCAAGCACCACTTTGCAAACCTCGGCGGGTTGCCGTCGGGCGGTTCGGCCAGCGCGGATGCTTCCGGCGGTCTCAGCGCGATTTGGGAAGATTTGGATGCCGTGACCGCCCAGATCGCGCTCGTCCGCGGTGACCACGGCTACGTGAGCGTCGCCAATGGCGACACATTCCTCGAGCGCCTGCCCGGATCGTCGCTCTTCACGATTGCCGCAGGACACAACGTGCAAGAAGACGCCCCCGTCGAGCTCGGCCGAGTCGTGGGCGAGATCGCCACGGGCTCGTCTACCTAGTGCCGTGTCGCGGGCTTCTCGATCGCGGAGCACAGACCGGTTTGGCACCGGTAGGCAACGAAAATGCACCAACTATGACGTTGTAAAACAGACTCACCGGGTACCGCGCACACGCGCACTTAGGCTAAATGCGTCCGCTCTCGCCTCGCATCACCTAGGAGTCACCGTGTCGACACATGACGCATCGCCACAGCACCAAACCACCGCAACGCCCGGCGGCGCAAACTGGCACTTCGACACCATGCAGACGCATGCTGGCGCCTCGCCCGCGGCGGGGCACGGCGCACATGTCACGCCGATCGTGGCGTCGGCCGGATTCACGTTCGACAACGTCGATCACGCGGCATCGATCTTCTCGATGGACACGCTCAATTCTTTCGCCTATGCCCGGGCGGGCAACCCCACGAACGCCGTGGTCGAGCAGCGTCTTGCCGCGCTCGAGGGTGGCGCCGGTGCGGTGCTCACCGCCAGCGGGCAGGCCGCAACCGTGCTCGCACTGCTGTCAATCGTGCGGAGTGGCGACCACGTTGTTGCGTCTTCGCAGATCTATGGCGGCACCGTCGGGCTCCTGAACGATCGCTTCGCCGAGCTCGGGATCAGCGTGAGCTACGTTGACGAACAAAACGACGGCGATGCGTGGCGTCGTGCCGCTCGCCCCGAGACCCGCGCGTTCATTGCCGAGAGCATCAGCAACCCGCTGTGTACCGTCCTCGACACGCGCCTCGTCGCCGACGTTGCCCACGAGATCGGTGTGCCACTGATCGTCGACAACACCCTCGCGACCCCGTACCTCAGCCGCCCCCTCGAACACGGTGCCGACATCGTGGTGCACTCGACCACGAAGTTCTTGGCGGGGCACGGTGCGGTTATCGGCGGCGCGGTCATCGACGGCGCAACGTTCGACTTCGGTCGCGAGCCCGAAAAGTGGCCAGCACTGCACACGCCGAGCTCCCCCGGCGAGGCCGGCCTGTGGGAGCGCTTCTCGCCGCTCCGCCTCGCCTATTTGCTCCGCGTGCGCGCGCTCCTGCGCGACTACGGCCCGTCGGCATCGCCCTTCAATGCGTTCCTTCTCCTGCTCGGTATCGAGACGCTGAGCCTCCGCATGCGTCAGCACGTCGCCAACGCGCGTGAGGTGGTCGCGTTCTTGAGCGAGCATCCGCTCGTCGCCGCCGTGCACTATGCCGAACTGCCCGACTCGGCGTGGCGCGCAGCCGCCGCGACCTACCTGCCGAACGGTGCCGGATCAGTGTTTTCATTCGAGCTGCATGGCGGCATCGAGGCCGGAAAGCGGTTCATCGCGGCGCTCAAGCTGTTCAGCCACATCGCGAATATTGGCGATGTGCGGTCGCTTGCGATCCAGCCTGCAAGCACGACCCACTCTCCGCTGACAGAATCAGAGAGAGCATCCGTCGGAATTCCGGCGGGACTCATCAGACTTTCAATCGGCATTGAGGACGCGCGCGACCTCCTTGCTGATCTTTCAGCCGCATTAG
This sequence comes from Actinomycetes bacterium, assembly GCA_029777095.1. GTDB lineage: Bacteria > Actinomycetota > Actinomycetes > Actinomycetales > Microbacteriaceae > Microbacterium. The sequence goes on along the minus strand of JAKOTS010000065.1, from coordinate 18,680 downwards.
ATGCGGCGCACACGGATACCATCGCGCGCGACACTCGAAAGGAAGCCCATGCATAGGCACCACACAGCACGCCCAGCACGTTCGTTCCGCTCCGCTCGCCTCGCCGCAGTAGGCGGGCTCGCAGTCACCGCACTCGCGCTGGCCGGTTGCGCCGGAGGTGGTGGCACTGATGCCTCCCCCTCGGCAGCACCCAACACGGATGCCACGCTGACGGTCGGTCTCGTGCTCGAACCAAAGAGCCTCGACATCCGCACCGTCAGCGGCGCGCCGCTCGAACAGGTCTTGATGGGCAATGTGTACCAGGGACTCGTTGCACGCACCCCCAGCGGCGAGATCGACAACGCGCTCGCCTCTGATTACAAGATCTCAGACGACAACCTCACCTACACCTTCACGCTCCGCGAAGGCATCACCTTCCAGAAGGGTGGCGAGCTCACCCCGAGCGATGTCGTGAGCTCACTCGCGTACGCCCGCGACACCCCCGGGGTCGTCGAGGGCCAGACGCTCGCCGGTGCAACCACGATCGTCGCCGACGGGAACGACATTTCGATCACGCTCGTCGAACCCGACGCGAACTTCTTGTGGAACCTCACAGGACGCGCCGGGCTCATCTTCGACGAAGGCGACACCACCGAACTCGCGAACGCCGCGAACGGCACCGGTCCCTTCACCCTCGGCACGTGGATTCAGGGCGACAGCATCAGCCTCGACCGCTACGACGGCTACTGGGGCGACCAGGCCAAGGTGGCCGAGGTTGTCTTGAAGTACATCCCCGACTTCACCGCGGGCGTGAACGCAATGCTCGGAGGCAGCCTCGACGTGCTCACCGCGGTCGACGCCAACCTGTCGAGCCAGCTCGACGGCACCGACGGCATCACCCTGACAAAGGGCGCGACAACCGACAAGGGCACGCTTGCGTTCAACAACGAGCGCGCACCGCTGAACGACCCGCGCGTCCGCGAGGCACTGCGCCTCGCAGTCGACCACGAGGCGATCATCACCGCGATCGGCGGCGGCAACACGCTGTACGGCCCGATCCCGCCGACCGACCCGGGCTATGAGGATCTCTCCTCGCTCGTGCCGTTCGACCCGGCAAAGGCGAAGAAGCTCCTCAAGGAGGCTGGTCAAGAAGACCTCTCCCTGACGCTCACGATCCCGAACTTCTACGGCACCACCGTCAGCACCGTACTGGTATCGATGTACAACGATGTCGGCGTCACGCTGAAGGTCAACGCCGTCGAGTTCAACACCTGGCTTGAAGATGTCTACACGAACCACGACTACGACCTGAGCTTCGTGCTCCACGTCGAGGCGCGCGACTTTGGCAACTGGGCAAACCCGGAGTACTACTTCAATTACGACAACGAAGAGGTGCAGTCGCTCTACGCCAAGGCAATGGCTTCGGTCGACCCCAAGGAGGTTGACACCCTGCTGGCAAAGGCCGCCCGCATCGTCTCTGAAGACGACGCAGCGGACTGGCTGTATAACGCAGTGACCGTGACCGCGCTGCGCCCGGGCATCACGGGGTTCCCGGTGGATTCGATCAACGCACGCATCGACCTTGCGAATGTTGAGGTTGCCACGGAGTGATCCGTTATGCGCTCACCCGGTTAACCCTGCTGGTTGTGGGGTTGTTCGTCGCCAGTGCGTTGATTTTCTTCACACTGCGCGTCTTGCCGGGCGATGTGGCGCAGCTGATTGGCGGCACACAAGCCTCACCGGCCCAGGTCGAGGCGATCCGCCTCAAGCTGGGTCTGAATGAACCATTGCTCGCGCAGTACGCTTCCTGGATGGGGGGCGTACTGCGCGGCGACCTCGGCAACTCGATGCTGAACAACGCATCGGTCAGCGCCGAGCTCTTGCAGAAGGCACAGGTCACCGTGCCGCTTGGTCTCATGTCACTCACCGTTGCCCTGCTGTTTGCGATCCCGCTCGGCGTGCTCTCTGCGATGCAGCGTGGCCGCACCGGCGGCACGGTGATCAGCTTCGCATCGCAGACGCTGGCCGCCGTGCCCGTCGTCTGGGCGGGCATGATGCTGATCCTCGTCTTCGCCATCTGGCTCGGCTGGTTCCCCACCACGGGCTTCCCGCGCCAGGGTTGGGACGACCCGTGGGCCGCATTCCGCGCGCTCATTCTTCCGGCGCTCACGATCGGCATCATTGAGGGTGCGATGCTCCTGCGTTTCGTGCGCAGCGCATCGCTCCAGGCGATCGGGCAGGACTACGTGCGCACCGCCGCCGCGAAGGGGCTGACCCGCAACCAGGCGCTCATCCGCCACGGGCTTCCCAACGTCGGCCTTTCGATCGTGACCGTGCTCGGCCTCCAGATCGCGGGTCTGATCGTTGGCAGCGTCATCATCGAACAGCTCTTCACACTGCCGGGAATCGGGCGCATGCTCGTGACCGACGTCGGCAACCGTGACCTCATCAAGGTGCAGGGCGAGCTCCTGGTGCTCACCGGATTCATCCTCGTGATCGGCTTCTTGGTCGATCTCTTCCACCGCGTCATCGACCCGCGTCAAAGGGAGTCGGCATGAGCGAGATTGCGGCACGCCCCGTCGCCGCCCGCGCGCGTTGGCACTGGCTGCGCCAGCTCTGGCGCCTGCCCACCGGCAGGTTTGGGCTCATCACCGTCGCGGTTGTGGGACTCGTCGCGCTCGTCTCGGTGTTCTGGACGCCGTATGACCCGATCTCGATCGACGTCAACGCGCGCTGGCAACTCCCGTCGCTCGCGCACCTTCTTGGCACCGATGGCACGGGCCGCGACATCCTGAGCCTGATCATGGGCGGTGCCCGCACGACCGTGTTCGTCGCAATCGGTTCGGGCATCATCGCGAGCGTCTTCGGCATCGTGCTCGCCGCGCTCGGCTCGCTGACTCCGCGCTGGGCGCGCGAGAGCATGGCCGTGTTTATCGACATCCTCATCGCGTTCCCCGTGCTCCTGATCGCCATGATGATCTCCTCCGTCTGGGGCGGCTCACTCTGGGTTGTGATTTGGTCGGTCGGGATCGGGTTCGGCGTGAGCATTGCCCGCGTCACGCGGCCGGAGCTTCGCCGGGTCCTCCAAAGCGACTTCATCGTCGCGGCACGTTCGTCGGGGCTCTCCAACACCCAGGTCCTGTGGCGCCACCTTCTTCCGAACATCGCCCCCGTCTTCATCGTGCAGCTCTCGTGGTCGATGGCCGTGGCCGTGCTCGCCGAAGCGGGGCTCTCGTACCTTGGGTATGGGGCATCCCCCACCGAACCGTCGTGGGGTGTGCTCCTCGCGAACCTGCAGGCCTACATCGGGATCCACCCGCTCGCCGCGGTGTGGCCGGGCCTCGCGATCACGATCACGGTGCTCGGGCTCAACCTGCTCGGTGACGCACTCCGCGAAGCCACCGACCCCACACTCTCGCGTGGCCGCGACCCGCTGCATCCGCCGCGCGCCTCGATCCGCCACGTCCCGGAAGTGATCTCATGAGCCTCATCGTGAAGGACCTCACGATCGATATCGAGGGCCGCCGCGTTGTCGATGGCATCAGCTTCGAAGTCGCCGATGGCGCCCGCCTCGGCATCATCGGCGAGTCCGGCTCGGGCAAGTCGCTCACGGCACTCGCGATTCTCGGGCTCCTGCCCGACACCGCCGTCACGGGCGGCAGCGTGCTGTGGAACGGACGCGAACTGCTCGGACTCCCCGAAAAGGAGCTCGCGCAGGTCCGCGGCGACGACATCGGCATCGTGTTTCAAGAGCCCCGCACCGCACTCAATCCGATTCGCACCGTTGGCCGGCAGATCGCCGAATCGGTGCGCATCCACCAGCGCATGTCGAAGGCGGATGCCTGGCAGCGGGCGATTGCCGAGGCTCGGCGTGTCGCGTTGCCCGACCCCGAAACGATCGTCAAGCGCTACCCCCACCAGCTCTCGGGCGGCCAGCGGCAGCGCGTCGCGACGGCGATTGCGCTCGCGTGTGACCCCCGCCTGCTGATCGCCGATGAGCCCACCACCGCGCTCGATGTGACAATTCAGGCCGAGGTGCTCGAACTGCTCCGCGATCTCGTCACCGACGCCGGCATGTCGCTCGTGTTCATCACTCACGACCTCGCGGTGCTCTCACAAATCGCCACGCACGGCGTCGTGCTCGCGCACGGCCGCGTCGTCGAGGCCGGCCCTGTGCAACACCTCCTGCGCGACCCGCAAAGCCCGATCACCCAGGGGCTCCTGCGCGATGCCACCTCCACGCTGTGGCGCCCCACGAAAGGGGCCGAGTCATGAGCACTCCCCTCATCCGCGCCACCGGCCTGACCCGCCGGTATCCGCTCGCGCGCGACAGTTTTTTCGAACGCCAACGGTTCGCGACCGCTCTTGAGGACGCCACGATCAGCGTCGAATCTGGTGAAGCGCTCGGCCTCATCGGCGAGTCGGGCTCGGGCAAATCGACGCTCGTGCGCCTGCTGCTCGCGCTCGACACCCCCACCTCTGGCACCGTCGAGTTTGATGGCAAACGAGTGGATGCCTCGGCCAGCAGCCGCTCGCTACACTGGCTGCGCCGCGACACGGGCATGGTGTTCCAAGACCCGTACGCCTCACTCGACCCGCGCATGTCGGTCGGGCGGATCATCGCCGAACCGCTGTGGGCGCTTGGCATCCAGGGCGACCGCCGCGCGCGCGTCGCCGAGGTGTTGCAGCAGGTAGGTCTCGACGCGGATGCCGGCTCGCGGTTCTCGCACGAGTTCTCGGGCGGGCAACGGCAACGCATCGCGCTCGCCCGCGCCATCGTGCACAAGCCGCGTCTGCTCGTTGGTGACGAGCCGCTCAGCGCGCTCGATGTCACGGTGCGCGCCCAGATTCTCGAACTCATCACGCAACTGCGCGCATCGCTCGGTCTGACTTTGATTCTTGTGTCACACGACATCGGTGTCGTCCAGAGCCTCTGCGAGACCGTAGCGGTGATGAAGGACGGCCGGATTGTCGAGTCCGGGACCACGGATGAGGTGCTCCTCGCACCGCAGCATCCGTACACCCAACGGCTCCTGGCCTCGATTCCCACGATCGACGTCGCAGACGAATAAGCCGCTGCGCAGATGCAGCAGCGGCATCCCAAAAATTCTTGTCATGAGCGGTTTGCGCACGCTTCCGTGAGGCACACTTGCATTTATGACTCACACCCCGCGCTTCAGCTCCGTCGACGACGTCCGTGAGCGTCTCGCAGCCAACGGCTACCTCGCTTCCGATGCAATCGCAACGACGGTCTACCTCGCAGATCAGCTCGGCAAGCCGCTGCTGATCGAGGGCCCCGCGGGTGTTGGCAAGACCGCTCTCAGCCAGGCTGTCGCCGCGGCGACGTCGAGCGAGCTCATTCGCTTGCAGTGCTACGAGGGTGTCGACGAGGCCCGCGCGCTCTACGAGTGGAACCACGCGAAGCAGCTGCTGCGTATCACCGCGGCCGGCGCGCACCACAACTCGACGGGTGAAGACGAGGCCGACTGGCAGCAGGTGAAGGACGATATTTTTGCCGAGGAGTTCCTCCTCTCGCGGCCGCTCTTGACCGCGATCCGCAACGAACATTCGACCGTGCTGCTCATCGACGAGCTCGACAAGGCCGACGTTGAGATCGAGGGCTTGCTGCTCGAGGTTCTCTCCGACTTCCAGGTGACCGTGCCGGAGCTCGGCACGATCACCGCGTCACAGACCCCGTTCGTCGTGCTCACCTCGAACGCGACGCGCGAGTTGTCAGAGGCGCTGCGTCGCCGCTGCCTCTACCTCCACATCGACTACCCCGAGACCTCGCTCGAGCGCCAGATTGTCACGCTCGCGGTTCCCGACCTCGAAGACGGGCTGGCCGACTCGATCGTTCGCCTCATCGCCGCGCTGCGCCAGATGCGCCTGCGCAAGGCACCCTCGGTTGCCGAAACGATCGACTGGGCCCGCACGCTCCTCGCACTCGGTGCCGAGGGCGAACTTGATCCGGCGTTTGTCCGTTCCACGCTCGGCGTGATCCTGAAGCACCGCGATGACATCACGATCGCCGAGACCCGCCTGGAGTTGGGCCGTGCACTTAGCTGATCCCCTGGGCGCGCGCCTCGTCGACCTTGGGCGCGCCCTCCGCACGCACGGTGTGAATGTCGGCACCTCCGAGGTTGCCGACGCGGCCGCCGCTACCTCGGCGCTCGGTCTCGAAGACCGGGAGCGCCTGCGCTCTGGCCTCGCCGCCACCATGATGCGACGCTCGGCCGACCGCACGGTGTTCGACCAGCTCTTCGACATCTACTTTCCGCCGGCCGTTGGCGGGCGCACGGGTGAGGCCGAAGAACCGGCACCAACCGACACCGCCGGTGCGCGCGAGCGCGCCGTGGCGATTCGCGAAGAGCTGATCGACGCGCTCGCGCGCGGCGATGACCGCGAACTCGAGCGCCTTGCCGCGCGCGCGGTGTTGGAGCTCGGGCGGCTGCCCGACGCCGACAACAGCAGCGGTTTCTTTGCCAAGCAGACCATCGAGCGCCTCGCACCGCAGACGGCGATCGCCGCGGCGCAGGAGCGCTCCCGTGAGTCGCGGAATCCCAGCGTGGGCGGCGAGGACGCCGCGGGCGGTTCGGGCCAGCGCCGCGAGGTGCTCAGCGACCGCTACGACCGCGAAGAGATTCGCGGCCGGGTCGGTGCGTTCCGTCGCAAGATCGAGGCCGAAGCCGCCCGGCGAAACGCCGAGTTGCGCGGGCGCGACCGCATCTCGCAGTTCAATGTCGAGGGCCCCCTCGAGCGGGTCGACATTATGTTGACCAGCGGCACCGATGCTGGCGACCTGCAGGCGGTCATCGCCCCGCTTTCGCGCAAGCTCGCCTCGAAGCTGGCGGCGCGTCAGCGGCGGCACACTCGCGGTGCCATCGACATCCGCCGTACGCTTCGCGCCGCGATGTCGACCGGCGGTGTACCGGTGCGTCCGGCCCACAAGCGCCGCACGCGCACCCGCGCCGAACTCGTGCTGCTGTGCGACATGTCGGGCTCGGTCGCCGGGTTCTCGCGCTTCACGATGCTCCTGCTGCAGTCGCTCGCCGGAGTCTTCCGGCGCGTGCGATTCATCGGCTTCATCAACGTTTGCGACGACATCACCGACCTGGTGCGCGACTCGCAGGTGGGCGAAGAGATCGCCGAGCGTGTCACGCAGGAAGCGAACATGGCGCGGCACCACTCCGCGAGCGACTACGGTTCGGCGTTCGCCGATGCCGCCGATCGCTACATCGACCTGATCGGGCCGCGCTCGACGGTGCTGGTCATCGGTGATGCCCGCAGCAACGGCACGAACCCCCAGTTCGACGCGCTTCGCACGCTTGTTCAGCAGGCAGGGCACGCGGCCTGGCTGAACCCAGAGCCCCTCAGCCAGTGGCGCATGGGCGACTCGGTTGCCGAGCAGTACGGCGAGATCATCGACATGCACGAGGTGCGAAACATCGATCAGCTGCGAGAGTTCATCTCGCGACTCCCGCTTCGCTGAGCGCGCTTCATCACATCTTGGCAACCTCCCCGTCATAGTCGGTTCGGCCGTACGCTCCGTGGCTAGCATGCAAACACAAATGCTCCACTGAGAGGAACTCCTACATGGCCACTTATGACGTCGCAGATCGCTCGGCAATCGTCACCGGCGCGGGGGCCGGGATTGGGCGCGAAGTTGCGCTCTTGCTCGCCCGCAATGGCGCCCACGTTGTCGCGCAAGACATCAATGCTGATGCTGCGGCTGCCGTCGTTTCAGAAATCGAGGCCGCTGGTGGCCGCGCGTCCGCCGTTGTCGGCGACGCTGGTGACGAAGCGGTCATCAGCGAGTACATCCGCGCGGCACAGGCACTCGGACCGTTCGGGATCGCCATCAACAACGCGGGCATCGGTGGAGGGCTCGCCCCGACCGGTCAGTACACCGATGCCGATTGGGACCGCACGGTTTCGCTGAACCTCACCACGGTCTTCCGTGGCGTGCGCGCGCAGGTCAACGCGATGACCGAAACGGGCGGCTCGATCGTGAACATGGCCTCGATGCTCGGTGTGATCGGCTCCGTCGGCTCGCCGGCATATGCCGCCACCAAGCACGCGGTGGTGGGTCTTACCAAGACCACCGCGCTCGAATATGCCGCCGCAGGCATCCGTGTGAACGCCGTCGCCCCGGGCTACGTCGACACCGCGCTGATTGGCGGCATGAAAGAAGAAGGCCGCGCGTTCCTTGCGCAGCAGCACCCGATCGGCCGCCTCGCCCGGGCCGAAGAAATCGCGCAGATGGTGGTGTTCCTTGCCAGCGACGCCGCCTCGTTCGTCACGGGCAGCACCCACGTCATCGACGGTGGATTCACCGCACGCTAACCCAGCGTCACAAACTTCGGCCGCTCACAGCCCCTGGCTGCGGGCGGCCGAAGTTGTTGCTGGTGACGACGTTGTCGGGCCACGAAGTTGTTGCTGGCCACGACGAGATTGTTCGGCGGCTCAGAACAGCCGCGCGGGGTCGGCAGCGGCATCCACTGTCCAATCAACCGGGCTCGCTCCCTGCGCCGCGAGGAGGGCGTTCGCCCGCGAGAACGGCCGTGAGCCGAAGAAGCCACGACGTGCCGACAGCGGCGACGGATGCGCCGATTCGATCAGCGGCGTGGCGCCCAGGAGCGGAGCGAGGGCTGCGGCATCCCTCCCCCACAACACCCCCACGAGCGGCGTGTCGCGGGCAACCAACGTACGGATTGCGTGATCGGTGATCGTCTCCCAACCCCAGCCGCGGTGCGCGCCGGCAACCCCCGGCGCGACGGTCAGCACGCGGTTGAGCAGCATCACGCCCTGCGCCGACCAGGCACCGAGGTCACCATGCACGGCGGGCTCGATGCCCAGGTCGTCGTGCAGCTCGCGGTAGATGTTTTGTAGGCTGCGCGGCAGTGGCCGCACCTCGCGTGCGGTTGCAAACGACAAGCCGATCGGATGCCCCGGGGTCGGGTAGGGGTCCTGCCCCACGATCAGCACCTTCACGTCGGCCAGCGGCGCGCGAAATGCGCGCAACACATCAACCTCCGCCGGCAGATACGCGCGCCCCGCGGCTTGCTCGGCCCGAAGCCGCTCATGTAGCGCCGCGAGCTCTGGTGCCACCGGCGCCAACGCCGCGGCCCAGCCGGGGTCGATCACGCCGGGGGCGACGAGTTGGTCGAACGAAAGCACCCGCCAAGACTAGTGCTGGGCCAGCCGTTGCACCGCCACGGCGCGGCGCAGCGCGCCGCAGCTAGCCACCTACGAGACCCGCAGCGTCGTGATGCAGGTGGGGTCGTCGGCGTTCATGGTCGAGATCGGCGCAGTGCCGGTCTGACCCTCGTGCGTGACGGTGAGTGTGGCCTGGATGCCCCGGGGCACCCAGAACCCGATGAACCCATTGTCGAACGTAGTCATCGCCCCACCGACCAGCTCGGCGCCGGTCGCATCGTCGATGAGCGTCAGCTGCACATCGGCGTTCTGTAGCTCACCAACACACGTGGTGAGGCTGTGGAAATAGCAGTCATGCGTCTGTGTCGCGTACGGCGCCACAGAAACATAGACGAGGTCGTCGGGCATCGGCAGTGTTGCCTGCGTGTTACCGGCCGTGAACACTACGGCGTCGGGGCGCACCGAGGCAATGAGGCCCTCGGGGCGCTCCGCCATCTGCAAGGTGTCGAGCGTGTCGACCACCGCGACGACGTCGCTGGCGTCGAGTCCGAATTCACCGAGCAATTCGTCCGCAGCAACGACCGTGGGCTGGGCCGCAGCACCGGGCGCAGGCGCCGCCCCGGACCCCGAACCGGGTGCCGAGCACCCGACGACGGCGAGCCCAGAAACCAGCAGTGCGGCAAAGACGGTGAGCGCACCGCGACGGCGCGACGAGAGCTGAAGGGTCATGCCCTCCAGCGTATGTGTCTCGTGCCGCTCCTCCCTGAGCGACAGCGGAGAGGCGGGGTTGCCCGGCCGGTGCAGACGATCACGCGCCGGCCGGGGCATCCGCTATGCGAGCCAGCTGCGCGCTGCCGTCACGAGCGCACGGATGCCGATGCCAAGCGTCGGCATGATCGCCGGCGCAAATTGCGGCGAGTGGTTCGAGGGCAACGACATCACACGCTCTGTGATCTCTGCCACCGATGCCAGCCCGGCAAAGTGGGCCGGGTCGGCGCCGCCGAGAATCCAGTAGACGCACGGCACACCCGCCGCCTCGGCGAAGCGCCCGACGTCTTCGCTGCCGGTGATGACGCCCGGGTCGATCACCATAATGCCCTCGAGCTCGCTCTGCATTGCGGCGCCGACGCGTGCGACTGCATCTGCGTCGTTGAACACGGCGGGCAGTTCATAGAGCAACTCGACTCGCGGTTCGCGGTCTGCTCCAGCCGCTGCGGCTTCGCCGCGCACGATGCGCTCGATGGCGGCGATCATGCGGTCGCGCACTGCCGTGTCGTAGCTACGGATGCTGAGTTGCAGCGACGCCGAATCGGGAATGACGTTGGGTGCCTCGCCCGCGTGGATCGACCCGACGGTCAGTACCGCGACATCCGTGCCCGCGATGTCGGGCGAGATCACGGTCTGCAGTCGCATCACAACCGCTGCCGCCATCACCACGGGATCAACCGTGACCTCGGGCCGGGAGCCGTGGCCACCGCGGCCATACAGCGTGATATCGAGCGCATCGGATGCCGCAAACGAGGCGCCCGCGCGAAGGCCAATGGCGCCCGCCGGCAGCGGGCCAACGTGCTGCCCGAGCACGACGTCGGGGGTACCGAAGCGGGCGAACAGATCGTCTTCGATCATCGCGCGCGCGCCGCCACCGGTCTCTTCCGCGGGCTGGAACACGGCGAGGATTTTGCCGGTCCAGTCATCCTGCGCCGCGAGCGTCGCGAGTGCGCCGAGGAGCGCGGTCGTGTGCATGTCGTGTCCACACGCGTGCATGACGGGAACGTCTTTGCCGTCGAGCACGCCTCGCGCGGTGCTTGCGTATGGGAGCCCTGTTTCTTCGGCCACCGGGAGCGCATCCATGTCGGCGCGCAGCCGCACCGTGGGGCCGGTACCGCGTTCGAGCACGCCAACGACGCCGGTCTGGCCGACGCCCTCAGTCACCTCGAAGCCGATGGTCCGGAGCCGCGCGGCAACGATGCCCGCGGTGCGGGTCTCGGCGAAGCCGAGCTCCGGGTGCGCGTGCAAGTCGCGGTACACATCCGCCAGGTCTTCCAGAAGTGCATCCATGGGTTCTGCTCCGTGTTCTCGCGTCTTCGCGGTCGGGGTTTGGCGCGGTGCTGGGGTGTTGGGCGCCCGCGATCGCAGGTTACCACCGTCATCAGAACCGGTCTGTGCCCGCACCACGTGTCGTCGTGGAAAGCCGAGTGACGACACTGAGCGGCACGGCTAGCACCACGGCCGCCGCTGGTCAACCCCCTTTGGACGCGCGGTCGCCCCTTGCGAGAATGAGTGTTCACCAGCCGGGGCGCCGTGCCCTTCCTAGGAGGCGGAGAAGACCATGAATATTGCACTTGTCATCATCATCGTTATCGCCATCGTGCTCGCGATCGTGGGTGGATTGAGCGCCGCCTTCAACTGGCTGCTCTGGGTCGCCCTCATCGTCGGAGTGATCGCCCTCATCGTGTTCCTCTTCCGGGTCATCGGCGGACGGAACCGCGTGTAGCCCGCAGCGAGTACACAGCGAGCGGTCCCGGAAAGAAGCATCCTTCCGGGACCGCTCGCTCCGTGGGCGGATGCTGCTACAAATAGAACCCGCCGTAGTAGGCGCCGAGGTTTGTGCGATAAATCGCCTCATCGAATGCACCACCCTCTAACTCGGGCGAATCCTTGATTTGATCCTTGGTCAGATCGACGTAGACCATTTCGTTCACGTCGTCGACGCGCTCGACGGTTCCCGCCGGCAGGATCACCTTGCGCCCGAAAATCCACGGCCCAGTGTCGACCACGACATTGCTTGCACCGACGTCTGTCGTGGCGGCGTCGATCTTGCCGATGTCACCGTCGACAGCGTGCACGTGATAGCCGACCATGCTGGCGGCATCCGGCGCTCGCTTTGCCGACTCGCGATAGTTCCATGCGTCCCATGCTTCGTTCATCATCTACTCCTTCGATTTGGACTGCCAGTGGAATGCCCGACGCTACGAGCAGCGTGGGTATTCGTCTTCCCCCTGGCCAAATCAGGTTGCGTCATGTATTGCAACGCGAGCCCAATCGACCGCGGCTACCACGGGCTCAGCGCTCAGCGCTCGCGAAGCATCGTGATCAGCGCGGCTTTCCGCTGGCCCGAATATCCGGTCAGTCCGAGTTCCCCTCGCCGTTGACGACGCCAAGGCCCACAGCTTGATGATCGACCTCTGGGTCGTCCGGCGCGGGCGCTTTGGGGGCTTCGGTGGGCTCCTTCTCCGTGCTTGGCTCGTCGAGCTCTTGTGTCGCGGGCGCTTCCGGCTCGGCAGCTGTTGGATCCGACATATCATTCCTCCTTGCCTGATGGCATCGACCTGATGTACTCGGCATCGTGTCATTGCGCGTCGACGTTGCCTCCCCCGTTGACAGTTGACGAGGCGCGCGCTATCCGCGCCCAGATCGTGCGCATGACCGGCAACGAGCCGCTGTCAACCGCGTTGCGGCGAGAGCCCGGCTCAACGCTCGACGAACCCCATCTGGAAGTCCCCGTACCGGTTGCCGTGCACACCGATGCGCGCGGCGAGGGTCGCGAGCCCATCGAGCTCATCCGCCGACAGCCCGACTCCCGTCGCGCCGGCGTTCTCTTCGATCCGCTTCGTACGTCGAGTGCCCGGAATAGGCACCACCTGCGGACCCTGTGCAAGCAACCAGGCCAACGCGATTTGCCCGGGTGTGGCCCCCTTTTGGTCGGCCAGCTGGGCGACATGCGCAAGCAGCGCGATGTTCGCCGCACGGTTCTCCTCGCTGAAGCGGGGGATGCTCTCGCGTATATCGCCGTCCGAAAACTGCGTGTTCTGGTCGACGGCACCGGTGAAGAACCCTTTGCCGAGTGGGCTGAACGGGACGAACCCGATCCCGAGTGCGGCAAGCGTCGGCAACACCGCGGATTCCGCGTCGCGCGTCCAGAGGGAGTATTCGCTCTGCACCGCGGTCACCGGACACACGGCATGGGCGCGGCGGATGGTGAGAGCGGATGCCTCCGACAGGCCGAAATGCCGCACCTTTCCCTCGGCGATCAATTCACCGACGGCACCCGCCACGTCTTCGATCGGCACCTTCGGGTCGACCCTGTGTTGGTAAAACAGGTCAATCGTCTCCGAGCGGAGCCGAGTGAGCGACGCTTCAGCGACCTCTCGGATGCGCGCGGGCCTGCTATCGAGGCCCGGCGCCTCGCCATCGCCGAGGCGCCAGCCAAACTTCGTGGCGATCACGACGTCATCGCGCACCGGCTGGAGCGCCTCCCCCACTAACTCTTCGTTGAGGTAGGGCCCATACGACTCGGCCGTGTCAAAGAACGTCACGCCCGAGTCGAGCGCCGAGCGCAGCACTTCGATCATCTCGTCGCGGTCGCCGGGGTTTGGCCCGTAGCTCTGTGACATTCCCATGCAACCAAGACCGATTGCCGAAACGGTGAGCCCCTGCCCAAGGGTTCGAGTGTGCATGCTGCCCCACCTCCTACCAAGCCTGTGATCCCCACGCGCTTGGTAGGAGGCTACGCCCCCGTGACCTTTTACGCAGCGCCCACGGCATCCGGGTTTTGCGCCCAGAGGTCGGGGCCAAACACCTCGTAGTGGATGCGCTCGGCTGCGACACCGCGGCTGAGCAGGGTGGCGCGCATCGTCTGCATGAACGGCAGCGGGCCGCACATGAACACGGTGGCGTTGTCGGGAAGGTCGACCGCCTGCAGGTCCATGAACCCGGGCAACGCGGGGTGCAGGGTGGGCGCCGCGTGCGCATCGGCTTCGTACCAGTTCTGGGCACGGGCATCCCGCATCGCGAGCACCTGGCGGCGCAACGAGGTGTACAGCGCGTGTGTTTCGTGCGCCCGGTCGGCGTGGAAGAGCCGCACGGTGCGATCGGGCTGACGCCGAGAGAGGTCTTCGAGGATCGCCGCGACCGGCGTGATACCGATGCCCGCCGACACCAGGACGAGCGGCGCCTCGGTGTTGTCGAGCACGACGTCGCCCGCCGGCTGCGACACATCGAGGATCGCACCGGGCCGAGCGTGCTCGTACAGCCAGTTCGACACGATCCCATCCGGCACCCCGGCGGCACCGTGGACGCGCTTGATGGTGACGCGCAACGAGTCGCGACGCGGCCCCGAAGAGATCGTGTACTGCCGCGGCTGGCGCGAGCCGTCGGGAAGCGTGACCGAGATCGCCACGTACTGGCCGGTGTCGTGCGTGGGCACATGGCCCTCGACCGGTGCGATCACCAGGGAGAAGATGTCGGTCGATTCCTCGTCGCGCTCGACGACGCGGTACTCACGCCACGGCTCCTCGGGGTTGGTGCCACCGAGCGCGTACAGCGCGGCCTCCTGCGCGATCAGCTCGGTCGCGAACAACCAGTAGACCTCGTCCCACGCGGCGCGCACCTCGGGCGTGACTGCGGCGCCCAGCACGGTACCGACAGCGTCGAGCAAGAAACGCCCGACGATCGTGTACTCGCGTGCCTTGATACCGAGCGACACGTGCTTGTGCGCAATGCGGCGCATCACGGGCGTGAAATCCGGAGCATTGGGGTCGAGCAGCTGCACGGCGAACGCCACGACAGAGGCCGCGAGTGCCTTCGGCTGCTCGCCGACGGCCTGGTTCGCGGTGTTGAAGACGTTGAGCAGCTCGGGGTGGGCAGCAAACATCGTCGGATAGAAGACGCTCGTGATCTGCTCGGCGTGCTCGGCGACGACTCCGGCGGTTGCGCCGACGATGGCTTCAGAATCGGGTGACAGCTTCATGGTGTCCCTTTCCAGGTGAGGTCGACATCCGACCTGCGATACCTCGAGCTTGCCGTCGAGGCATCCATCGCCGTGCGGTCTTCAACCGGTTTTATTCACGCGCGCACCAGAATGGTGCCATTGTGCGGGCGGATGCCGCTCCCAGGCGCGGTGCCTAAGCTGGAGGTATGCCGCGCAAAGTCAGTGATTTTCGCGGGCTGACCCAGCCCGCGCGCTTGCGGTTGCTGCGCGCGGTGCAACGTCAGCCCGGACGCCGAGTGCGGGAGCTCGCCGCAGAGCTAGAGATGCCGCTCAACACCGCCCGCGACCACCTGTGGGTGCTCGAAGACGAGGGACTCATCCGGCGCGAGCAGGTCGCCACAAACACGCGAGGGCGTCCGCCCATCGTCTTTCACCCGGTGCGCGAGGCCGACGCAAGCGAGGCCGCATCAGCCCGGGCAAAGGCTGCCCAGGAACGCGGCGCACTCCTACGCGCGGTCACCGAGACCTCGGGCACCGCCGACGGGGCCGCGCAGTCGCAGATCGACGTGCTCTACGAACATTTCGACGACGCGGGGTTGCAACCGGACGTCGACGAGTCCACCCTGACGTTCGCGCTCGCCCCCTGCAACTATCACGATGCAATCGATCAGGATCAGTCGCTCGTCTGCGCCGTGCACGCGCGGCTCGTGGGCGACGTGTTGCGCCAGGTCGAGGGTCCGCTCGCCCTCAAACGGCTCGACCCGTTCCTCACCCCGCACTCATGCCGGGTGCAACTCACTCGCCGGCGAAACGCCGCAGCGGAAGCCACACCCGAAGAGGCTTGACGCCCCTACGCCGACGCCTGCTTGCGCGAGTTCGGACGCACCTTGCGGTACGGATGGTTGTCGATGCGCGTCGTCACTTCCGTGATCACGTTGTCGTATGACGTCGATTTGCGTGCCAATGTCATGAGCTGCTTGGTCGTCTTTCGCGCCGCGCGCAGGTTCATAGGGCGGCCCTCAATGCCGTAGAACAGCAACACCCAGTCGGGCAGGATTGACAGCACTCCGTCGGTAACGATGATTGCGGTCCACACCTTTACCGGGTTGCCTTTGAAGCTCGGCTTGCGAAGCTGCCGGGTGACTTCGGCAGCGGGCAGGCAGAGTGACAGCCAGTGTCGCTGCTCGTCGATGTGTGCCTCGAGCTCTGCGCGGGTTACTGGCAGGGTCGTGGCATCCATGCCCAGCAGCTCTGCCGCGACATGCTGCTCCCGCACGAACGCGTCTTCCTCGGCCGGGGTGAGCTCGAGGCCGAATGCCTTCGCCGAGCGCAGGAGCGCGTAGACCAGCGTGTTGTGTGTCCAAGCCATCCACGCCGGCTCTTCGGCGCGCAGGGTCTGGCCCGTGTACGGGTCGTCCCACACCGCATGGGCGTGCATCCGGCGCACCGACGCAGCGGCGGCATCGGCGTGCGCCTTGTCGCCAAATGCAATGGTGTCGAGGTAACGGCCCGTACGCTCGTCGCGCCCCGCCGCATCTCCATATGAGGCCGTCGCCTGATCAAAGAGACGCATCATGTTCGGGTTTAGTGCCTGCAAGAGCAGCGCCGCCATCCCGCCAAGCTTTGTTGCCGGATCGGCATATACCTTCCACGTCACGCTGTCGGGCCCGAAATAGCCATCGTCGTTGCGAGCGGTGTCGAGGGGGCCTGGGGTGTGTGGTCTGGTCACGATTTTTCCTTCGCAAGCGGTGGGGCGCATGGGGATTGTGCGGGAATGTCCGAGCATACCGCGCACGGCATATGCGGACGCCCACCCGCGCGTTCATCGATAGGCTCGGTCACGATGCGCTGAAACGAACAGCGCCCGCCGCCCTCGCCGACGCAAACGGAGCATTCGTGCCGACTCCCCACCCACGACTTCCAATCTGGTCCACCACAGGCGAATTTCTCGGCTCCGGCTTCGGCGTGCTGCGCCGCGGCGGCGCGCAACTTGCGCTGCTGTACGTGCTCTCGCAGGCGGTCATCGCCCTGATTGCGCTGCCCGTGCTCGGATGGCTGGTGCAATCTGCCCTGACCGCCGCCGGCCTCGCCGGAATCGACGCGCCCCAGCTCGGCAAGGTCTTCGCATCACCGCTCTCGCTCGGCCTCTTTGCGCTCGTGCTTGTGCTCGGTTACGCTCTGGTGCTCGCGCAGTTCCTCCTCCTGCTCGTCGCGGTGCGCCGCGTGCAGACTGGCACGGGGCTCGGGGTTCGCGCGGTCGCGCGCGAGTTCGGTGCACTGGTGCGAAGAATGCTGCGTCCGTCATCGCTCGGTCTCGTGCCGTATCTGCTCCTGTTACTCCCGCTCGCCGGGTTCGGATTCTTCTCCGTACTCACCCGCACAATTGCTGTGCCCTCGTTCATCAGCGGCGAGCTCACCAAGACCGTTCCCGGCAGTATCGGCTACGTCGTCTTCCTGCTGATTGTCGGCGCGCTCTGCACGCAGTTTGCTCTCACGCTCCCGCTGTTTGCCACGTCGAACATCTCGGGTGCGCGCGCGGGCAGGCTCAGCTGGCGGTTGACGAAACACTCGCAGACCCCACTCGCCTTCGCCGTGATTACGGTCATACTCGCGGGCCTTCTGAGTGGATTCCTCATCCTTTTGGTGAGTATCACGCCAACGTTGCTCAGCGATGCGCTCTGGCCCGACGCATCACCAGTCTTCGCGGCGATCGGGCTCGGTGCGGCGGTAACACTCGGGATCCTGTGCATGGGCGCCGCCGTTGTGATGGTCGCGGCGATCCTGATGCAGTGCCTCACACGCTCACTGGCATCGCGCCCCGAGCTCGACCCGGGTTGCGATCTCGCCCCGGTCGTAGCGATCAAATCCACGGAGGCACGCCCCACCCCGCGGCGGGTCACGCTCGTCGCCGTTGGCGTGCTCGCAGTGCTGGCCGTCGGTGCCGGCGCGCTCACGGCGCCGGTGATCGCCGAGATGTCACGACAGCCGGGCACGCTCGTGCTCGCTCACCGCGGCTTTGACGGTGTCGAAAATACCGTCGCGGGGCTCGAGGGGGCGCACGCCGCGAACGCCGACGTCGTCGAAATGGATGTGATGCAGACCGCCGACGGAGAGTTCGTCGTGCTGCACGACGCGAACCTGTCGCGTCTGGCGGGCCGAGGCATCCACATCGCAGACCTCACGCTCGACGAAGCAACGGCCATCACCGTGACCGATCTTGCGGGACGCACCGACCTGATCCCGTCGCTTGAGACCTACCTCGCGCGGGCCGACGATATCGGTCAGCAGCTACTCATCGAGATCAAGCTGCACGGTCGTGAGACCGACGATTTCTTGGAGCGACTCGTTGCGCAGATCGAGGCGCAGGGCGTGCTGGGCGACCACATTTATCACTCGCTCGACACCGCGAGCGTCGAGGGCTTGAAGCGGATGTGCCCGGCGCTCACCGTCGGTTACACGATGGCGGTCGCCGGCACCGCACTCCCCCGCACGAGTGCGGACTTCGTCGTGATCGAGGAGTGGTCGTACTCGAGCGATCTCACGGCAGAGGCGCATCGTGCGGGCCTCGGCATGTTTGTGTGGACGGTCAACGACGAGATGACCATCCGGCAGCTGCTGCGCGACGAAGTCGATGGGATCATCACGGATCGCGCGGATGTCGCGGTCCGTGCTCGGCAGCAGATGACCGAGGATCCCGGGCTGGCGACGGTGCTGTTCGACACGATCATGCGGTTCGTCACGATCTTCTAGGCACCCGCTTCGTCGTCATCGACGCCGCCGCCACCGTCACCGCCGGGCAGCAAGAAACCCCCGCGAATCGGCCAAGAGTGGCGAG
>JAKOTS010000091.1 GCA_029777095.1 Actinomycetes bacterium | reverse complement strand
GCAGTACGTGCAGATGCACGGTGGTATCGGTATCACGTTCGAATACCCGATCAGCCACTACCTCTCGCGCGTCGTCGCTACGACCCGCACGTTCGGCGCTACCGACGACCACCTCCGGGTGCTCGCCGAGACCATGACGGTCGACTAAGCACCAACACAAAAAGAGCCGGTCCCCCCACAGGGACCGGCTCTTTTGCGTTGCAACTGCTCATTGCAGAGCAATTATCGTGGGCTAGGCGGCCCCGTCAAACATGCTGGTGACCGATCCGTCTTCGAACACTTCGTGGATTGCGCGGGCCAGCAGCGGCGCGATGGGCAACACGGTCAGGCCTTCGAAGTGGCGGTCTTCGGGGAGCGGAAGTGTGTCGGTGACGACAACCTCATCGATTGCGTCCGAGGTCAGAATCTGCGGTGCCGGGTCACTGAAGACCGCGTGCGTTGCAGCCACGATGACGCGCAGTGCACCATTCTTCTTCAGCGCCTCGGCAGCCTTGACGATCGTGCCACCGGTGTCGATCATGTCATCGACCAGCAGGCAGATACGGCCCTCGACCTGGCCCACGATTTCGTGGACGGTGACCTGGTTCGCGACCTTGGGGTCGCGGCGCTTGTGGATAATCGCGAGCGGTGCGCCGAGCTGGTCTGACCAGTTGTCGGCGACGCGCACGCGGCCCATGTCGGGCGACACAACGGTAACCAGGTCACGATCTGCTTCGAGCTTCGACTTGAAGTACTCAAGCAACACCGGCTGAGCGAAGAGGTGATCAACTGGGCCGTTGAAGAAGCCCTGAATCTGTGCTGCGTGCAGGTCGACGCTCATGATGCGGTTTGCGCCGGCGGTCTTCATGAGGTCGGCGATGAGGCGTGCGCTGATGGGCTCGCGACCGCGGCCCTTCTTGTCTTGACGCGAGTACGGGTAGTACGGGGCAACGACAGTGATCCGCTTGGCCGAAGCACGCTTCAGCGCGTCGACCATGATCAGCATTTCCATGATCCACTCGTTGACCGGCTGGCCGAACGTCTGGATCACGAACGCGTCGCAACCGCGCACGCTCTCGCCAAAGCGGGTATAAATCTCGCCGCTGGCGAAGGTGCGGTGCTCGGTCGGGAGGAGCTCCGAGTTGAGGGCCTTGGCCACATCCTCGGCCAACTGAGGGTGGGAACGCCCTGAGACCAGCACCAACCTCTTGCTGCTGCGGGTGACAATTCCCGGTCGGTCAGACTTCGACTTCTCAGCCTTCAACTTCTTGCCCATTGCTCGCCTTTTCTGCGCGCTGAGTACGGTCTGCTACCGCAGCCGCCTCGGTGCCCGCTCGATTTTTTTCGACCCAACCCTCAACATTTCGTTGAGGTGACACGCTGAGCGCAAGGGCCCCGGCGGGCACGTCCTTGCGGACAACTGCACCGGCCCCGGTCTTCGCACCTGCACCAACTCTAACGGGAGCCACGAACACCGTGTGCGACCCCGAATGTACCTGGTCGCCAATCTCGGTGCGGTGCTTCGCCAGGTCGTCATAGTTCGCGGTGATCGCGCCGGCGCCAAGATTTACGCCCTCGCCGATGGTCGCGTCGCCGATGTACGAGAGGTGCGGCACCTTGCTGCCCCGGCCGATCGTCGCGTTCTTCGTTTCGACGAACGTGCCGATCTTGCCGTCGACGCCAAGCTCCGTGCCCGGGCGCAGGTAGGCGAACGGGCCCACACTTGCGCCGGCACCGATCACCGCGAGGCTTGCATCGGAGCGGCGAATGGTCGCACCCTCCCCCACCTCGCAGTCACTCAGCGTCGTGTCGGGGCCGATGGTGGCGCCCGCGCCAATCACCGTTGCCCGCAGAATCTGCGTGCCTGGCAGCAGCGTTACGTCGGGGGCGAGGGTCGCCGTCACGTCGATCCAGGTGGTTGCCGGGTCTTGCACCGTCACGCCGGCGAGCTGCCAGTGGCGGATGACCCGGGCGTTCAGGCGTGCCGCGGCCGCGGCCAGTTGCACGCGGTCGTTGACACCCTCGACGAGGGACGAATCAGAGATCGTGCGCGCCGCGACGGACTCGCCAGCGCCGCGCAGCAGCGCCACCATGTCGGTGAGATACATCTCGCCCTGCGCGTTGTCGGTCGTCAGCCCGCCGATGTGTGCCCGAAGCGCGGCGGCCCGGAACACGTAGACCCCGGCGTTGACCTCGGTGACAGTCAGCTCTTCGGCCGACGCGTCTTTCTGCTCCACGATGCGGGCGACGCCGCCATCGGTGTCGCGAATCACTCGGCCGTACCCGGTCGGGTTGCCCAGCTGTGCGCTCAGCAGGGTTGCCGCGGCGTGCGCTGCCCGGTGCTCCGAAAGCAGCGCGCTGAGGGTCTCATTGTCGAGCAGCGGCACATCGCCGCTGAGCACGAGCACGTCGCCGGCAAAGTCGGCGGGGAGCGCGTCGATCGCCTGCGCCACCGCCCGGCCGGTGCCTGGAACGTCGTCTTGATCGACGACCTGCACGGGCGACTGCTCTGCCTGCAACGCTTCGACGATGCGGTCACGCTCGAAGCGCACGACGGCCAGCACGTGGCCCGCATCGAGGGTTGCCGCGGTATCGAGCACGTGACCGACAAGCGTGCGACCGCCAAGCGGGTGCAGCACCTTAGGAAGCGACGATTTCATGCGCGTTCCCTGCCCAGCGGCGAGGACGACGACAGCCAGTTGAGTATCCACGCTCCGCCGCCAGGATTCGAACCTAGACCGAACAGCTCCAAAGGCTGTCGTGCTGCCATTACACTACGGCGGAATGCGGCCCGCATGGGCGCACTCATCAATTCTGCCAGACGCCGGGCGCCCCATTTCCCCCAACGCACCGCGTACCCAAGGGAATGCGCCAATAATGGGTGAATGCCCCCCGAAATGGACGAAGTCGACCGCATCGTAGAAGCGTGGGGGCGACAGCGACCAGACCTCGACTTTTCACCGCTCGAAGTGCTCTCTCGCGTCGATCGGCTCTCGCGCCACCTCGACCGTGCCCGGCGCGCCGCGTTCCAGCGCAGCGACCTCGAGCCCTGGGAGTGGGACGTGCTGTCGGCGCTGCGCCGCGCCGGCGAGCCGTTCGAGCTGAGCCCGAAGGCGCTCCTACAGCAGACCCTGGTCTCGAGCGGCACGATGACCAACCGGATCGACCGGCTCGTTGCCCGCCGCCTCGTGCATCGTCGCAGCGATCCCGTCGACGGCCGGAGCGTGCTGGTGACCCTCACCGAAGACGGCAAGATTCGATTGGATGCCGCAATCACGCGCCTCGTCGACGCCGAAGCCGCCCTGCTCTCAGTGCTCTCCCGCGCCGAGCGCGAACGCCTCGCCGCGCTGTTGCGGCGCCTCAGCCTCGAGTTCGACGGCGCACGGGACGGTTCGCACTAAGAAGACCCGTACGCTGGGAACATGGCCCACCTGCTTGGGGGCGAGTCCCTCCATCTCGAATATCCCGCAAAAGTCGTGCTCGGCGACGTTACCGTCGGGATCGCCGAAGGTGACCGTGTCGGCATCGTCGGTCGCAACGGCGACGGCAAGTCCACCCTTATGAAAGTGCTCACGGGCAGCATCGTGCCCCATGGCGGCACCGTGACGCACCGCGGCAGCCTGCTCGTTGGCATGCTCGCGCAGACCGACGACCTCCCTGCTGGCTCCACGGTCGAGCACGCAATTGTTGGCGATATTCCCGAGTACGAGTGGGCGGGCGATGCCCGCGTGCGCGATGTGCTGCAGGGGCTCGTGCGTGGCATCGACTGGAAGGGCTCGGTCGACGACCTCAGCGGTGGACAGCGCCGCCGTGTCTCACTCGCCAAGCTCCTCGTCGGCGAGTGGGATGTGCTCGCGCTCGATGAGCCCACCAACCACCTCGACATGGAAGGCATTGCCTGGCTCGCGAAGCACCTGAAGACGCGCTGGTCGAGCACCGCCGGTGGCCTGCTTATCGTGACGCACGACCGGTGGTTCCTCGACGAGGTGTGCACCCGCATGTGGGAGGTCCACGACGGCGAAGTCGAGCCCTTCGAGGGCGGCTACGCGGCCTACATTCTGCAGCGAATGGAACGCCGCCGCCAGCAGGACGTGGCCGAAACGAAGCGCCGCAACATCCTGCGCAAGGAGCTCGCCTGGCTTCGCCGCGGCGCCCCCGCACGCACGAGTAAGCCGAAGTTTCGCATCGATGCGGCGACACAGCTGATCGCCGATGAACCCGCCCCCCGCGACAGCGTCGACCTCGCGCGCCTCGCGACCGCGCGCCTCGGCAAAGACGTCGTCGACCTGCTCGATGTTGGTGTCACGTACCCGCCGGCCACGCCTGGCGGCGCGGCGCACGAGGTCTTGCGCGATGTCGAGTGGCGTATCGCGCCCGGCGAGCGTACCGGCATCCTGGGGCCAAACGGTGTGGGCAAGTCGACGCTGCTGGGCCTTGTGACCGGCGATGTGCAACCTACCTCCGGCAAGGTCAAGCGCGGGGTGACCGTGCGCGTGGCGACGCTCAGCCAGCAGCTGACCGAGCTCGACGAGTTCGCGAACGCGAAGGTGCGCGAGGTCCTCGACCTGCAAAAGACGAGCTTCATGAGTGAGGGCAAGGAGCTCAGCCCCACACAGTTGCTCGAGCGCCTGGGGTTCCGCTCCTCCGAGCTCTCAACGCCCGTCCGCGACCTTTCCGGCGGCCAGCGCCGACGCCTCCAACTCCTGCTCGTGCTGATGGGCGAGCCCAACGTGCTCATCCTCGATGAGCCGAGCAACGACCTCGACACCGACATGCTCGCGGCGATGGAAGACCTCCTCGACACCTGGCCCGGCACGCTGCTCGTGGTCTCGCACGACCGCTACCTGATCGAGCGCGTCACCGACAACCAGTACGCGATCGAGGGTGGCAACCTCCGCCACCTTCCCGGCGGCGTCGAGGAGTACCTGCAGCGTCAGGCCGCAGGGCACGGTGCCGCGCCGAGTGCGGGCGGCTCGCTCAACGTGTCGACGACGGATGCCGCATCCGCACCAAAGCGCGGCACGACGGCCGCGCCCGTGGCCCTTGCCGGCGCCGAGCGTCGAAATGCCGAGAAGGAACTCTCGGCGATCGACCGGCGACTCGTCAAGCTCGCGGCCGAGATCCACACCTCGCACCAGCGCATCGCCGCGCACGATCAGAGCGACTATGCCGGCATCGGCGGCCTCACCGCCGAGCTTGAGTCGCACGAGGCCGAAGTCGCGCGTCTCGAAGATCGCTGGCTCGAACTGAGCGAACTGCTCGCGTAGCGCGCTACTTCAGCTTCGCGAGGTACTCGTTGTAACGGTCGAGGTCTTCGTCGTCTCGCGATTGCCGAATTCTTGCCAGCTTCAGGTCTCTTGTGCGCCAGCGGCTGAGGATCACGATGAGGACGATGAGGAGCGGGAGCTCGGCATACGTCCACATCAGGGTCCCGGCGAGCTGCTGGTCGAGGCCCTCGGTGAGCCCCCACGCCTCGGGCGGCGTGGCGAAACCGGCGATCAGGCCAGCCGGGCTCAGGAGCAGGATCAGGCCAAAGATCGCGTGGATCTGGATCTCGACGATCACGGCGCCGAGGCGCCCGGCGTACGAGGGCGGGCGCGGCATCGGGTCGGACGACCAGAGCGGCACACCCGCGACGATGCCGCCGCACAGGAAGAGCACGAGCAGCAGCTGGTGCCCGAACGGCCAGGCGATGATGACGTTCACGAGGCCGCTGAGGTAGAGACCCATGTACGCGAGCGCGACGATCAGGATTGCGACCGCGGGATGGAGCGCGAACGCCGCGACCTGAGACCTCAGCCCACCGAGCGCGATGCGCAACGCCACCCTGCCGAGCCCGCGGTGCGGGGTGGCGCGCAGCAGCAACCTGCCGGGAGAACCGATGATCAGGAGCGGCGGGATCAGCGTCATCAACGTGATCTGTTGAAAGATGAGCGCAGAAAGCAACTCGTCGGCATAGCCGTTGACGCCCATGCCGCCCACGAGAAACAGCAGCACGGTGCCGACCAGAAAGGTGCCCGTGCGCAGCACCGACCAGGAGCGGCCCCGCGACCACAGCGCGATCGCGCCCCAAAGGTAGAGCGCGGCGAGAACGATCGCCAGTACCGAAACGACCGACGCCCAGGGCGAGACAAGCTCGAACAGGTTCTGGGCGGTCGGAGGTGGAAGGGTGACCGCAGTCTTACTCAATACCGCTCAGGGCTTTCTCTTCGCGTGGTGCTGACGCCTCCCAGTCTAGGCACCTCGTTAGTTAAGGCCCTGCGCTTTCAGCCACTCGGTCGCAATCACCGTGGGCGACAGCTCATCGACCGTGCTCTGCACGTTCATGGCGACCAGGGCCTCGGGCGTCAACTTCGCGCTCACCGCGTTGATGACATCGGCGATCTCGCCGGAGATGTCGGCGTTGACGAGCGGCACCACGTGCGATGCCAAGAACAGCCCCTTCGGGTCGGCGAGAGTCACCAGGCTGTCGGTCTGGATCGAAGGGTCGGCGCTGTAGACGTTGGCGA
This sequence comes from Actinomycetes bacterium, assembly GCA_029777095.1. GTDB lineage: Bacteria > Actinomycetota > Actinomycetes > Actinomycetales > Microbacteriaceae > Microbacterium. The sequence continues at coordinate 27,362 of JAKOTS010000091.1, read as the reverse complement.
TGTTGATCGTGCCGGCGAGGAGTTCCTCGACGGTCGTGTCGCCGGTGCCGATGAACTGCACGGTCACGTCGTACAGGTCGAGCAGGCCCTTGGGCCCATAGGGGCGTTCTGCAAGCTCGGGGGCCCCGCCGAGGGTCAGCGCCTCGGGCACGCCCGCGAGGTCGCCGATGCTCTTAAGGTTGTGTGTCGCGGCGAAGTCTGCGGTGACGTTGTACGAGTCTTGGTCGGTCGCCGAAGCCTGGTTGAGCACGACCAGGCCCTTCGGGAGCGCGGTCTTCAGCGCCGCGTAGACGTCATCTGTGGTGCGTGCCGTCGTGTCTTTTTCGAACCACTGCAACAGGTTGCCGGTGTACTCGGGGAAGAGATCGATCTCGCCCGACTCGATCGAGGGCATGTAGGCCTCGCGCTGGCCGATGTTGAACTTGCGCTCCACCTTGAACCCCGCACCCTCGAGCGCCTGCGCGTAGATCTCGGCGATGATTTCGTTCGAGTAGTACGCCTGCGAGCCCACGACGATCGTGCTGGTGTCGCCGCTGGCGCCCGTGCTCGGAGCCGCGCTGGGGCCGAGCGGGTCGCTGCTCGCGCAGCCGGTGATGGCCAATGCTGCGGCGGTGATCAGTGCCGCGAGGCCGATCCTGGTCTTCTTCTTCGAAGCAAACATTCGAGGTGCCTTTCTTGGGCGGGGCTCGTTTTGGGCGGGGCTCGCAGTCAGCGACAAGAGCCGGTCACGAAATCAGTGTTGCATTGAACGCACGGTCAGTGCGAGGGCTGACACGAGATAAGACCCCGCGTTGCACGAGGGCGAACACCCCGTCGACCACCAGCGCCAGCGCCGTGACAAGGATCGCTCCGGCGAGCACCTCGGTGTAATCGCGCAGCGCGATGCCCGTGATGATGTACTGCCCGAGGCCGCCGAGCGCGACGTATGCGGCGAGCGTGACCGTGGCGATCACCTGCAGCGTTGCAGCCCGAAGCCCGCCGACCAGCAGGTGCATCCCGAGGGGCACTTCGATGCGCCAGAGCACCTGCCACTGCGTCATCCCCATCGCGCGCCCGGCGTCGATCACCGTGCGGTCGATCGCCTCGATCCCGGTGTAGGCACCCGCCAGAATCGACGGAATCGCCAGCAGCACGAACGCCACGATCGCGGCCTCGGGCTTGTGCAGCACCCCGAAAATGAGCACCAGCAGAAGCATCAGTCCGAAGGACGGCAGCGCGCGGGCCGCCCCCGAGACTGCCACGGCAATCTCGCGGCCCCGCCCGGTATGCCCGATCGCCCAACCAAACGGAATCGCGATCAACGCCGCGATCAGCACCGCGATCACGGTAAACGCGAGGTGGGCGGCGAACGCCGCGGGGATGCTGTCGTTGCCGGTAAGCCGCTCGGGCGAAAAGATCCACGCGAGCGCGTCAAGAAAGAGATTCATGACGCCTCCCGGACCGCCGCGACCCTGCGCGACCAGGGCATCAACGCCCGGCCCGCAAGCATCAACAGCACGTCGATGAGCAGGGCGATGAGCATGACCGTCAGCACCCCGGCGAGGATCTCGGGGATGATCCGGCGTTGGAACCCGTTGGTGAAGAGGTATCCAAGATTCGTCACGCCCAGGAGCACGCCGATCGTCGCGAGCGAAATCGTGCTGACTGCAGTGACCCGAAGGCCCGCGAGCACGACGGGGCCCGCAAGCGGAAACTCAACCGTCCAGAACCTGCGAAACGCACCGAAGCCCATCGCCGTGGCCGACGCGCGGGTTGCCTGGTCGACCGATTGCAGCCCGTCATTCACCGAGCGCACCATGATCGCGACCGCATACATCGTCAGCGCGATCAGCAGGTTCAGTTCGCTGAGAAAGCTAATGCCGAGTAGTCCCGGAAGGAGGCCAAAGAGCGCAAGTGACGGGATCGTGTAGAGCAACCCGGTGACGGTGAGGATGAAGCCCCGGCCGACACGAAAGCGAAACGCGAGCCAGCCGATCGGCACACTGATCGCGAAGCCGAGCAGGATGGGCAACACGCTCTGCCGCAGGTGTTCGAGGCTCAGACTGCCGATGAGGCCCAGGTTGTCGACGATCCAGTTCATCGGCGCTCTCGCAGCCGCTCGGATCCTTCCTCGCCCTCCACCAGCACACCCTGCGTTCGGCCCTCAGCATCGACGAGCACGGCACCGTTTGGTGTGTACTTAATCGACATCGCACGTTTGCCGCGCGCTGCCCCGATGAAGCTCGCGACAAAGTCATCGGCCGGGTGCTCGATAATTTCGCTCGGCGATCCACGCTGGGCGATCTGCGCCCCTGGTTGCAGAATGACGACCTGGTCGCCGAGGAGGAATGCCTCGTCGATGTCGTGGGTCACGAACACGATCGTCTTGTCGAGCTCGCGCTGGAGGCGGATGAGCTCTTGCTGGAGCTCGGCGCGCACGATCGGGTCGACCGCGCCAAATGGCTCGTCCATGAGCAGGATGTTCGGGTCGGCCGCCAAGGCGCGGGCGACGCCCACGCGTTGCTGCTGGCCGCCCGAAAGCTGTGAGGGGTACCGCTGCGCAAGCGCACGGTCAAGGCCCACGCGGTCGAGCAGGCTCAGGGCCTCTGCGCGAGCCTTTCGCCGCGGCATCCCACGCAGCACCGGCACGGTGGCAACGTTGTCGATGACGCTGAAGTGTGGGAGGAGCCCGGCGTTTTGCATGACGTAGCCGATGCTCCGCCGCAGCTGCACGGGGCTGCCGTCGCGCACGCTCGCCCCGTCGATCAGCACATCGCCGCCGCTCGGTTCGACCATGCGGTTGATCATGCGCAAGAGGGTGGTCTTGCCGCAGCCCGAGGAGCCAACGAACACCGTCGTCTTGCGTGAGGGGATCGTGAGCGAAAAATCGTCGACCGCGCGGGTGCCGTCAGGGAAGACCTTCGAGACCCCGCGAAACTCGATCATGCGATCACACGGTCGGCCATCACGCGGGCCCCGGCGACCGGGCCGTGTGCCCGGATTGTGCGCAGGCCCGCGGCCTGCAAGGTGCCTTCTAGCTCGCGCGCCGCATTGGCGTCGGGGGCGAGGAATGCGATCGTCGGCCCCGAACCCGAGATGAGGCCCGCGAGGGCGCCGGAGGTTTCTCCAAGCTCGAGCACTTCGGCGAGGTCGGGGCGCAGGCTTAGCGCTGGCGCCTGCAGGTCGTTTCGGATGCTCTCCGAAAGCATCGCGGGATCCCCCGCACGAAGCGCGTGCAACACGGCGGTGTCGACGCTCGGAATCGAGGGTGGCGGCGCGATGTCGAGCGTGTACCGCTGGCGGTGAATGTCGAGTTCGTCGTACACCTCGGGCGTCGACATCCCCTCGTCGCTGACCACCAGCACCCACTCGAAGCGGCCCTTTGCCAGCGCCGGGCTCAGCTCGTCGCCTCGGCCGGTGCCGATCGCCGTGCCGCCCTGCAGCGCGAACGGCACATCGGCGCCGAGCCGCGCGGCAAGTTCGTGCAGCCGGTGGGCGCTGAGGCCAGTGCCCCAGAGGGTGTCGCAGGCCAGCAGCGCCGCCGCGGCATCCGCGCTCCCGCCGCCCATGCCGCCGGCAACCGGCACGTGCTTCTCGATGCGCAGGTGCACCCCCCCGGTGTAGCCGGTCGTGTGTGCGAGGAGCTTGGCCGCCCGGATCGCGAGGTTGCGGTCATCGGTGGGCACGCCCGAAAGATCGGCCGTTCCTGACACCTCAATTGTGAAGTCGTCGGACAGCGTGGCGTAGAGATCTTCGTAGACCGAGACCGCCTGATAGGCGGTCGCGACCTCGTGATAGCCGTCGTCGAGCAGCGCGCCAATTTCGAGGTAAACATTGATCTTGCCCGGCGCGCGTACGTGCACACGCGTGCCTTCTTGCTGCCTCGTCATGCAACCAACCTAGTCGAGGCCGGAGCCTCACTCTTCGTCGATGACCCAGATGTTCGCGTTGCCCTCGTCTGACAGCCGGTCGATCTCGGCAAGCTCTTCTGCCGAGAATGCTGGGCCCGATGCCGCCGCAATGTTCTCGTCAAGCTGCGCGGTGCTCGATGCGCCGACCAGCGCAGAGGTCACCACCGCATCGCGCAGGATCCACTGCAACGACATCTGCGCCAGTGATTGCCCGCGCTCCCGCGCAACCGTATCGAGTCGCTGCAAACGGGTGCGTGCGTCGGCCGTGATGCCCTTCGTCGGCAACGAGTTGCGCTGTTGCGAGCGCTCTGCGGGGCCGTCGCCGAGGTACTTCGAGGTCAGCAGACCCTGCGCCAGCGGCGAGAACGCGATTGCGCCCAGGCCTTCCTGGCGGAGCACGCCGGTGAGGCCGTCTTCGATCCAGCGGTTGACGATCGAGTACGAGGGCTGGTGGATGATCAGAGGCGTGCCCATCGCTCGTGCGGCGGCCGTCGCGGCGATGGTCTCTTCCGCCGAGTACGAAGAGATGCCGACGTAGAGCGCCTTGCCCTGGCGCACGAGCGTGTCGAGTGCGCCGATGGTCTCCTCGATTGGCGTGACCGGATCGGGCCGGTGCGAGTAGAAGATGTCGACGTAGTCGAGGCTCATCCGTCGCAGCGACTGCTCGGCCGACGAGATGACATATTTGCGCGAGCCGAACTCGCCATGCGGCCCTGGCCACATGTTCCAGCCGGCCTTCGACGAAATGATCAACTCGTCGCGGTACGGCGCGAAGTCTTCGCGCATCATCCGCCCGAAGTTTGTCTCGGCGCTGCCGAACGGCGGACCGTAGTTGTTCGCGAGGTCGAAGTGATTGATCCCGTTGTCGAACGCGTGGCGCAACACTGCGCGCTGGTTGTCGAACGGCACGTTGTCACCAAAGTTCCACCACAGGCCGAGCGAGATCGGCGGGAGGTAGAGCCCGGAGGTGCTCACTTGGCGGTAGCCGGTGCCGTGGTAGCGCTCGGCTTTGGCCGCATACGGGCGGTGCACATCGGGGGTGTCGAGGCGGAGGCGAGGTTCTTCGGTCACGCCCCGAGCCTAGCTCGCAGGCCTCCGGGCCGATAGGCGCGCAGCGGTCGCCATGCACGCAAGCGATGGGACGCTAGCGAATGTCGGTGGTGGGGCAGATAATCGACATGGATGCCGCAGACCCGGCCCAGAATCGGAGCCATCATGACAATGCTGAACCCCTATATTTCGTTCCGTGGCAACGCTCGCGAAGCGCTCGAGTTCTACGCCAGGCTCTTCGGCGGCGAGCTCACGATGAGTACATTCCGCGAGGCCGGCATGCCCGGTGTCGCTGAAGAAGACCTCGACCTGATCATGCACGGAATGGTGTTGTCGCCCGCCGGCCTCAACCTCATGGCGTCCGATACTCCGTCGAGCATGGAGCGGCCGAACGAAACCTTCATCACTGTCTCGCTGAGCGGCGATGATGACGCCGAGCTTCGCCGGCTGTGGGCAGGGCTCGCCGACGGCGGCACGGTCACCTACCCGCTCGAGGTCGCGCCGTGGGGCGACGCCTTCGGGCAGCTGACCGACCATTTTGGGGTGAGCTGGATGGTGAACATCGCGGGGCCGGCCAATCGGCCGGCTGCGAGCTAGCGGTTCTTCTTAGCGCTGCAGCGAGGCGCGCGCGATCGCGAGGAACTGCTCGATCGTCAGTTCTTCGCCGCGCGCGGTCGGCGCAACCCCGGCGGCTTCGAGCACTGCCGTCGCCTCGGCCGCGGTGCCGCCGAGCACGGTGGCAAGCGCCTGCCGCAGCATCTTGCGGCGCTGTTGGAAGGCGGCATCCACGATCTTGAAGGTCTGCTTGCGCTCTTCCTCGGTGCCGCGCGCCTCGGGATCGCGCGTGAAGCCGACAAGCACGCTGTCGACCCCGGGCACGGGCCAGAACACCTGGCGCGAGATGTTGCCGACCACGCGCCACGGGCCGTACCAGGCGGCCTTTGCGCTCGGGGCGCCGTAGACCTTGCTGCCGGGAGGGGCGGCCAGGCGGTGCCCGACCTCGGCCTGCACCATGACAACGCCCTTGACCAGCAGCGGGAACGACTCCATGAAGTGCAGCAGCACCGGCACCGACACGTTGTAGGGCAGGTTCGCGACCAGCGTTGTGGGGTCGCCCGGCAGTTCGGTCACGCGCAACGCGTCGGCGTCAACGACCGTCAGCGAGCCGGCGGGTGCGCCCTGCGCCTCGCAGGTCACGGGCAGCTGCGCGGCAAGGCGGTGATCGATCTCGACGGCGGTGACGGATGCCTCGGCCTCAATGATCCCGAGCGTCAGCGAGCCGAGCCCGGGGCCTACCTCGACCACACGATCGCCCGGCTGCACGCCGGCGGTCTTCACGATGCGCCGCACCGTGTTCGCGTCGATCACAAAGTTCTGCCCGAGCTTTTTGGTCGGGGTGACATCAAGCTGTTCGGCGAGCGCACGAATCTCGGCCGGCCCGAGGAGCCGCACGGTCATTGCTGTGCCCACTCACCGTAGGCACGCACGGTGTTCGCCGCGATGTCGGCCGCCAGCACGTCTGCGTCTTCGCCGAGCACGCCCGCCATGAAACGCAGGGTGTGCGGGATCAGGTACGGGGCGTTCGGACGCCCGCGAGTGGGCTCCGGGGTGAGGAACGGGGCATCCGTCTCGATCAACACGCGCTCACGCGGGGCGACCATGAGGGCGTCACGCAGCTTCTGCGCGTTCTTGAACGTCACGTTGCCCGCGAACGAGAGATAGTAGCCACGCTCTGCACAGTACCGCGCCATCTCGGCATCACCCGAGAAACAGTGAAACACCGTGGTCGCGGGCGCGCCGACGCGCTCGAGGGTTTCGAGCACGTCATCGTGGGCGTCGCGGTCATGAATCTGCAGGGCGATGTCGTGCCGCTTCGCGATGTCGATATGCGCCTCAAAGCTCCGAAACTGCGCCGGCAGACCGGCCGCTTCTGTGCGGAAGAAGTCGAGACCGGTCTCGCCCACCGCGCGAACGCGGGGGCGGGCGGCAAGCTCGTCGATGATCGCGAGCGCGTCGTCGAGCGTGCCCGCCGCCTCGTACACGGGCGCTTCGTTCGGGTGAATCGCGACGGCCGCGAGCACTCGCGGATCGCGGTCGGCAGCGGCGGCCGACCAGCGCGATGATTCGACGTCGCCGCCGACCTGGATCACGCCGCGAACGCCAACAGCCTCGGCGCGGTCGAGCTGCTCAGCAAGCGTGAGTGGCTCATCGCCGTCGGCAATTTCGAGGTGCGTGTGGTTGTCGTACACCGGCACGGCGAGTGGTTCGGGCAGCGGCGGGTACCGAAGGTCGCCACGACCCTCCTTGAACCGCTCGCGGATGTACTCGCCCCCGGGCACCGGGGTCGAGCCGTCGAGGCTGCCACCCGGCACCAGCGGGCCGAGGGATGCCGCCGGGTCAGTCATCAGCGATCCACTCAGTCGATCGTCGACTCAACGCGTGGGAACAACGGAGCGAGCCCGTTGACGCTCGAGCCGGGCTTGAGCTGACCCCAGGTGCCCGCGTCGCGGATCGGCTGGTCGCGGAGACGACCGAGGGTCTCCGCCGCGCCGAGCGCGATCCACAGCGTCTCGCACGCCTTCGGAATCACTGGCGACATCAGCACGGCGAGCGCACGGAGTCCTTCGGCCGCCGTGTACAGCACGGTGCCGAGGCGTTCGCGCTGCGCGTCGTCCTTCGCGAGCGCCCACGGCTCGTTCTCGGTGATGTAGCCGTTCAGCGCGTCAACGATGGTCCAGATCGCGGCCACCGCTTCGTCGATCGCGAGGCGGTCGATCGCTGCGTCGGCGTTGGCCGCGGCATCCCGAACAATCTCTTGAATCTTGCGGTCGCCGTCGGTGATCGTGCCCTCGGGGGGAATGATGCCCTCGAAGTACCGCTCGATCATCGCGGTCGTGCGCGATGCGAGGTTGCCGAAGCCGTTGGCAAGCTCTGCCTGGTAGCGGGCGGCAAGGTCTTCCCACGAGAAGGAGCCGTCGTGGCCGAAGGCGATCGCGCTCATGAAGTAGTAGCGGAACGCGTCAGAGCCGAAGACGTCGATGATCTCGGACGGCGCGATGCCGGTGAGCTTCGACTTCGACATCTTCTCGCCGCCGACGAGGAGCCAGCCGTGTGCGAAGACGCCGCGGGGCACCTCGATGCCGGCCGCCATCAGCATGGCGGGCCAGATCACCGCGTGGAAGCGCAGGATGTCTTTGCCGACGATGTGGGTTGCGGGCCAGCGGCGGGCGAAGTTTTCTTCGTCTTCGCCGTAGCCGACGGCCGTCGCGTAGTTGAGCAGCGCGTCGAACCAGACGTACACGACGTGCGAGTCGTCCCACGGGACCTTGATGCCCCAGTCAAACGTCGAACGCGAGATTGACAGGTCTTTCAGCCCCTGCTTCACGAACTGCGTGACCTCGTTCATTGCCGAAACCGGCTGCACGAAGTCGGGCCGGTCGGCGTAGAGCTTGAGGAGGTCGTCCTGGAACTCGCTGAGCTTGAAGAAGTAGTTCTTCTCGTGCAGCATTTCGAGCGGCTTCGAGTGGATGGCGCAGACCTTCAGGCCCTCGAAAGGCACGGTGCCGTCGAGAATCTCGGACTCGGGCTTGAACTCTTCACAACCCACGCAGTAGAGCGCTTCGTATTCTCCGGCGTAAATATAACCGCGGTCGTATACGGCCTGGAGGAAGTTCTGGACGTTGCGTTCGTGCCGCTCCTGCGTGGTGCGGATGAAGTCGTCGTTGGCAATGTCGAGGGTGCGCAGCACCGGGAACCACGACTCGGTGACGAGGCGGTCGACCCATTCCTGCGGGGTGGCTCCGTTTGCGGTCGCCGTGCGCAGCATCTTCTGGCCGTGCTCATCCGTGCCGGTGAGCATCCACGTGTCATCGCCCGCCTGGCGGTGCCAGCGGGCAAGCGTGTCAACGGCAACGGTGGTGTAACCGTGGCCGATGTGCGGAACATCGCTCGGGTAGTAAATGGGCGTGGTGATATAGAAAGAACGGCCGTCGGGCATGCGCTCCATTGTACGGAGACCCGGCGAGCGCCGCGGACCCTCAGCTCGACTGTGACGGCTTCGGCGATTTCTCGCCGCTTTCGCCCCGCGCCGAGAGCGCGCCCTGGTAGAGATCGCGCGATGACAGCCCCGTCTGGCCCGCGACCTCGGCGGCCGCCGCCTTCAGGCGCGCGCCCGCCGCGACGAGCAAGAGCACCTCCGCGACGCCGTCGTCGAGCGAGAGTTGCACGGGGGCTGCTCCCTCGACCACGACACAGATCTCGCCGCGGACACCCTCTGCCGCCCACTGCGCGAGCTCTTCGACCGTGCCGCGGCGCACCTCTTCGTAGAATTTGGTCAGCTCGCGGCAGACCGCGGCGCGCCGGGTAGCCCCAAAAACCCCGCCCATATCGCGCAGGGTGTCGGCCAGGCGTGAGGGAGATTCGAAGAACACCATCGTGCGCGGTTCGCGGGCCACCGCGGCGAGCGCGGCGCGTCGGTCGCCGCCCTTTCGCGGTAAGAAGCCTTCGAACGTGAAGCGGTCGGTGGGGAGGCCCGAGACGGCGAGCGCCGTGATCACGGCGCTCGGGCCGGGGATCGCGGTGACCGTCACGCCGGCCGCGGCGGCGGCCGCAACGAGGGCGAAGCCGGGGTCAGAGACTGTGGGCATCCCCGCATCGCTGAGCACGAGCACGTCGCCTTCCTCGGCGAGCTCCACCACCGACTGCGCGCGGTCCTTCTCGTTGTGATCGTGCAGTGCGAGCAGGCGCGGGCGGTTCGTCACGCCCAACCCCTGCAGCAACCGCTGGGTGGTGCGGGTGTCTTCGGAGGCGATGACGGTCGCGGCTTCGAGCGCCGCCACCAGTCGGGGTGAGGCATCCCCAAGGTTGCCGATGGGAGTGGCCGCGAGAATGATCATCGCTCCAGTCTCGCACTCTAGGCTTGGTGCGTGACTGAGCCTGCCGTTGTCGCTCCCCCGAAGCACGGCGTGGAGCGCGCCCCGCTCGATCGATGGTGGGGCTGGATGCTTCGGACCCCTGCCCGCGCGAGGCTGTGGTGGTGGGGCGGGCCCGCGCTTGTCACGCTGCTCGCACTGGTGTTGCGCGTCTGGAATCTGGGGCATCCCCACGCCCTGGTGTTCGATGAAACGTATTACGTGAAAGACGCGTTTTCGCTGTTTCATCTGGGCTTCGAGGCGAAGTGGCCGGATGCCGCAAACGCCATGTTCGAGGCAGGTGACACGGGCGTCTTTCTGAACCAGGCGGCGTACGTGGTGCATCCGCCGCTTGGCAAATGGATCATCGCGCTCGGGATGATGGCGTTCGGTGCCGGTGACGCGTGGGCCTGGCGGATCACGACGGCGCTGGTTGGTACCGCGGCGGTGTTGCTGGTCACGATCATCGGGCGCAAGCTCACGGGATCGACGATGTTGGGCGTGGTGGCCGGGTTCTTGATGGCGATCGACGGGGTCGCGATCGTGATGAGCCGGGTCGCGCTGCTCGACAACTCGCTGATGTTCTTCGTGCTGTTGGCGTTCTTGTTCCTTCTCTACGACCGCGAGCGAATGCAGGCGCGGATCGCCCTGGCCGTTTCGGGGCACAGCGGGGCGGGTGGTGACGGATCCGGGCCCGAGTGGGGCCCGGTGGTGTGGTCGCGCCCATGGGTGCTGGCGGCGGGTGCGGCGCTCGGCGCCGCGTGCGCCGTGAAGTGGTCGGGCGCCTACGTGCTGGCCGGGGTCGGGATCTACCTCGTCGTCACCGACATGCTCGCGCGCCGCCGCGCCGGGATCGGCGGGTGGCTGAGCGATGGCGCCCTGCGCCAGGGACCGGTCACGTTCTTGCAGCTCGTGCCGGTCGCGCTGGTGGTGTACCTCGTGTCGTGGACCGGGTGGCTCGTGACCGATGGGGGCTACGACCGCGCCGCCGCCGCGGACAACCCCGCGACGGGGTTCTGGTCGTGGGTGCCGCTCCCCTTGCAGAGCCTTTGGCGGTACCACGAGTCGATGTATACCTTTCATGTCGGGCTGACCTCGGAGCACAGCTATGCGTCGCCCGCGTGGACTTGGCCGTTCATGACCCGCCCGACCTTCATGTTTTGGGAGAAGACCGCCGAGGGCGAGGCCGGTTGCACACTGCCCGGCGGGTGCGTGCAGGCGATCTCGAGCGTGTCGAACCCGCTCATCTGGTGGGTCGGGATGGCCGCGGCGCTCTACCTGATCTACCGCTTCGTCGTGACGCGCGACTGGCGAATCGCGTTCGTGCTCACCGGGCTCGCGGTGACGTACCTGCCGTGGTTGCTCTACGGTGAGCGCACGATCTTCCAGTTCTACACGGTCGTGATGATCCCGTTTGTGGCGCTCGCGTTGATGCTCGTGGCCGAGCACGCCTTGGGCCCGCGCGATGGGCCGCCTGAGCGGCGAGCCGGAGCGACCGCCGCGATCGCGGTGTTTTTGGCCGCCGCGGCGCTTATCTCGGCATTCTTCTACCCAGTGTGGACGGGGATGGAAATCCCCTACCCGTTCTGGGTGCTGCACAACTGGCTCAGCACCTGGGTGTAGCCGCGCGGCCCTTCCGCCGCGGCACGCCCGCCGTGAGAATGTTGTCGGCCGGCGCGAAGAGCGCGATGCGAAGCTGCCACAGTCGGCGTAGCCGTTTGACCTCGCGTTCAAGCTGTTTGAGCCCGCGATGCGGGGTCACACGCGGTGGCACGGGAGGCTGCGAGTGGGCACGGCGCGCGGTGTGGACGGGCAGTGCGCAAACGCGAAACGTTCGTGCCCGGATTCCGGGCAGCTCAGCGGTGGGCGCGCGTCGCGCCCACCGCTGAGCTGGCGTCGTCTAGTTGACTTCGAGCGGGTGCGAGCTCACGCGACCCGCGCCGTCTGCGCGCTCGAGCGCCGTGATCGACGCCATCTCGTCGCCCGACAGCTCGAAGTCGAAGATGTCGAGGTTTTCGCGAATGCGGGCGGGGTTGGTCGACTTCGGGAAGACGATGGTGCCGTTCTGGATGTCCCAGCGCAAGACGATCTGCGCGGCCGACTTTCCGTGTGCGGCGGCCGCTGCAACGATCGCGGGCTCTTCGAGCAGGGGGTACTTGCCCTGACCGAGCGGACCCCACGCCTCGATGCGGATTCCGTGCTCGGTGCACCACTGTGTCGCCTCGCGCTGCTGGTACGCCGGGTGGAGCTCAATCTGGTTGACCGCGGGCAGCACGTCCGACTCGCGGCCGATCGCTTCGAGGTGCTCAACGAGGAAGTTCGAGACGCCGATGCTGCGCGAAAGCCCCGCGTCGCGAATCGCGACGAGCTGCTGCCACGCGTTCACAAACGTGCCGCGCTCGGGCGTGGGCCAGTGCACGAGGTAGAGGTCGACAAATTCAAGGCCGAGCTTCTCGAGGCTCTCGGCAATTGCCTGCTGGGGCTGGTCGCCGCTCTGGCGGTTGTTCCACAGCTTGGTCGTGATGAAGAGCTCGTCACGGGCAATGCCGCTGGCGGCAATCGCACGGCCGACGCCCTCTTCGTTGCCGTAGATCGCGGCCGTGTCGATGTGGCGGTAGCCGGCCTCAAAAGCGTCGAGCACGTTGCGCTCGGTCTCGGCGGCGTCGACTTTGAAGACGCCGTAGCCCAGCTGCGGGATGTCGAAGCCAGAGTTCAGAGCAAGGGTAGGAACAGTCATGCTGCAAGCCTACGACGCGGCCGGACGGATACACAGGGTTGGCACCCGCCCCACGCGGGTCAGCGGTAGCGGCGCCCTTCATCTCGACGAAACAACACCAGCGCCAGCACGAGGAGCCCGGCCGTCCAAGCGAAAATCCCGACCCACGCCCACCATTCGAGCTGCCCGCCCTCGACCGCCCAGATCACGAGCTCGCGGGCCTGCCGCGAGGGCAGCCACATCGACAGCGTGTTGAGCCAATCAGCGAACAGCACCGGTGGCAGGAAGAGCCCACCGCCAAACGCGAACCCAAACATCGCCACCTGCACGACGGCGATAGCGCCCTTCATTGGCATTGCATAACCGATGCACGCGCCGATCAGCATGAACGGCACGGCCACGACCGCGAGCACCACGAGGCCAAAAAGGATCCGCAGCACGGAGGCATCCGCGGCGGTGAACAATCCGCCCACGGCGATGACGGGGATGATGGCGGCGATGCCCATCGCCCCGGTCGCGAAGATCTGGGCAAGCACGCGAACGATGCCGGGAGCCGGCAGCGTGCGCAGGTACGGATCCCACGCCTGCTCGCGGTTTTCGGCAATCGTGAGGCCAAAGCTGAAGAACCCATTCGCCATCACCGCGAACACCGACATCGACACGACCGCCTGCGTCGCCATGGTCACGTCATCGGCAACGAAGCGGTTGGGCACGACGAAAAACAACAGCGCGAGTGCAGGAAAGACCAACGAACCGATCACGGCGATCGGCACGCGGAAGGTCTCGATCATCGCGTACTTCGCGTGCAGCACGGTGAGCCGCGCGATCTGCCCCGCGGTGATGCGCACGGTGGGCGAAAAGCCAGAAACAGCAGAAAGAGAAGAAGGGGTTGCGACGCTCATGAGAACACCTTTCGGTCCGAAATCGTTGATGCCTCGGCGCCAACATGGCGACCGCCATCGCCAGCACCACCGCTGACTACACCAGGCCCGGTCAGCGTGAGAAATGCCTCTTCGAGGGTCGCGCCGCGCACTTCGAGGTCGTGAAACGGGAGGCCACTTCGCACGAGCTCGCGCACGAACCGGTCGGCGTCACTCGTGGTGAAGAGGTGCACGTCGCCGTCGGATTGGTGCCGGGCGGAGGGATCGAGGTAAGCGATGGCTGCGGCATCCGTCGTCGAAATCTTCACCCGGGCGCGGCCGACATGCGAAAGCACATTGCCGATCGCGTCATCGGCGAGGAGGCGCCCGTTCCCGATCACCACGACGCGTTCGGCCAACGCCTCGATTTCTTCGAGGTAATGGCTGGTCACCACGATGGTGACGCCAGCGGCGTGTTGCGCGCGGATGGCCGCCCACAACGCACGGCGCGCGTCAACATCGAGGCCGGTGGTCGGCTCATCAAGCAGCACGAGCGCGGGCGACCCAACAAAGGCGAGGGCCACACTCACGCGCCGCTTCTGGCCACCCGAGAGCGAGCCCGTCTGGCGGCGAAGCAGGCCGGTGAGCCCGAACTGCTCGGCGAGCTGCGCTGTCGACACGCGCTGGGCGAAGTGGCCGCCAACGAAGTCGATCACTTCATGCACGCGGAGCGCGTCGGGCAACGCCGTTTCTTGCGGGGTGGCCCCCAGCCGCTGCCGCGCGCGGGCGTCACGCGGGTCTCCCCCAAAGAGCCGCACGGCGCCGGCGTTCGGCCGGCGCAGCCCCTGCATCAGCGAAAGCAGCGTCGATTTGCCCGCACCATTCGGCCCCAGTAACCCGACGATTTCGCCAGGCAAGATGTCGAGGGTGATGTCGTCGACGGCCACGAGGTCTCCGTAGCGACGCGTGACTCGATCGAAGGATGCCAGGGGCTCTGCGGCAAGGCCGCCCGCCACCCGCGGGGCCGAAGTCGTCATGATGTTCCTCCCAACATGGCCCGAAGGCCGTCCATGTAGTCCTCGAACGCGCGGCGCCCGGGTTTACTCAGGGCCACGTAGGTGACCGGGGTGCGCCGCTCGTGGGTCTTCTCAACCGTGATGTAGTCCGCGTCTTCGAGCTTGCGCAGGTGCGTCGAGAGGTTGCCCGCCGTCATCTCCAAGAGCTCTTGCAAGCGCGGGAACGAGATTTGTTCGGCCACACCAAGCGTCGCGAGCGCTGCCATGATGCGCAGCCGGGCCTGCGCATGGATCACCGGGTCAAGCTCAGCCACGACGAGCCGCCTTCGCCGCGATCACTCGAGGGTCGACGGCCCGCCGCAGGAAGCGCAGGCGCAGGACTGCCAGCGTGGCAAAGAGCAAGAAGCCCAGCCCACCGGCCAGCGCGAGCAGCAGGTAGTGGTTGGGGAACCCGAAGAACGTCGCGACGACGCCCACCACGAGAGTCCACGCCCCCAGCACGAGCATCGGTACGGCGTTCCAGATCGCCGCGCCGACCACGTACATCAGCCCCGCGAAGAGCACGAATGCGATCGGGTAGAAGACGTTGGCGAGCTCCGTCGACATGCCGTTCACGGTGAGCCCCTGCCCGAAGAAGAGGATCGCTAGGCTGCCCACCGACCACGAGCAGCCATACACAGTGCCGCGAAAGGTGTCGGCCTTGTTGCCGCGCACACCGCGCCCCGCGCGCACGCTCATCACGATCGAGATCACAATCGCCGCGCCGAGCAGCACCACGAATATCGCGATCGCCGCGGGCAGCGGCACCGGAACCACAGAGCCCGGGGTGAGCGCGAGCCACAAGACCCCGAACCCGAACAGCCAGGCGAAGCCCCAGCTGAACATGATCACGGGAACGAAGGCAGCAACTTGGCTCTCGATACTGCGTTGCTGGTTACCGAGCAGCGCGAGCATTTGCTCGGGCGCGAGCGGCTGCTCGTCGTCGGCAGAGGCGTCGTTGGCGCCCACATCTCTGGAATCTCGGTGTGCATTCATAGCTACTTTGTAGCACAAAGTGCTTTGCGCCCGCAATGACTTTGCCGTGCCGGATGCGCACTCGCCGGCAAACAACGCAGGCGAGCACATACGATGGAGGGCTATGTCTGTGCCCCTCCCCGTGATCGTGTATCCCGAAGCGCTGCCCGTCAGCCAGCGCCGCGACGACATCATGCGCGCCATCCGCGACAACCAGGTCGTGATCGTCGCGGGCGCAACGGGTTCGGGCAAGACCACCCAGCTGCCAAAGATGTGCCTCGAGCTCGGCCGCACCGCGATCGCACACACGCAGCCCCGCCGCCTCGCGGCCCGCACCATCGCCGAACGCATTGCCGAAGAGCTCGGCGAGGAGGTCGGCGGCGTGGTCGGCTACCGCGTGCGCTTCACCGACAAGGTCGGCAAGAACACCCGCATCGCGCTGATGACCGACGGCATCCTGCTGAACGAGATCCACCGCGACCGCCAGCTCCGCCGCTACGACACGATCATCATCGACGAGGCGCACGAGCGCAGCCTCAACATCGACTTCCTGCTCGGGTATCTCAAGCGGGTACTGCCCGAGCGCCCAGACCTGCGCGTCATCATCACGTCGGCGACGATCGACCCCGAGAGCTTCGCGAAATTCTTTGCCGATAAGAACGACGAGCCGGCGCCCATCATCGAGGTCTCGGGTCGCACCTTCCCCGTCGAGGTGCGCTACCGACCCCTGGTCGCCGAGAGCGATCCAGACACCGACGACGACGAGCAGAGTTCGGCCGATGACAAGGACTACCTCGAGGGCATCGTCGCCGGCCTCGCCGAGCTCGACCGCGAGGCACCCGGCGACGTGCTCGTTTTTCTCTCGGGCGAAGCAGAAATCAAGGATGCCGCGGAGGCGGTGCGCGGTGCATACGCGCACGCGGCCTCCCCCACTGAGGTGCTCCCCCTCTATGGCCGGCTCTCGGCGGCCGACCAGCACCGCGTCTTTGAACCGTCGAAGGTTGCCGGTGTGAAGCGCCGTGTCGTGCTCGCCACGAACGTCGCCGAAACCAGCCTGACGGTCCCCGGTATCCGCTACGTCATCGACGCCGGCACCGCGCGCATCTCGCGCTACAGCCTGCGCTCGAAGGTGCAACGACTCCCGATCGAGGCGATCTCTCAGGCCTCCGCGCAGCAGCGATCCGGTCGCGCGGGGCGCACCAGCGACGGCATCGCGATCCGCCTCTACAGCGAGGACGACTTCACAAGACGCCCCGAGTTCACCGAACCCGAGATCCTCCGCACGAGCCTTGCCAGCGTCATCCTACAAATGCTTTCGCTCGGTTTCGGCGATCTCGCGGCCTTCCCATTCATTCAGCCGCCCGATTCGCGCGGCATCAAAGACGGCATCGAACTGCTCACCGAGTTGGGTGCGATCAGGATGCGCCGCCCCCGCGCAGGCGAACCGCAAAGCGCCGCGACACCCGAACTCACGAAGATCGGCCGCGACCTCTCGCGCCTGCCGATCGACCCCCGCTTCGCACGCATGGTAATCGAGTCTGCCAAGCAAAACACCGGGCGCGAGGTGCTCGCGATCGTCGCTGGCCTCACCGTGCAAGACGTGCGCGAGCGTCCTCTCGAACACCGCGAACGGGCCGACCAGCTGCACGCGCGATTTACGGATCCGACCAGCGACTTCCTCAGCCTGCTCAACCTCTGGAACTACCTACAGGAGCAACAGGGCGACCTCGGTTCGAGCGCGTTTCGGCGCATGTGCCGCAGCGAGCACCTCAACTATTTGCGGGTGCGCGAATGGCAAGACGTCTACCGTCAGCTCCGCCAGCTTTCGGGCGCCGTGGGCGTCACGATCGGCGAACCGGCGGTCAACCCCGACGGCATCCATCGCTCGCTCCTTGCGGGTCTGCTCTCGCATATCGGTGTGAAGGATGCCGCAGCCGCCGGCCGCGCACCCGCCAAGCGCTCGCAGGGCTCGGGGCCGGGCCCACGCGCCAAGGGCGATTACATTGGCGCGCGGCACGTGCGCTTCGCGATCTTCCCGGGCTCGGGGCTGTCGAAGAAACAGCCGGACGCGGTGATGGCGGCCGAACTCGTCGAGACCTCACGCCTCTTCGCGCGCACCGTGGCGCAGATCGACCCGGCGTGGGCAGAATCGCTCGCCGGTGACCTCGCGAAGCGCAGTGTCAGCGAGCCGCACTGGGAGAAATCGCAGGGCGCGGCCGTCGCGTTTGAGAAGGTCACGCTGTATGGGGTCGAAATCATCCCGCGCCGACGCATCCAATTCTCACGGGTCGACCCGCAGGGTGCCCGCGAACTGTTCATCCGCCACGCGCTGGTGGAGGGCGAGTGGGATACCTCCCGCCTCGACAAGCACCTCACCGCCTTTGACCGCGACAACCGGGCCCTCCGCCGCCGCCTCGAAGAGGTCGAGGAGCGCACCCGTCGCCGCGATATCCTCGTCGACGACGAGGCGGTCGTCGAGTTCTACGAGCAGCGCCTGCCCCAGCATGTGGCGAGCGTGCGCGCGTTCGAGAAGTGGTGGCGCGAGGCCCGCACGAACACCCCCGACCTGCTGACGATGCGCGAGGCCGACCTCCTGCCAGAGTCGGCCGACGCCGAAGAGCAGCACGACGAAACGCTCTTCCCCTCGCACTGGCAGCAGGGCGACCAGCGGCTCGCGCTGAGCTATCGCTTCGAACCCGGGACCAGCGATGACGGCGTGACCGTCATCGTGCCGCTCCCCCTGCTCGCGAGCGTGCGACCCGACGGTTTCGACTGGCAGGTACCGGGCAGCCGCACCGAGCTGATCGCGGCGCTCATTCGGGCATTGCCAAAGCCGATCCGGCGCCACGTCGTGCCGGCCGCAGACTTCGCCGCCCGCTTCGCAGCGGAGTTGGATGGCGCGGGCCCCGAATCGCACGGAGGCCTGCCGCCGCGCACCCTCCGCGCGGCGCTCGCCGCGCTCGTGTCGAAGATCGCATACCAGCCGGTCGATGCCGACTCGTTCGAGATGGAGCGCGTGCCCGATCACCTGCAGATCGCCTTCCGCGCGGTTGATGAGCGTGGCAAGACGGTCGGGAGCGACAGCGACCTGCGCGCGCTGCAAGCACAGTTGCAAGGCGCGGCCCGCGAGAGCGTCGCGCGAACGACGACTGCACGCGGACCCGGCAACGCGGGCGGGCGCGGGCGCAACGCTGCGGGCGCGGGCACGGTAGCGGCAGCCGGCGCAGCACTGCCCGGCGCCCCGACCCCGGCTTCCCCCCACGCAGCACCCGCACGTGCCGCGACCGAACGCTCGGGCATCACCACGTGGGACGTGGGCGAGGTCCCGCGCGTCGTTGACACCCCGGTCGCCGGCGGTGTGGTGCGCGGATACCCCGCCCTCGTCGACGATGGCGACTCGGTGTCTCTCCGCATCGAGGCAACGCCCGAGCGCCAGCACGCAGCGATGCGCGGCGGCGTGCGCCGGTTGGTGCTCCTCGCGGTCGCATCACCCGTCTCGTATGTGCAGGAGCACCTCAGCTCAGCCGAGAAACTCACACTCGCGGCATCCCCGTACCCATCGGCCCGCGTGCTCATCGAAGACTGCAGAGTTGCCGTTGCCGACCAGCTCATCGAGACCGTCGCCCCGGGCGGCGTGGTGTTCTCGGAGCCCGAGTTTGTCCGCGCACGCGACGCGGTCTCGGCGGGTATGGTCGACGGCCTGTTTGCGACCGTCGCGCTCGCCGCACGCATCCTTGCCCGCGCCCGTGACGCCGAACGGCTGCTCGCCAAACAGAACAGCATGACGCTGCTCGGCGCGCTCTCTGACGTGCGCGCGCAGCTGGCCGGGCTGATCCACCCGAACTTCATTTCGCGCACCGGCGCGGCCCGCCTGCCGCACCTCCTTCGCTACCTGAACGCCGTCGTGGCGCGCCTCGAGGGGCTTGCCGACAACCCCGGTCGCGACCGCCAGCGCATGACCGAATATGAGCGCGCGGCCGCACTGTTCGCGGCGGCTGGCGGCGGCATCCCCTTGTCGCCCGATGCATCGCCCGCCCTGCAGCGCACGCGGTGGCTCCTCGAAGAGTTGCGCGTGAGCCTGTTCGCCCAGCAGCTCGGCACACCCGAGCCCGTCTCGGTGCAGCGCGTCGCAAAGGCGCTTCAGTCGGGCTGAGCCGGTAGCGTGGATGCGCGGACCCAAGCCGAGCAAGGAGCTCCCATGAATCACAGCGTTGTGTACACAGAACTTGGCGGACCCGAGGTAATGCACCTCGTCGAGACCCCCGAGCCCACCGCGGATGCCGGGCAGGTTGTGGTGCAGGTCACTGCCGCCGGCGTCAACCCGATCGATGCCAAGCAGCGCGCTGGCGGCCGGGTCCTGCCCCCAATCGAAGAGCCCCGTCACGTCGGGTTTGACGGAGCGGGCGTCGTGCTCGAGGTGGGCCCGAGCGTTTCTGGCCTGAACGTCGGCGACCGCGTCGCAATCGTCGAGACCCGCGGTACCTACACCGAGCGTCTGGCCGTCGATGCCCGCAACGCGGTGCCGATCCCCGAGGGTGTGAGCGACGAGCAGGCCGCGGCGATCGGCATTCCCGCCTCCACGGCGTACCAGGCGGTGCGCTCACTCGGCATCGAGGCGGGCGACACACTGCTTGTGCACGCGGGGTCTGGGGCCGTCGGACAGGCCGCCATCCAGTTTGCCGTCGACCGCGGCGCGCGCGTCGTCGCGACTGCGAGCGCGCGGAAACACCCGCGTCTTCGCCAGCTCAACGCGATCCCCGTCGAGTACGGGCCGGGGCTCGTCGAGCGTGTGCGTGCCGTCGCGCCGCACGGGATCACCGCGATTCTGGATGCCGCTGGCACCGATGAAGCAATCGAAGCGTCGCTCGAGCTCCTCGAAGCCCACGACCGGATCGGCACGATCGTGCGCGGCGCCGACGCCCCCGGCTGGGGCATTCAGGCCTGGTCAGGCGGCAGCGCAGAACCGCTCACGCTCCAAGAAGTGCAGTGGCGCACCGAGGCGATCCCGCTCACGTTGGACATGCTCGCGACCGGCCGCTTCAGCGTCGAGATCGGCGCGCGTTTGCCGCTCCGCGAAGCCGTAGAGGCGCACCGCCTGCTCGCCGCCGGCGGCAGCGGCAAGATCATTCTGCAACCGTAGCTCGCACCTGCGGAGCGTCGGCGGCGTCGGGTTAAGCCCGCTCGTCGTCCGGCGCTTCGCCGACCGCGACAGGGCGACCGGGCGTGTTTGACCAGGCGCTCCACGAGCCCGAAAACAGCTGCGCGGGAATCCCGATCTCGGCGAGCGCGAGCGCGGTGTGCGCGGCGTTGACGCCCGAACCGCAGTAGGCGGCGACCGGCGTGCCGGGTTCGACGCCCACGCCTGCGAACGCCTCGCGTAGCGCGGCAAGACCGTTCAGCGTGCCGTCGGCGGCGATGTTGCCGGCGGCCGGAAGATTGATTGCGCCGGGGATGTGCCCGGCGATCGGGTCGATGGGCTCGCTTTCGCCGCGATACCGCACCGCGGCCCGCACATCGAGGAGCACCCCGTGTTCCGGTAGTGCCGCTGCTTCGTCGATGCTCAGCTCACCCTCAGTGCTCGGGATCAGCACGACGTCGCCGACGGGCGGCGTGACCTCACCAGTGTCGACGGGGAATCCCGCCGCGGTCCAGGCGCCAAGGCCGCCATCGAGCACGCGCACATCGACGCCGGTGCGACGCAGCAGCCACCATGCACGAGCCGCGGCCACCGAGCCATTGTTGTCGTACGCGACGACAACGTCGCCATCGCGAAGGCCCCAGCGACGTGCCGCGAGTTGCAACGCATCGTTCGAGGGCACGGGATGCCGCCCCTCAGACGCGGCACCGTGGGCCGCGAGCTCTGTGTCGAGGCCGACAAATACTGCACCTGGCAGGTGGCCAGCGAGGTAGTCGCCGTGGCCGTCTGGCCGATCGAGGTGCCAACGCACGTCAAGCAGACGCACCGGTGCGCCAGCTTCGACAAGCGAGTGGAGTGCCTCAGCGGTTATCAGATTGCTCATCGGGCTCCTCCTGCTGCGCACCCTGGGTGCGCGTTGGTCTTAGTGACCGACGGGGCGACGCTGGTGAATCGCGACGCCGAGGCCGAGCGAGCTCACGAGGATGCCGGCAATGAAGATGAATGCTTCGTACTCGGGAATCCGGAATGCAACTGCCAGCAAGGCAATGCCGCCGAAAAACAGCACGAACGAGATGATGAGTCGAGCGGCCATAGGCAGTTCAAAACGGGCAGCGCTGGAGTTTGACATGACTGTCCTTTCGGGATGCGTCTCTACCTTAGCAAGGCTTGACGTTGCCCCGCACCGCCGCCGGGAATGACAAACTGAGTGCATGCCCGAGACTTCGGAACCACGCGTCGCTGTCTACCTCGACTTCGACAACATTGTCATTTCGCGTTACGACCAGGTGCACGGTCGCGGGCAGTTCATGCGCGATCGCACTCGAATCGCCGACGCCGTGCGCGGTGACGACCCAGAAATTAGCGAGAAACTCACCCTCGCGACCGTCGATATCGGAGCAATTATCGACTTCGCCGCATCATTTGGCACGCTGGTGCTCACCCGCGCCTACGCCGACTGGTCGGCGCCGGTCAACGCCGACTATCGCCAGCAGCTCGTGGCGCGCGCGATCGATCTCGTGCAGCTCTTTCCCGCCGCGGCATATGCGAAGAACGGTGCCGACATCCGCCTCGCGGTAGATGCCGTCGAAGACATGTTTCGCCTGCCCGACCTCACGCACGTCGTGATTGTTGCCGGCGACTCTGACTACATCGCGCTTGCCCAGCGCTGCAAGCGACTCGGCCGGTATGTGATCGGCATTGGCGTCGCGGGCTCCACCTCGAAGGCGCTTGCCGCCGCGTGCGACGAGTTCGACATCTACGACTCACTCCCCGGCATACCGGCGCTCGACCGTGCGCAGGTGCGGGCAAGCGTCGAGGCGGCCGCTGCGGCTGCGGCATCCCCCGATGACGATGCAGTCGAGGTGGCACTCGAGGTCGAAGCCGCACCCGTAAAGAAGGCGACCCGCCGCGGCTCGGGCAAGAGCGCCGCGCAGAAGGCGGCCGAGAAGAAGGCGGCCAGCGCCGACGGCGCCGCTGGCGACACGACGAGCGCAGCGGATGCCACAGCCGAGGCATCCGGCCCCACCACCGACACCACAGCGGCCACCGCCGAAGCGAGCCTCGAAGCCGCGCTCGATGCGGTCACAGCCCGCACGGCTAGCGCGGCGCCAGAGGCGGTCCAGACGGTGACGACGACAAGCGGAAGGCGCGCCCAGCGGCGCACCGCGGCCCCGGCCGTGGTCATCGCCGAACCGGATGATGACGATCACGACGAAGACGATGAGCCGACCGAAGACCCGCAGGACTCGGCGACGAATCTGCTGCAGCGCGCGCTCGAACTCGGGCACGGTAAAGACGACGCCGAGTGGTTGCACAGCTCGGCGGTCAAGACGCACATGAAGCGCATGGACCCGTCGTTCAGTGAAAAGTCGCTCGGCTTTCGCTCATTCTCTGACTTTGTGAAGGCGCGCGAGAACATCGCAGAACTCGAAGAGACCGGCCACGAACGCCTCGTGCGCCTGCGCCAGCCCTGAGCATGTCGTCGCCGTTCGCGCTGGGCGCGCTGCGCCGATACCCCGATATTGAGGCGCCAGAACTCACTGCGGTAGATGCCGCAGACCGCCTGATCCTCGACGAATCGGCCGCGATGCGGGCCGAAGCCGCCACCGGTGCGGGCGATCTCGTCGTCATCGGCGACGACTATGGGGCGCTCACCCTCTCCGCGGCCGCCGAGGGGGCCCGCGGCATCCGCGTGCACCAAGACCCGCTCCTCGGCGAGCGCGCGCTCGCGCGAAACGCCACCGAGTTCGGCCTCGACGGAACGTTCACGTCGCTGCCGCTCGGCGCCGAACTTGTGCGGGGCGCCCGTGTCGTCTTGCTTCGGCTCCCCCGCTCGCTCGAGGCGCTCGACGACATCGCCGCGCTGCTCGCCGCGCACGCGGCCCCCGACGTCGTCGTGGTCGCTGGTGGTCGCATCAAGCACATGACGGTCGCGATGAACGATGTGCTCGCGCGCCATTTTTCCCGCGTCGATGTAACGCACGCTCGGCAAAAGTCGCGGGTCCTCATTGCCCGCGCGCCGCAGGGTGGCGGGCACGACCCCGTCGCGGCGTGCCGCACGCACGCGTTGCCGGGAGAAATGGTCGACCCCGGCACCGGCACCGGCACCGGCACCGGCACCGGGTCGATCACCGTGTGTGCGTTCGGGGGTGCGTTTGCCGGGGCGTCCATCGATATCGGCACGCGATTCCTGCTCGAGAATCTGCCCGCACGCATCGACGCCGGCACGGGCCCCGCGATCGACTTCGCGTGCGGCACGGGTGTCGTCGGCTCGTGGCTGGCGCTGCGGCATCCCGAACTGCAGGTGTACGCGAGCGATCAATCGGCCGTGGCCGTCGCGTCTGCGGGCGCCACGGCGCAGGCAAATGGCGTCGCCGACCGTGTGCGCGTCGTGCGTGATGACGGGTTGTCGTTGCGGGCGGATGCCTCCGCCTCGTTCATCGCGCTCAACCCGCCGTTTCACACCGGGGCGACGGTGCACACGGGGCTTGCGGGGCGGCTGTTTGCCGAGGCGGCCCGCGTGCTCGAGCCCGGCGGCGAACTCTGGACCGTGTGGAACTCGCACCTTGCCTACCGCTCACAGCTGGAGCGGATCGTGGGCCCGACGCGCCAGGTCGCGCGCGGCGCAAAGTTTACGGTCACGGTGTCGACCCGGCGCTAGGCTGCACGCCCAGCGCCTGGTCGACACCGTGACCCTGAACTATCTAGGCAGCGAGCGCGGTGCTCGCCGCCGTGAGGTGCACGACGATCTGTCCGTCGCGGGCATCGACCGTGACGGCTCCCCCATCGACGAGGCTTCCGTCGACGAAGAGCTCCGCGATCCGGTCGTCGACCTCGCGCTGGATCAGGCGTCGCAGCGGGCGTGCTCCGTACTCGGGCTCGTAGCCGTGCTCTGCCAGCCACCGCGTTGCCGCCGGGCTCACGGTCAGCGCCACGTCACGCGCCGCCAACCGCTGCCGGGTCGCACCCAGCAACAGCCCAACGATCTCTTCGAGCTGTGCCGCGTCGAGCTTGCGGAACAACACAATCTCGTCGATTCGGTTCAAGAACTCGGGACGCATCGCCTCGCGGAGTTTGCCCATCACCCGCTCGCGCAGGTCGTGTTCGCTCCCGAAACCGGTCGCTCCCCCGCCGTCGGCGATGAACCCGATGGCACCCGAACGCGACGCCAAGAACTCCGAGCCGATGTTTGAGGTCATCACGATCACCGTGTGGCGAAAATCGACCGTGCGACCTTGCCCATCGGTCAGCCGCCCGTCATCGAGCACCTGCAACAGCAGGTTGAACACATCGGGGTGCGCCTTCTCGATCTCGTCGAACAGCACGATCGAATACGGCTGGCGCCGCACGCGCTCGGTCAGCTGCCCGGCCTCGTCGTAGCCGACGTATCCCGGAGGGGCACCGACCAGGCGCGACACCGTGTGCCGTTCGCCAAACTCGCTCATATCAAACCGCAGCACCGCGCCCTCGTCGTCAAACAGGCTCGACGCGAGCGCCTTTGCGAGTTCGGTCTTGCCCACGCCGCTCGGTCCAAGAAACAGGAAGCTCCCGACCGGCCGGTGCGCATCGCCCATGCCCGTGCGGTTGCGCCGCACAGCCTTGGCGACCGCCGCCACCGCGTCCTCCTGCCCGACCACGCGGCCATGCAACTCCTGTTCGAGGGTTGCGAGCCGTTCGCGCTCGGTCTCGGTGAGGCGATTGATCGGGATGCCGGTGGCCCGACTGATCACGGCCGCAATCTGTGCCTCGTCAACGACTGCCGCGGGCGTGCTGGCTGCCGCAGATGCTCCCGCTCCGGTCGTTCCCGCACCGGCCACCGCTCCCGCTCCGGGCACGGCGGACTCCGCCGTCGCGTCGCCCAGCTTCTGCTGCACCTCGGCGATGGCATCGCGGATGCGAGAGGCCTCTTCGTAGTGCTCGGCCGAGACAGCGGCATCCTTCTCTGTCTCCAGGTCAGCGATCTGCTGCCGGAGCGCCTGCGCGTCGACCTTCACGCCGAGCCGGAGGCGCAGACGCGCGCCTGCCTGGTCGATGAGGTCGATTGCCTTGTCTGGTAGCACGCGGTCGCCGAGGTAGCGGTCAGAGAGCTCGACCGCGGCACGCAGGGCACCCTCGGTGTAGGCGATGCCGTGGTGCTGCTCGTAGGCGGGGCGGAGGCCCTGCAGGATCAGCACGGCATCTTCGACGCTCGGCTCGCCCACACGGACCGGCTGAAAACGACGCTCAAGCGCCGGGTCCTTCTCGATCGTGCGGTACTCCTTGAGCGTGGTCGCGCCGATCAGGTGCAGGTCGCCGCGCGCGAGGCGGGGCTTCAGGATGTTTCCGGCATCCATCGCGCCATCGCCACCGCTCGCACCCGCACCGACCACGCCGTGCACCTCGTCGATGAACACGATGAGCTCGCCCTTGTGCGCGCTCACCTCGTCCATCACCGTGGTGAGGCGTTCTTCAAAATCGCCGCGGAACCGCGTGCCGGCGAGCATCGCGGGCAGGTCGAGTTCGATCACACGCATGCCGCGAAGCTGCTCGGGCACGGCGCCGTCGACGATTGCCTGCGCGAGGCCCTCGACCACGGCGGTCTTGCCGACGCCCGCCTCGCCGATGAGCACCGGATTGTTCTTGGTGCGGCGGCTGAGAATCTCGATTGTCTGCTCGATCTCGTCCGCACGACCGATCACCGCGTCGAGGCCGCCTTCGCGGGCGAGTGCGGTGAGGTCTGTGCCGTACGTGTCGAGCATGGGGGTGGCGCTGGTTGCGGCATCCGTCGTCGACGCCGTCTGCCCTGTTGCTGTTGCCGGCCCCGTCACGACATCGCCGGCCGCCGCGTCACGCATGCCCTGAGCGAGCGCGTCGGCGGTGACGCCAGCCTGCGCGAGCACCTGGCCCGCGGGCGAGTCCTGGGCGAGCACAAGCGCGAAGAAGAGGTGCTCGGGGTCGACGTACGTCGAACCAGAGGCACGTGCCACCTGGAATGCGTGAAAGAGCGCGCGCTGCACCGACTGCGCGATGACCGCGCTCTCGCTCTGCGCCGGCGCGCTGGGCGCAGGCAACCGCTCTTCGGCCGCACGCACGATGGCGGCGGGATCGACCCCGATGCGGCGCACCGCATCGCGCGCGGGGTCTTGCTCAACGAGCACCCGCAGCATGTGGAGGGCATCGAGTTCGTGTTGCCCTCGACCGAGCGCGAACTGCCCGGTCGCCTGCAACAGGCCCTGGGTACGCGCGCTCAAGAAGCGACTGAGGTCGATCGAGCGCGCCTCGCGGGCACGCTCGCCTGCGAGATAGCGCGCCATGAAGGTGTTGAACGCGTTCTCAGCGCTCTCCGCGCCATCCTGTGGGGTGAGGTCTTCAGACATAGCATCATCTCCCATGAAACTTGAGTCTTGGAGGCTCAAATAACAAACTTGAGCCTGGTTATGTCAAGTTCAACGCAGGGATGCCGCAACTATTCCGGGTGCTCTCGATCGCCCGTCCGGTCACGGCTGATGCTCAGGAAGCGCGGCTCAGCGGCCGGTCGCGCTCACCGTCAGGTCTTGGTCGCGCACCTCGAGGTACTCGAGAATCGACTCGACCGTGCTGCGCGCCGCCATCCGAAGCGAGGGCTCGGTGATGTGGGCGTAGAGCTCGCGGAAGATCTCGTCGAGCGTTGCCCCAGACTGCGCCCGGACCTCGACGTCGGCGATCCGGCGCGCGCGCGATGCAAGCCGAGCCGCGGCGGTCGCCCCGAGGTCATCGAGGATCTCGCCGTGGCCCGGGAATCCGCGAAGCG
>JAKOTS010000063.1 GCA_029777095.1 Actinomycetes bacterium | reverse complement strand
TTTGCCGGAAGGGGGGAATGAGGGATGGCGAAGGGGAGAGGCTGGCTGCTGCTGGCGCTGCTCTCCGGCGGGGCGTCTGCCGGAGAGTTCGACTGCATCGTCGAACCGAGCAGGACGATTGAGGTGCGCGCGGCCAGCGAGGGGCTGATCGAGAAGATCTGGGTGGACCGCGGCGATAGCGTAAAGGCCGGGCAGGTGCTGGTGACGCTCGATTCGGGAGTCGAGCGCGCGGCGACCGAAGCCGCGCGTTACCGTTCGACGATGCACGGCCGGATCAGGACCGGCGAGAGCCGGGTCGAGTTCTCGACCGCCAAGTACAACCGGCGCGAAAAGCTGGCCGGACAGTCGTTCATCTCGCTGCACGACCGCGACGAGGCGCTGACCGAAAAACGGCTCGCCGAATCCGAACTGATCGAGGCCAGGGACGACCGTCGCCTCGCGGAGATCGAGTTCCGTCGCCTGTCCGAGCAGTTGCGTCTGCGCACGATCAGGAGCCCGGTCGATGGCGTCGTCGTCGACCGCCTGCTCAACGCCGGGGAACTCGCCGACAACCGCGACCTGCGCAAACCGATCCTGCGGCTGGCCGACATCGGCACGCTGTTCGTCGAGGTGCTGATGCCGATCGAGGCCTTCGGCAAGCTGGTTCTCGGCCAGAGCGCCGAGGTGTTGCCCGAGGCGCCGGTCGGTGGCCGCTACACGGCGACGGTGAAGGTCATCGACCGGGTGCACGACGCCGCCAGCGGCACTTTCGGCGTTCGCCTGGAAATGGCCAATCCGGGGATGAAGCTGCCGGGCGGGATCAAGTGCAAGGCGAGTTTTGCGGGGGTCAGTGGGCGTTCCGCTCTGGCTGCTCCGGGCGTCGGACGCCCGGAGCGCAAGCCGGCAGCGGTGACGCCGGGAAGGCCAATGTAGTCGGCGACAGGGATTGCAGCGAACTACCGCAGCGAGGCGTTGATCTTTTCCAGAGCGGCCGAACCCGGGCACAACTCGGCAGCGCCGAGGGTATTCAATGGTGTCTCGACGGTCCCGAGCTGTTCGTGCAGGTCACAGGCGTCGCCGTCGACGTAGAGCAGGCCGGTGACCACTTCGCCGCGTGCGGCGTGCTCCTGGACGTAGCTCATCGCCCGGATGCGGTCGGTGGGGTCGTAGTCGGAGTGCAGCTTGCGCAGGCGAACCAGCGAGCCGTCGTGCTGGCGCACCTCGATCAGTTCGCCGGCGCCGTAGTCGGCGGTGATCTCCTCGCGCTGCGGGAAGAAATCGAGGCGGTTGACCGCTTCGTTGTGCTCGCGGACATAGTCGTAGCTCTTGGTGCTGCCACTGTGGTTGTTGAAGGCGATACACGGCGAGAGCACGTCGATCACCGCGGCGCCCGGATGCGCCAGTGCGGCCCGGATCAGCGGCACCAGTTGTGTCTTGTCGCCCGAGAAGCTGCGGGCGACGAAGGTGGCGCCCATGACCAGCGCCAGGGTCACCAGGTCGATCGGCGCGTCGTTATTGGTCTGCCCCTTCTTGGACTTCGATCCTTTGTCGGCGGTGGCCGAGAACTGGCCCTTGGTGAGTCCGTAGACGCCATTGTTTTCGACCAGATAGGTCATGTTCACGCCGCGGCGCAGCACGTGCGCAAACTGGCCGAGGCCGATCGACGCCGAATCGCCGTCGCCGGAAACACCGAGGTAGATCAGTTCCCGGTTGGCGAGGTAGGCGCCGGTAAGCACCGAGGGCATGCGGCCGTGCACGGTGTTGAAGCCGTGCGAGTTGCCGAGAAAGTAGTCCGGCGTCTTCGACGAACAGCCGATTCCCGAGAGTTTGGCGACGCGGTGCGGTTCGATGTCGAGTTCCCAGCAGGCCTGGATGATCGCCGCCGAGATCGAATCGTGGCCGCAGCCGGCACACAGGGTGGAAACCCGGCCTTCGTAATCGCGACGGGTGTAGCCGACACGGTTCTTGGCGAGGCTGGGGTGGTGCAGCTTGGGTTTGGCAAGGTAAGTCATCTCAGGCCACCATGTGTTCGCGGAGCGGGCGCACGTTCAGGCGTGAAACGCGTTCGGCGATCTCCTGGGTGATGAAGCGCGCGGTGATCGGCGTACCGTCGTAATGCAGTACCGGGATCAGGCTCGCCGGATTCACGCCGGCTTCGTTGACCAATAGCGTGGTCAGTTGCCCGTCGAAGTTCTGTTCAAGCACGAAGACCTTCGAGTGCGAGGCGATGAAGTCGGCGATCTCGTTCTGGAAAGGGAAGGCGCGTACGCGCAGGGCGTTGATGTAGATTCCCTGTTCGGCGAGCGCGTCGATGGCCTCCTGCATCGCCGGCCCCGTCGAGCCATAGAAAATGGCGGCGAAACGCGCCGGGTACCGGGCCGCCGTAAGCACCGGCATCGGCACCAGCGACTTTGCCGTCTCGAACTTCTGCCGTAGCCGCTGCATGTTGTAGATGTAGTCGGCGCCGACTTCGGAGTAACCGGCATAGGCGTTCTTGGTCGTGCCGCGGGTGAAGTAACCGCCCTTGGTCGGATGCGTGCCCGGATAGGTGCGGAAGGGGATGCCGTCGCCGTCAACGTCGAGGTAACGGCCGAAATCTGCACCGGCGTCGAGGGCTTCACGGGTCATCACCTTGCCGCGGTCGTACTCGCGCTGGTCGTCCCAGGCGAAGGGGCGACACAGACGCTGGTTCATGCCGATGTCGAGGTCGGTCATGACGAACACCGGGGTCTGCAGGCGCTCGGCGAGGTCGAGGGCCTGTGCCGACATCTCGAAGCATTCGTAGGGGTCTTCGGGAAAGAGCAGCACGTGTTTGGTATCACCGTGCGACGCGTAGGCGCAGGCGAGTACATCGGCCTGTTGGGTACGCGTCGGCATGCCGGTCGATGGCCCGCCGCGCTGGACGTTGATCAGCACCGCCGGGATCTCTGCAAAGTAGGCCAGCCCGATGAACTCGGACATCAAAGAGATGCCGGGACCGGACGTGGCGGTGAAGGCGCGCGCGCCGTTCCAGCCGGCGCCAATGACCATGCCGATCGAGGCCAGTTCGTCTTCGGCCTGGACGATCGAATAGCGCCGCGCGCCGGTGACCGGGTCGATGCGCAGCTTCTGCGCGAAGCGCTGAAAGGCTTCCGCCACCGACGACGACGGGGTGATCGGATACCACGCGCAAACCGAAGCGCCACCATAGACGCAGCCCAGCGCGGCGGCGGTGTTGCCGTCGACGAAGATCCTGTCGCCGACGCGGTCGCGGCGCTCGACCTTGAGCGCGATC
>JAKOTS010000084.1 GCA_029777095.1 Actinomycetes bacterium | reverse complement strand
CGCTTCGTTGACGGCGTGGCATCCATTGGCAACCAACTCTCTGACGTGAAGACGATCGTCGTCACGCACATGCACCCCGATCACCTCGGCATGGCAAACCGCATTCGCACTGCAACCGGCGCCCCGCTCGTGATGCACCGTGAAGAGCAGCACGCGCTCGACGGCACCAACTGGGCCGCGAAGGCGCTTGCCGCCAACCTCGACAGTTGGGGTGTGCCCGAAGATCGCCTTCCCGAACTCGAGCGCGTGATGAACGGCGAGGCCTCGACCGGCGGTTTGGTACACATCGACCGGCTTCTCGAAGACGGCGAGGTCATCGCGTGGCCCGGCATTTCGCTCACGGTCATGTGGACCCCCGGGCACACCGGCGGCCATTTCTGCCTGCGCGATGACGACCGCAAATTCTTGATCACCGGCGACCACGTGCTGCCGAACATGCACGCCGGCCTCGGTCTCGGTGCGCCCACCGACACCAACCCGCTCGCCGACTACCTCGCCGGGCTGCGCCGCGTTTCGGCATATGACCACTACGAGGTCTTCCCCGGGCACGGCTACCGCTTCAATGGCATCGCGGGCCGTGCCGCGCAGTCGGGCGAGCACCACCTGCGCCGCGCGCGCGAAATCTCCGTGGTGCTGGCCGAAAACCCCGAGCTGTCGGTGTGGGAGACGGCGTCGAAGCTCACCTGGACCGCCGGCTGGGAGAACCTCGCCAGCTTCTTCCTGTACTCGGCGCTGCTGCAGTGCTCGATGCACCGCGAATACCTCGCGCAGGGCGGCGAGGTATAGGCGCATCGCGCCACGCACACGCGCACGCACGCGCACGCGCACACAAACGCAAAGAGGGGCGGCACGATCTCGGATCGCGCCGCCCTTCTTGCGTGCTCGTCGTGACGGTTAGCCTTGCGGCGCGTTCGCCATCGCGAGGAGCTGGTCGATGACCTCGGGCGAGCCCGCCTCGCCCGCGATCATGCCAATGCGTCCGATCGGGAACGACGCCAACATCTTCTGCATGTCCATGCCACCGGCCGCATCGTCTCCGCCAACGACATCGGTCAGCTGCGCCATCATGCCCTGCACGATCGGGCCCGCCACCGGGTGCGCGAACACCTCAGCGAGCGACGACTCCCGGGTCAGCGGCAACAGCAGGGCATCGCCTTCGACGGCGACGGTGACCTGCGAGCGGATGTCGCGGCTCGACGCCGCGACATCGATCGCATAGTCGCCACCCTCGACGACCCAGCGGTCGGCGGCGACATGCCAGTACGCGAGGTCTGCGCGGCGCACCGTGAGCGACACCTCGCCGCTCTCACCGGGTTCGAGCGCGATGACGGCGAACGCCTTCAGCTCGCGCTCGGGCCGCTGCACGGCCTCCGACGCCAGACCTGAGTACGCCTGCACGACCTCGCGGCCGGCTCGGTCGCCCGTGTTTGTCACGGTCACCTTCACCGTGATGTTGCCGTCGGCTTCAACCGCGGCCGTTGCATCGCCGTACGCAAAGCTCGTGTACGAAAGGCCGTGCCCAAATGGATACGCCACCGCCATGTTGCGCGCGTCGTACCAGCGGTAGCCCACGAACAGGCCCTCGCCGTAGCGCACGTGCCCCTGCTCGCCCGGGAAGTTCAAGAACGCCGGGGTGTCTTCGAGGCTGAGCGGGATCGTCTCGGTCAGTTTTCCTGAAGGGTTGACCGCACCATAGAGCACGTCTACAGTCGCACTCCCACCGGCCTGGCCAAGCAGCCAGGCCTCGACGATTGCGGGCACCCGCTCGGCAAACGGCAGCGCCACGGCACCGCCGTTTGAGAGCACAACGACGGTGCGGGGGTTTGCCGCGAGCA
Organism: Actinomycetes bacterium; assembly: GCA_029777095.1. Lineage (GTDB taxonomy): Bacteria > Actinomycetota > Actinomycetes > Actinomycetales > Microbacteriaceae > Microbacterium. The sequence goes on along the minus strand of JAKOTS010000084.1, from coordinate 14,518 downwards.
CCGCGTCGATCAGCGCGAGTTGTACCGCCGGCAGGTCGATATTCTCGCGATCGAAGCCCTCCGACTCGAGGTGCGCGGGCAACCCGGCGAACACGACGGCCACCTCGGCGGTTGCGGCCAGCGCAACGGCCTCCGCGCGAAAGGCATCGGCATCGCCCGAACCATCGTTGGTGAATCCCTGCGCGAACGAGACGTTGTCAGCGCCGCCCTGAACGACGAACTCGTCGAGCGCATTGTCGAGCTTGGTCGGGCTGATCAGCGAGCTACCGGCGCCCTGATAGCGCGGATCGGTGGCGAATGCCCCGATCACCGCAACGCTCTGCGCGGCGCGCAACGGCAACACTCCACCGTCGTTCTTCAGGAGGACGATCGAACGCCCGGCGGCCTCGCGTGCGAGGGCGTGGTGCGCATCGACGTCGAGGGGACCAGCAACGCGCGGGGCGGCCGACCACGCGGTCGCGAGCGCGGCGACGCGGGTGGCCGAGGCATCCAACACCGCCTCATCGAGCGAGCCATCGCGCACCGCCGCGACGATCTCGGCATCGGTACGACCGCCGCTTGAGGGCATCTCGAGGTCCATGCCAGCGGCAAGCCCAGCCACGCGGTTGTTGACCGCGCCCCAATCAGAAACGACGAAGCCTGCAAAACCCCACTCTTCGCGCAACACACGGGTGAGCAGGAATGGGTCTTCAGACGCGTACACGCCGTTGATGCGGTTGTACGAGCACATCACCGTGGCCGGCTGGGCGTCTTCGACGACGCGCTGGAACCCGCGCAGGTAGATCTCGCGGAGTGGGCGCGGGTCGATGTCGCTCGATGAGCGCATGCGGTCGTGCTCCTGGTTGTTTGCCGCGAAGTGCTTCAGCGATGTGCCCACGCCCATCGTCTGCGTGCCCTGCACCAGCGCGGCACCCATCACGCCCGCGACGATCGGGTCTTCGGAGAAGTACTCAAAGTTGCGACCGCACAGCGGCGAGCGCTTGATGTTCACGCCCGGGCCAAGGATCACGGCAACGTTCTCGATCGCCGATTCGAGCCCGAGCGCAGCCCCCACCCGGTGCGCCAAGTCGGCGTCCCACGACGAACCCAGCCCCACCGCGGGCGGGAAGCAGGTCGCCGGCACGCTGTCGCCGATGCCAAGGTGGTCAAAGTTTGCGCGCTGCTTGCGCAGCCCGTGCGGGCCGTCGGTCAACATCACCGAGGGCACGCCCACGCGTTCGACCGCCTTCGTCGTCCAGAAGCTGTCGCCGCTCGTCAGTGATGCCTTCTCTTCGAGCGTCATCTTCGCGACAAGCGCTGCGGCCGCGGTATGTGTGTGCGTCATGTGTTCGCTTTCTTCGAGGTTCGGTGCGTCCGTGTGGGCGCGTGAACGAAAATTGGATGCCTCAGCTCGTCGCTCGCGATGCGGCAAGTGCGCGCTCTCCGCGATGCATGAACCAGACCGGGCGACCATAGTCGGCGCGCAAGAGCGGCCAGAAGAGCCACCACATCAGGAGGGCGCCGAGGGCGCCGGCGATGAGTCCGAAGAATGCGTCGGAGAGCCAGTGGGCGTTGATGAGTGTGCGCTGCCACATCATTCCCACCATGAGGAGCGCGGCGAGCACCCACCAGATCTTCCGTAGCGTGTGCCGCGAGCTCGGAATGAGTGCGGCCACCGCGAAGGCGATGGCTCCCGCCGTGACCGCGTGGCCGGAGGGGAACGAGCCGTGATCGACCATGAAGAGCGGGCCATAGAGTCCGGCTGCCTCATCGAGCGCTGGGCGCGGGCGATCGACCAGGTTCTTTGTCACTTGCGAGATCACGGCCGGGCCGAAGACCAACGCCGAGAGAAAGAACAGCGACGAGCGCCATCGACCGACAGCAACCAGCACGAGGGGGATGATGATGATTGTCAGCACCGCCCCCGGGATCTGACCGAGGTTCTGGAAGAACATCGCGAGCGCGCCGGTGTAGAGCGTCTCGCTGGGCGCTTGCCCGATGATCCCGCGCCACCAGTTGTCGAGGCCCTGGGTGAACGGGGCCTCCGGGTTGAACGCCACGGCGACGGCCATGATGACGAAGACGGTGAACAGCACGGCGGCTGCCCAAAGCATCCCGATCGGGCGCGGCGTTGCCGCCTCGCTCGAAACATACTTCGGCGCCTCGGTTTTCGCCACAGCTAGCGCACCGCCTTGATCGGCCACACCGCGAATGCGCCCAGCACGCTGAGCACGATGCCGATCGGGAAGAGGCCCGCGTACCCAAACGTCAGCACGATGGCTCCCGCGACACCCGGCGCGAGCGTCTGGGGCAGAGTCGCCGCGATGTTGACCACACCGAGGTCCTTCGCAAACGACTTGGCCGATGGCAGCACCTCGCTCATGAGCGCGGTGTCGACGGCCTGGAACATGCCGAATCCGAGGCCTGCGATGAACGTCATGATCATCCAGGATCCGAGCGTGGGCGAGACCCAAGGGAAGATCAGCGCGATGCCCGTGACGATCGAGGAGATGAACACGAAGATCTTGCGCCGGCCGAGCTTGTCAGACAGCGGGCCCGACACGACGGTGGCGAGCAGGATGCCAGCGAGGCTGATGATTCCGATCAACGGGATCACGGTCTCGGGCTTTTCGACGTGCAGGTAGTCGGTCAGGATGAACAACTGATACCCGATGACCGCGAAATAACCGGTGTAGAGCAGGAGCCGGCCGGTGAATGCCCAGAAAAAGTCGGGGTGTTGACGCGGGCTGACCCAGAACGTGCGCAGGAAGTCGCCAAGCTTGAACGGCTCGCGGGCGAGATCGGTGCTCGGATAGTCGGGGTTGAAGATGATGAACAGCGTCAGCATGACCACCGAGAAAACGGCGAAGAAGATGTAGCCAACCGCGATGCTATTGAAGAAGAGCGAGCCGATGATCTGGCCACCGAGGGCCCCGACCATCAGGCCGATGCCCGACAGCGCGGCGAACGTGCCGCGCCGCGAGAGCGGCACACGATCGGGCATGATTGCGCTCAGCGGGCCCTGCGCAAAGTTGTAGCAAACCTGCACGAGCACCCAACCGATGGCCACGCCGACCAGGCTGTTCGCAAAGGCAAGGCCGACAAGCGAGAGCGCGCCAGCGAGGGCGCCAAGGAACATCCACGGCGCACGGCGCCCATACTTCGAGCGCGTGCGGTCAGAGATTTGGCCCGCGATCGGCTGCGCGAGCATTGCCGCAAATGCGCTGATCGTCATGATCACGGCAAGGTTCGCAACCTTGCGCACCGGGTCGGGGTCAAGAAGGGTGATCTGCTGCGGCAGCAGGATCCCGGGCACGGCGCCCCAGATCAAGAAAATCGCGAGGTTTGCCGGGATGATCCAGCCGAGTAGCCGCCGCACCCCCTTGATTGCGGGAGGAGGGTCTTGGTTGCCGGACGCGTCTTCGATAAAACTGAGCGCCTCCACATCCGCGGGGTCGGCCGGTTGCAGAGCGTCAGATGGTGTCGACATGGCGATTCCTTATCGCTCAGGAGCGTTCTTCATTGAACTTGTCGAAAACAGTATGACATTCGGTATTGAAAGGCAAGGGGCATCCGGCCTACAGTCAAGGGGTGACTCGAAGAGGTGCATACGCCAAGGGCGTGGCAAAGCGCGATGAGATCCTCCTCACCGCGCTTGAAGTGATCGCTACACACGGCTATCGGCGCGCCTCCGTGCGCGAGCTCGCCGAGGCGGTCGGGCTCAGCCAGGCCGGGCTATTGCACTATTTCGACAGCAAAGACGACCTCTTCGCCGAGGTGCTCCGCAAGCGCGACGAGGTCGACACCGCGACCCTCCTGAGCGCGGCGACGATGGACGATCTCGACCCAGTCGAGATGGTCACCAACTACCTGCAGATCATCAGGCACAACGCCGAGGTGCCGGGGCTTGTGCAGCTGTATGCCGCGCTCTCATCCGAGTCAGTCGACTCGAGCCACACGGCGCACGCGTACTTCACCCAGCGCTACAGCAACATGCGAACGTACTTCACGCGAGCGATCGAGGCGTTGCAGGCCCGGGGCGAGTTCTTGCCCACGGTCGATGCCGCTTCGTTCGCCGTCACGCTCATCGCGCTGGCGGACGGCCTGCAGGTGCAGTGGATGCACGACCCAACGATCGACATGGCCGCGCAGCTTGAGCAGCTGTTCGCGCTCGTGCGCGTGCCCGCCCGGGTGACCGACGCTACGCCAGCGCCGGAATAACCTTCTGCGCGAACAGGTCCATGCCGGAGCGGTCATATGCCGCCTCGGGGAAGTAGTGGATCGCGTATGCGAGCCCGCGCGACTTCATGTCGGTCAGTCGCTCGATGATCTGCTCGGGTGTGCCCACGCACAGCGCCCGCCCGGAACGGTAGTCGCGCATGAAACCCGCGGTGCGCTCGCCCAGGTACGGCGCAACGCGCGCTTCGATCGCATCGAGGCGGTCGGCCACCTCCGCCTCGGTCTCGGCGATCACCGTGTTGTAGTTGCTCGATCGCACGATCGCGTCGAAGTCGGTGCCAACCTCGATCGTGTGGGCGCGCAGGAGCGCACTCTTCTGGTCGAACTCCTCCGGGATCCCCGAGAAGTTCGTGTACTGCGCATACTTCGCAGCAATCTTCAGCGTCACCTTTTCGCCACCACCGGCGATCCAGGTGGGAATGCCACCGGCCTGCAGCGGGAGCGGACGCACGATCGCGCCATCCACTTGATAGTGCTTGCCATCAAGCGTTGCGCTCCCGGTGCGCCATGCCTGCTGCATGATCTGCACACCCTCGTCGAGGCGCCCGAGGCGCTCACCCGCCGACGGGAACCCGTAGCCGTAGGCACGCCACTCGTGCTCGTACCAGCCGGCGCCAATACCCATCTCGACGCGGCCGCCCGAGATGATGTCGACCGTGGCCGCAATCTTCGCGAGGTACGCCGGATTGCGGTACGTCATGCACGAGCACATCTGCCCAAGACGCACGCGGGAGGTGGTGGCCGCGAAGGCCGCCATCAGGGTCCACGCCTCGTGCGTCGGCTCTTCGCTCGGCACGGGCACGGTGTGGAAGTGGTCGTACACCCAGAGCGATTCCCAGGGCCCTGCGTCAACATACTGCGCGAGGTCGTTCATCGCCTGCCACTGTGCGGCTGGCTCAATGCCGACCAGATCGTGACGCCAGCCCTGGGGAATAAAGGTTCCGAATCGCATGCCGCCCATACTATTGCCGGCCGGGCCCGCGCGGGGCGGTGAATTTCAGTCCGACGATTCAGGGGCGGGTCACACGGGCCCACGGCATCCGCCGCTGCATCACCGCGATTGCCTCGGGGTTGTTGTCGACCAACACGGCGTTCCGCCCTAACGAGTGCGCCACGGCACCCGTCGTGCCGCTCCCCGCGAAGAAGTCGAGCACGGTGTCGCCGGGGCGCGACGACGCCTGCACGATCCGCCGCAGGATGCCGGCCGGCTTCTGGGTGGGGTATCCGGTCTTCTCCTTGCCCGATGTCGGCACAATCGTGTGCCACCAGACATCCGTGGGCAGCTTGCCGCGCGCCGCCTTCTCGGGTGTGACGAGTCCCGGCGCCATGTACGGTTCGCGATCGACCGCCGCCGAATCGAAGTGGTAGGCATCGGGGTTTTTCACGTACACAAGAATCGTGTCGTGCTTGGTGGGCCAGCGCTTATTCGTCTTGCCGCCGAAGTCGTACGACCAGATGAGCTCGTTCAAGAAACACTCGCGCCCAAACAGCGCATCGAGCATGACCTTGGCGTAGTGGGCCTCGCGGTAGTCGAGGTGGAGGTAGAGCGTGCCGTCGTCACGCAGGAGGCGCCAGGCCTCGGTCAGTCGCGGCTCGAGAAAGCCCCAGTAGTCGTCGAACTGGTCGTCGTACTCGCGCAGCTGGCCCCGAATTCGTTCGTAGCTCAGGCCGTGAAAACCTCGCCGGATCCGCGAACTATCAATCGCCTCGGCCGGATCGACTGCGGGCTTTGCGGCGGACTTTTCTCCAGCCGCCTCCGGCTCGGGTTCTGGCTCCGGCTCCGGTTCCGGCTCCGGGCGCCGCAACGCCGACTCGACCTGTTTCTTCTGCGCCCGGCCCGTATTGAACGGCGGGTCGAGATAGATCAGCTGAAACGACGCGTCTTGCAGCGTGGCGAGCGCGACGAGGTTGTCGGCTTCGATGATGGTGACGGATGCCTCGGGCACCGCGTCGGCCGCCGGTTGCAAGTCGCCCTGCTCCCCCGTGGCGTCGCTCATGGAACTCGGTGCAGCCAGGCCTGCGTGTCGAACTTCGTCGCAACCAGCTCGCGAGCCTCGGCATATTCCTCTTCGGTGATATGCCCGGGGGTCGCGCCGTAGAGCGTCGTGAACGTGCGCTCAAACGACTCGATAATCGCCGCCCGAGAAAGCCCGGTCTGCGAGCGCAACGGGTCGACGCGCTTGGCCGCCGAAACCGTGCCCTTGTCGCTCATCTTCTCGCGACCGATGCGCAGCACCTGCGTCATCACCTCGCCGTCCATGTCATAACTGAGCGTCGCGTGGTGCAAGACGCCACCGTTTGCGAGCCGCTTCTGAGCGGCCCCACCGATCTTGCCGCTTGGGCTCGCGATGTCGTTCAGCGGCTGGTAGATCGCGTCAATGCCCACCGCGCGCAAGGCCTGGAGCACCCAGTCGTCAAGGAACGCGTATGAATCGGCGAACGTCATGCCGGCGACGAGTTCACCCGGCACATAGAGCGAATATGTGATGATCGCGTCTTTGGCCATCAGCATGGCGCCGCCACCGGAAATCCGCCGCACGACCTGAAAGCCGTGCTGTTTTGCCTGTTCCTCATCGACCTCGTTGCGATACGACTGGAACGAACCGATCACGACGGCCGACTCGTTCCACTCCCAGATTCGCAGCGTCGGAACACGGCGACCATCGCCCACGCGCTGGGTCAGCACCTCGTCGAGGGCCAAGTTCATCGCGGGCGAGACCGCGGGCTCGTGCACGAGCTGCCATTCAAAGTCGCGCCAACCCGGTGCGGTGATCATCGCTCGGCGCACGGCCGTGCCCACGGAGTCGGGAGTGAAACCCAAAAGCTGAGCCCCGTCGGGCAGCGCAGCGCGCACCGCGGCAGCGATGGTGGGGACGTCGGATTCAACCGGCATCCCATTCACTGCATCGACGATCGCCGAGAGCGCCTCGTCGGGCTCAAGAAAGAAGTCGCCCGCGAGGCGGAAGTCGGCAATGCGGCCGTCGCGCTGTTCGAGGTCGACCACGACGAGCTTGCCGCCAGGGACCTTGTATTCACCGTGCATGGCCCCAGCTTAACGAAGGAGAGGCGCCCCGGGGCCGAGATCTCGCGGCCGACAATCCCGTTTTTGTCAACGACTTCTTCACGTTCATGCAACTAAAGTCGCGGCGCTGAGCGGCAAGCCCTAGGATGAAAAAAGAGCGAAATACCCGTCGTTTGTAGTCACTGTCGACGTCACCCGGAGCCATTCATGATCGCGACCCACGAAGTGGTCGATAGCGCTGCGCGCCGGGCCGGCCGGGTGCCCGCGATTGAGCGCATCTCGTCGCGCGTCTGGGCCGTTCCCGTCACCTGCGACCTGCCCGTCCGCTATACCTTCGCCTACCTCGTTGTCGGCGACGACGACCGCTTCATTGTGATCGACCCCGGCGCCGACACTCCAGCGGGCCGCGCACAGCTGCTCGGCGGCATCGACGAAGCCGGCCTCGAGCTGCGCGGCCTCATCGGGATCGTCGCAACGCACTGGCACTGGGATCACATGGGCGCGGCAGAGAAGCTCATGGCCGACACCGGCGCGTGGTTTGGCCTGCACCCCCTCGAAGCGTGGCCCGTCGAAGGCACCCCCGCCGCCGAGGCGCGCGTCGAGGCCTACTCGAACTGGCTTGCCGCCAGTGGAGCACCGGCTGAGGTTGTGACCGAGCTCACGAATCGAAAGCGCGGCCGCGCGCACGAGTTTTCGCAGCACCGCACGACACTCGCACTCGAAGACGGTGCGATGCTCCCCCTCCCCGGCCGCCGGTTGCGCGTGGTGTTGACACCCGGCCACACCGCCGGGAGCATCTGCGTTGTTGACGAAGACGAAGAGGTGCTTTTTACCGGCGATCACGTGTTGCCGAGCATCCACCCAAATATTGGTGCGTTCGAAGACCGGCCCGATGTCGACACCCTCGGTGGCTATCTCGCGTCGCTCGACAAGATCGCACCTTGGAGCGACTTTCAGATTTGCCCCGGCCACGAATACCATTTTCGGGGCCTTGCCGAACGGAGCGCGCAACTGCGCGAACGACTCGTCGGCCGGCTTGCCGAGGTCGCTGCCGCGCGCGCCGCGCAGCCTCACGCCAGCCCCTGGGAGATCACCAGCGGACTCCGCTGGCGCCGCGGCTGGGAAGGCCTGGCAAACTCAGATCGTGAGGATGCGCTCGCAGCGACGCGAGCACATCTCAACCATCTAGACCGTCTAGACCCCCTAGACCCCAACAGATCTGCGACTTAGCGGAACACAACGAAGGAGAATATCCATGAGGGAAGCAGTCATCGTCTCGACCGCCCGTACGCCGATTGGCCGTGCAGGTCGTGGAGCGTTCAACGACACCGACGGCCAGGTCCTCGCGGGCCACGCCATCCAGCACGCGGTGAGCCGTGCGGGCCTCGAGGGTGCTGAGGTCGAAGACGTCGTCCTCGGTAACGCGATCCAGAAGGGCACCACCGGCGGCAACGTTGCTCGCCAGGCGCTCCTGCGCGCAGGCCTGCCCACCTCGGTCGCCGGTATGACGATCGACCGCATGTGCTCCTCGGGGCTCATGGGCATCGCAACCGCTGCCAAGGAAATCATCGTCGACGGCTTCGACATCACCGTTGGTGGTGGCGTCGAGAGCGTCTCGCTCATGCCGTCCTCCAAGGGCGAGCGTGCGCGCAACCCGTGGCTTGAAGAGAACATCCCCGGCATCTACATGCCGATGCTGCACACCGCCGAGATCGTTGCAGAGCGCTACGGCATCTCGCGCGAGGCTCAGGACGAGTACTCGTTCATCTCGCAGCAGCGCACCGCGGCCGCCCAGGCAGCCGGCGCGTTCGACGACGAGATCGTCCCGCTCGCTTCGCGCAAGAAGCTCGTCGACCGCGAGACGGGCGACGTCACGTACGAAGACGTGCTCCTCACGAAGGACGAGGGCAACCGCCCCAGCACCAAGCTCGAAGACCTCCGCGCGCTCAAGGCAGTCCTGCCCGACGGCACCGCTTCGGCCACCTCGACCATCACCGCGGGCAACGCCTCGCAGCTCTCGGACGGCGCATCGGCAGCAGTCCTGATGGAGGCCAAGGAGGCCTCGCGTCGCGGCCTGCAGCCCCTCGGCACCTACCGCGGCATGGCCGTTGCCGGTGTCGACGCTGACGAGATGGGCATCGGCCCGGTCGCCGCAGTGCCGAAGCTCCTGAAGCTCCACGGCCTGACCATCGACGACATCGGCCTGTGGGAGCTCAACGAGGCGTTCGCTTCGCAGACGCTCTACTCGCGCGACACGCTCGGCATCGACCCCGAGCGCTTCAACGTCAACGGTGGCGCCATCTCGATCGGTCACCCGTTCGGCATGACCGGCGCTCGCGCGGTTGGTCACGCCCTCATCGAAGGCAAGCGTCGCGGCGTCAAGTACGTCGTCGTCACGATGTGCGTCGGTGGCGGCATGGGCGCAGCCGGCCTCTTCGAGGTCGCGCTCTAAGCAGCACGCCGCAGCACGATCGCGGTATCGGGCCCCGCACGCTCTCTTCGAAGGGCGTGCGGGGCTCTTCCGTTCAAGCAACAAATGCGCGGGATGCCGCAGCCTCCACGATATTGTTGGAGAAGTGCCGCACACCTCCCCCGGTGCACGTCGGCGGCACAGACGAAGCATGACGAAGGAGTCAATTGTGAAATTGCGCTGGCCCATTAAAGAAAGCTTTCAAGGCTACGTGCGCGGCGCCGCTGGCACCATCGAGGTCTCGGATGACGTGACCCACGAGGGCGTCGACTTCGTCTTCCCAGAAGCCGAGATCACCGACACCACCTGGAGCTTCTCCGGTCACGTCGACATGAACGCGCACGGCGGCTTCCTCGCCGTCATCATCGCCGACCCCATCATCACCTGGGAGGGCGACAACGGCGTGATCAGCGTGCGCACCGGCCACGACGCTGACGACCTGCGCCTCGACCTCGCCGAGATCACCCGCGTCGCCGGGACCGACCCCCTGCAAGCAACCGCGAAGCTCACGTTCGACGGCTCGCGCCTCCTCGGCGACGTCTACCGCCCGGGTCAAGACATCGACTCGATGCAGTTCACCGACTGATCAGGCATCCTGAAACAAAAATATCCCGGCCCCCACGAAGGGTGCCGGGATATTTTGTTGCCGCTTAGAGTTCGCTGAGCGAGCGGCCCTCGACGCCTGCGCGGCGCGAGAATCCTTCGCGAATGTCGAACAGCTCGGGGCGCAGCTCATCGAGCGACGAGACGCCCATGCCCAGCATCGACGAGTCAATGCCCGAACGCATGATGTCGATCACGTTGCCCACGCCGGCCTCGCCGTTGGCAGCCAGACCCCAGAGGTACGCACGGCCGATCATGACGGCGCGAGCACCGAGAGCCACGGCCTTCACGACGTCGGAACCACGACGTATGCCACCGTCAAGCAGCACCTCAACCTGGTCGCCGACAGCCGAGGCGATCGGGGGGAGGAGACGAATGGACGCGGGAGTGCCGTCAAGGTTGTTGCCACCGTGGTTCGAGACCGAGATGGCGTCGACGCCGGAGTCAACGGCGCGCTTCGCGTCGTCGACACGGCCAACGCCCTTGAGGAGGAATGGCGTGCCGCTGATCTGCGCCCACTGCTCGCGCATCCAGACAACGTCTTCCCACGTCGGCGGCGGGGTCGTCATCCACTCGTAGTAGGCACCGAAGAACGTCGGGCCCTTCTTCGCGCCCGGGGCTGCGAGGTTGGGGGCCGTGAGGTCGGGGATCTGGAAGGTCCGCGCGAAGCTCCAGAGCCACGCCGGCCGCAGAATGACCTGCGGGCCGAGCTTCAGTGCTGCGCCGAAGTTCACCTTCTCCGGGATCTCGGGGCTACCCCAGTCTCGACCCATCGAGAACGACCAGTCGAGGGTGGCCATGAGCCCCTTGACTCCGGCCGCGTGGGCGCGCTGCATCCGCTGCACCATCGTGTCGCGGTCGCCCGTCCAGTACATCTGGAAGAACGTGTTGGGGTTGGCTGCGGTGACCTCTTCGACCGACTTCGAGGCGAAGTTCGACAGACCCATGATCGTGCCGCGCGAACCGGCGGCGCGGGCAACCGCGACCTCACCCTCGGGGTTCACTGCCTGCACGCCCGTGGGCGAGATGATGACGGGGAGCGAGATGTCGATGCCCAGAACGCGGGTCGCCATCGAACGCTCGGTCTTGAGGCCGGCAACGTGCGGGGCGAACTGAATCTCCTTGAATGCCGCTTCGTTGTCATCGAGCGTCTGACCGCGCTCAGAACCAGCCACAAGTGCCGCGTATACCGGCGCCGGCAGGCGCTTCTTCGCGCGGCGCTGAGCGACGGCGACGCTCTCAAACCACGGGTTCTGCTTCCAAGGGTTCAGCTTCATTGGTTCGCTCTTCTCAGCTCAGGTGCGATGGGCGGCTTCACGCCGGCCCCGCAGACACTCGCGTGAGTGCCGGTGAAGATTTGGATGCGGCGCAATGCCCCACCACAGGGCACATCGCAACGTCGCGCGTGAACCCTGTCGATAATCATAATGGCACTCAGGGCCAAAAAGAAAGCGTGGGCTGACTTATACCTGCACACCACTGTCCTGGGTGCGGCACCGTTGGTATATTTACAGCCACTATGTCAGCCCAGCTTTCCGCCGAAGACCGCCCCACGGCGGCGCTCGGGAGGCCCGTTGTCACTTCACACGCCGACATCGAACGGGCCGCGTTCCGCCTGTTTGCGCAACACGGCTTCGAGGGCACCACGCTCGAGGCGATTGCCCGCGAGGTCGGGGTCGGCCGGCGCACACTGTTTCGCTATTTCGAGTCGAAGAACGACATCCCCTGGGGCCAGTTCGATGCGACACTTGACCACTTCCGCAGCATCCTTGCGGCGACCCCCACCGACCTCCCGGTCGCAGATGCACTGTATTTGGGCGTGCGCCAGTTCAACGAGTTCGGAGCCGACGCAGACCCGCCCCACATCGAGCGCATGAGGCTCGTGCTCGAGACGCCCGCGCTCCAGGCGCACTCTGTGTTGCGATACGCGGCATGGCGCCGGGTGGTTGCCGATTTCGTCGCCGGCCGGACCGGGCTTGCAACTGACGATGCCCTGCCAGAACTCATAGGTCACGTCAGCCTCAGCATGAGCCTGTCTGCCTACGAATCGTGGCTCAAGGCGCCCGGCGCATCGCTCCCCGAGCTCATCGGGAGCCAGCTTGGACTCCTGCGCGACTTCGTCAAGGCAACCACGCCGTAGCGGCAGTCGCGCATCACTCGTGCGCCCTCGCGGCCCCCGCCGCGCACACAAGAGCGCCCGCCGCAGCTTTCGCTGCGACGGGCGCTCTCATAAACGTACTGTGACTAGCCCACCGGAACGGCGGTGCTGGCCTGCTCCCACTCCTTGAGGTTGAAGCCGGCGGCGCCAGCAACCTCGGGGGTGAGCGCGGCTTCGCCGGCAAGAATACGACGCGCAATCATGTGCTCTCCCGGACGGTTGACCGTCTCGATTGCGAGCAACTCGTCGCCCCTGAAGCAGAGCACAATCATCTGCTTCTCATCGGCAACCTCGAGCTCGACGGTGTTGTCGTAGCCGTTCGACATGCCGGCGATCTGCAGCTTGAGGTCGCCCTGGTCCGACCAGAACCACGGCAGCGCGATGTAATCTGCCGGCTTGCCCATCAGACGAGCCGCGAGTGCGCGCGCCTGGTCGGCGGCGTTCTGGACCGACTCGAGGCGCGTGGGCGCCGAGTCCAGCTGTACGCAGGGGAAGTTGACGGCGTCGCCGACCGCCGAGATGTCTGGGTCGCTCGTCTGCAGTAGCCCATCAACGAGGATGCCGTTCGAAATTTCGAGACCAGCTTCTTCTGCCAGCACCGTGTTCGGAATCACACCGATGCCGTAGACGACCAGGTCTGCTTCGAGCACACGACCGTCGCTCGCGATGACACGGCGAACCTCGCCGTCCTCACCCTCGATGCGGTCAAGGCCGAGGCCGAAGTCAAACGTTACTCCCCAGCCCTCGTGGGCAGCACGGAAGCGCTGCGACGTGGGAACAGAAAGGGCACGGGCCATCGGGCGGTCTGCCAGCTCCAGTACGTGCACCTTCGCGCCGAGCTTGGCCGCGACCGAAGCGAACTCGAGGCCGATGAATCCTGCACCGACGACGACAACGTTCTTCGCAGCGCGCACGCGCTCCGAGACCGCATCAGCATCGGCCTGGGTCTTCATGCCGAACACGCCAGCGAGGTCGGCGCCGGGGGCAGGAAGCTTGCGGTTGTGCGCGCCGGTGGCGAGCACAAGGTGGTCGTATGCGAGCGCCGAGCCGTCTTCGAGGACGACCCGCTTGCCGTCGCGGTCGATCTCGACAGCGTGGCCCGCGAGGACCTCGACGTCCTGACCCGCGTACCACTTCTCGTTGCGGTGCAGCAGGTGCTGCGCGCTGAGCGTGCCGAGCAGGTAGCCCTTCGAGAGCGGGGGACGCTGGTAGGGCAGCCCCGGCTCGTTATTGACGATAGTGACCTTGCCGGTGAAGCCCTGCTGCCGCAGCGAAGCCGCGGTCTGGTAGCCTGCCTGGCCACCACCAATGATGACGACTGTGTTTAGTGACATGGTTTCCTCATGTTGTCGCCCGGCGACGCATGCCGCACGAGAATTTCGTTCAATGTGTTGAGCCCAGAGTGGGGCATGATCGCCGCGTTTCGCTCCACACCAGGGGCGCTTCGCCTTCGCTGGCTTGTCGCATCAGGTGTGAGTGCAACGATTCCAGCGACCGGTTTCAGAAACCGGTTTCGGGAGAGTTCCAGATTTGTACGCCGCTTCGCGTGTTCCTCTAGGTTTCTTTGGGCACACGGCCCGGTCCCGGTATTGCGGTTCGAGCGGTGTCGTTCCCACCCGTAGTAACGATGATACCGCGCCCTATCAGCACTTCAGACCTGGGGGTGCGACTTCACCGAGATTCCGAGCATCCCTCTCAAGGATTGGCCGAAATGACGCGAGTGCGGCGCGTTGTCACCTGCTCACAACGCGCCGCACTCGGTCAATCTAGATGGAATCCCTACGCGTCGTAGCGGCTCGGGATGATCACCGTCATGCTGTCGTAGCCCTTGGCGAAGTTGTTGTGTGCGCGCACCGGCTCGCCAACAACCTTGACCTCGGGGAAACGCTTGAGAATCTCTTCCCACGCAAGGCGCAACTGCAATTCGCCGAGGCGGTTACCAAGGCAACGGTGGATGCCGAAGCCAAACGACAGGTGCTGACGCGGGTTCTTCCGGTCGATGATGAACTCGTTCGGACGATCGAGCTTGGTGTCATCGCGGTTACCC
>JAKOTS010000082.1 GCA_029777095.1 Actinomycetes bacterium | reverse complement strand
GGGTAACCGCGATGACACCAAGCTCGATCGTCCGAACGAGTTCATCATCGACCGGAAGAACCCGCGTCAGCACCTGTCGTTTGGCTTCGGCATCCACCGTTGCCTTGGTAACCGCCTCGGCGAATTGCAGTTGCGCCTTGCGTGGGAAGAGATTCTCAAGCGTTTCCCCGAGGTCAAGGTTGTTGGCGAGCCGGTGCGCGCGTACAACAACTTCGCAAAGGGATACGACAGCATGACCGTGATCATCCCGAGCCGTCTCGACGCATAGCAGCGGCCGCCGACGCTTAACAGTGCGGCGCGTTGTCAGTAGATGACAACGCGCCGCACTTATGTCATTATTAGAACGTAATTCTAGAGACGTGGCACAGAGGCCGTGTCGTTTGAGACGAAGGAGTCCATGGTGGCGAAGATCACTTTCAATCTTGCAGATGGCTCGGCCCAGGTCATTGACGCCGAAGACGGCGAATTCTTGATGCAGGAGGCCGTCAACAACTCGGTTCCCGGCATCGACGGTGACTGCGGTGGAGTTGCCTCGTGCGCGACCTGCCACGTTTACGTTGAGCCCGACTGGCTTGCGGCAACTGGCCCGCGCACCGACATGGAAGAGGCCATGCTCGATGGCACGTTCGGTGTTGAGCCCAACAGCCGCCTCTGCTGCCAGATTCAGGTGAGCGACCAGATCGACGGGCTCGTCGTCAAGGTCGCCGGCACCTAGGCGCCACGCGACCCGACGCAGTAGTAGCAACGAAGCACGAATTAGTCTGGAGAAGGACAGATCATGACAACTGTGACACCCGAAACAGTGCGCGACAACACGCCCGAGATCTTGGCGGCCGAGCCGACTGCTAAGCAGCTCGAAGCTCGCGCCCGTATCTATGCGATGCCGCTTGAGAAGATTGACCCGGCTGCGATCGAATCGTTCCCGAACGAGGAGATGTTCTGGAAGTTCGAGCGCCTTCGCGCCGAAGACCCCGTGCACTTCACGTCGACCGAGGACAGCGAGCATGGCGACTACTGGTCGGTGACCAAGTGGGACGACATCATCAAGATCGACACCGACTCGGTGACGTACTCGAACGAGGCCGGCATCACCATCGGGGCGAACCGCCCCGACCGTGAGCTCATCGGCTACGCGCCCGAGAACGACACGCGCACGCCCGAGCAGATTCAGGCCGACAACGAGGGTGGCATCAAGACGCTGCTGTCGATGGACCCGCCGGAGCACGGTCTGCACCGTGGTGCCGTCTCAGAGAGTGTCGGCCCGGCGAACCTTGCCGACCTCGAGCCGCTGATTCGCGAGCGCATCGCCGGCATCCTCGACGCGCTACCGATCGGTGAAGAGTTTGACTGGGTCGACAAGGTGTCGATCGAGCTCACCGCGATGACGCTCGCGACGTTGTTCAACTACCCGCAGGAGCGTCGCCGCGAGCTGACCTTCTGGTCTGACATCATGACGGTCACCCCTGGCCCCGGCCAGATCGTCGAGACGCAGGCAGAGGTCGACGCTGCGCGTCAGCAGTTCTTCGGGGCGATCGCCAAGCTGTACCAGGAACGTGGTGCCGCTGAGCCTGCGATGGACTTCATGTCGCTGATGGCGCACAGCCCGCAGGCGAAGGGGTTTACGCTGCCCGAGATTCTCGGTGACAGCATCATCCTCCTCGTCGGCGGTAACGACACCACGCGCAACACCCTCACGGGTTCGGTCTACGCGATGGACCGTTTCAAGGAGCAGAACGAGAAGCTGCGGGCGAACCCCGCGCTCATCCCGAACATGGTCTCGGAGACGATCCGCTGGCAGACGCCGCTGACGCACATGATGCGTAAGGCGAATGAAGACGTCGAGATCGGTGGAAAGCAGATCAAGAAGGGCGACATGATTGCCATGTGGTACGTCTCGGGTAACCGCGATGACACCAAGCTCGATCGTCCGAACGAGTTCATCATCGACCGGAAGAACCCGCGTCAGCACCTGTCGTTTGGCTTCGGCATCCACCGTTGCCTTGGTAACCGCCTCGGCGAATTGCAGTTGCGCCTTGCGTGGGAAGAGATTCTCAAGCGTTTCCCCGAGGTCAAGGTTGTTGGCGAGCCGGTGCGCGC
>JAKOTS010000059.1 GCA_029777095.1 Actinomycetes bacterium | reverse complement strand
GACACGGATCCGGTCGGTGACATCGGTGAGTTTCAGTTCCCCGAGGAGCTCGAGGAGGGCAGACTGGTCTAGAGCCATCGTGCTTTGTGTCCTTACGTGAGTAACTTTGAACGGTTCTCACTGACCATCGCACGATGGCTCACCCACGTCTACGACGAAGACAACCCTGCCGAATCCTCCACCAATCCAGGGGACGTCGCCCTCCGCCCGACCTCCGGCAGCACTAACTCAGGAAAACTGCGCCCCGCACGACCACGACCCGCGGAAATACGCGGGAGCTCAGGCATCCGCCCACCGTTTTTCCTGAGTTAGTGTCGTCCAGCCTCGGGCTCGAAGGGCCGAGCGGCAGGGGCCGGGGCCGCACAACCCGCACAACGTGCCCGCCTGCGCCGACTGTCGGTACGGCCAGCCCGCCCCGCCCCGCTGCGCCCGACCTCCGGCAGCACTAACTCAGGAAAACTGCGCCCCGCACGACCACGACCCGCGGAAATACGCGGGAGCTCAGGCATCCGCCCACCGTTTTTCCTGAGTTAGTGTCGCCCGGCCGCGAGAAACGCGCGCAAAAGGCACAGCCCGGCCCAGCCCAGCCCACCTCGGTGTACCGTCGAGAACACTGCTGGTCGCTCCTGTGAAATCGCACGGGATCTACCACGAACAACCCACGCGACAACGAACCAACCCCAGGAGCACCATGGCGACCAACAGCACGGTCCGCGGCGAAGAGCGCCGCGCCGCGATTCTCGCCACGCTCGCCGGCGCCGGCAGCGTCCAGCTCGACGCGATCGCCGCCGAGCTCGCCGTCTCCCCCATGACTGTGCGCCGCGACCTCGACGAGCTCGAGGCCGAAGGACTTTTGCGTCGAGTGCGCGGCGGCGCCGTCGCAATCGAGGGTCCCCGCCCCTTCAGCGAACGCCGCGGCGTGCGCCTGCGCGCCAAACAAGCGATCGCCGCGAAAGCGCTCAGACTCCTCCCCCTCCAGGGCGCAATTGCGTTGGATGCCTCAAGCACAACGGGCACGCTCGCCGAAGCACTCAGCGGTCACGCCGGGCTGACCGTCGCGACCAACTCGTACGACAACTTCTCCACCCTGCGCGGCTCGGCGCACATGACGGGCGCGGCGCACATCACACCGGTACTCATCGGCGGAGAACCCGAGGCCACGACCGGGAGCTTCGTCGGCAAGATCGCGTGTGATGCTGCGGCATCCATGCTCTATCAATGCTTCTTCACATCAGCGAGTGCGGTCGATGCCACCCACGGGAGCTCGGAAGTTTCGCTCGCCGAGAGCCAGGTCAAACGGGCATTCGCCCAGCGCAGTCGGCGCGTGGTGTTGTGCGTCGACTCGTCGAAGCTTGACCAGCTCGCCGTCGCAGTGGGATTCGAATGGCCCGAGGTGTCGACACTGATCACCGAACTCGACCCCGCCGACCCGCGACTCGCCCCCTACCGCGACCTCACTGAGATCTTCTGACCCGGATCCCGCCCTGACGCAGACCCCTCAACTTGCGCCCGGCGTGAGTTCTTGTCACTCTTAACAAGAACTCACAAACCAAACGAGGTGCAGTTATGTCAACGTCCCCCGCAGCAGCCGATCTCATCGCCCGCAGCAACCGCCTGGGTGCCGACCCGCGAAACACCAACTACGCCGGTGGCAACACGTCGGCCAAGGGCACCGTCAACGACCCGGTCACCGGCCAGCCCGTCGAGCTGATGTGGGTCAAGGGCTCGGGTGGCGACCTCGGCACCCTGCAGGAGTCGGGCCTCGCAGTCCTGCGCATGGACCGCATGCGCGCGCTCGTGGGCGTCTACCCCGGCATCGACCGCGAAGACGAAATGGTCGCCGCCTTCGACTACTGCCTGCACGGCAAGGGCGGCGCAGCACCGTCGATCGACACCGCCATGCACGGCCTCGTCGATGCCGCACACGTTGACCACCTGCATCCGGATTCGGGCATCGCAATCGCGACCGCCATCGATGGCGAGGCGCTGACCACCAAGATCTTCGGCGACAAGGTCGTCTGGGTCCCGTGGCGCCGCCCCGGCTTCCAGCTCGGACTCGACATTGCCGCGATCAAGAAGCAGCACCCCG
This sequence comes from Actinomycetes bacterium, assembly GCA_029777095.1. Taxonomy (GTDB): domain Bacteria; phylum Actinomycetota; class Actinomycetes; order Actinomycetales; family Microbacteriaceae; genus Microbacterium. The sequence continues at coordinate 63,483 of JAKOTS010000059.1, read as the reverse complement.
AGGCAATCGGTTGCATCCTCGGCGGACACGGCATCACCGCCTGGGGCGACACTTCCGAAGCATCCGAAGCCAACTCGCTCTGGATCATCGAGACCGCCGCCGCCTACATCGCTGAGCACGGCAAGGCCCTCCCCTTCGGCGCCGCACGCGAAGGTTTCGGCGCGCTCGACGCCGACGCCCGCCGCACGAAGGCCGCCGCACTTGCCGCCACGATCCGCGGCATCGCCTCGCACGACAAGCCCATGGTCGGCCACTTCACCGACGCGCCCGAGGTCCTCGACTTCCTCGAGTCCGCGAATGCCCCGCGCCTGGCCGAACTCGGCACGAGCTGCCCCGACCACTTCCTGCGCACCAAGGTCAAGCCGATGATCCTCGACCTTTCGGCAGACGCGTCGGTCGAGGCATCCATCGCCCGCCTGAAAGAGCTGCACGAGGCGTACCGTGCCGACTACACCGCATACTACGACGCGCACGCGACGCTCGAGTCGCCCGCCATGCGCGGCGCCGACCCGCTGATCGTGCTGGTGCCGGGTGTCGGCATGTTCAGCTACGGCGCGAACAAGCAGACGGCACGCGTTGCCGGCGAGTTCTACGTGAACGCGATCAACGTCATGCGCGGCGCCGAGTCGCTCTCGACTTACGCCCCCATCTCTGATGCCGAGAAGTTCAACATCGAGTACTGGGCGCTTGAAGAAGCAAAATTGCAGCGGATGCCGCAGCCCAAGCAGCACCAGGGCCGCATCGCGCTCGTGACCGGTGCCGCCTCGGGTATCGGTAAGGCAATTGCCACGCGTCTCGCGGCCGAGGGCGCGTGCGTCGTCATCGCCGACCTGGATCTCGAAAAGGCCCAGGCCGCGGCCGCCGAACTTGGCGGCTCGGATGTCGCGATCGGCGTCGCGGCGAACGTCGCCGATGAGGCAGCCGTGCAGGCCGCGGTCGACGCCGCGCTGCTGGCATTCGGTGGCATTGATCTGGTCGTCAACAACGCGGGCCTCTCGCTCTCGAAGTCGCTCCTCGAGACCACCGCGGCCGACTGGGACCTCCAGCACGACGTGATGGCCAAGGGCTCGTTCCTCGTTTCGAAGGCGGCCGCCCGCGCGCTGATCGACCAGAACATGGGCGGCGACATCATCTACATCTCGTCGAAGAACTCGGTCTTCGCGGGCCCGAACAACATCGCGTACTCGGCGACGAAGGCCGACCAGGCGCACCAGGTGCGGCTGCTCGCGGTCGAGCTCGGCGAGTACGGCGTGCGCGTGAACGGCATCAACCCCGACGGCGTCGTGCGAGGCTCGGGCATCTTCGCCTCTGGCTGGGGCGCCAACCGCGCGGCCACCTACGGCGTCGACGAGGCTGACCTCGGCCAGTTCTACGCAAACCGCACGATCCTCAAGCGCGAGGTGTTGCCCGAGCACATCGCCAACGCGGTCATCGCCCTCACCGGCCCTGAGCTCTCGCTCACGACCGGCCTGCACATCCCGGTTGACTCGGGTGTTGCGGCGGCGTTCCTCCGCTAGGCACTGTAGTACCGAACAGGCCGGCTCTCGCGCATCGCGCGGGGGTCGGCCTTTTTCGTTGGTGGGCGGGGGCGCACGACACTAACTCAGGAAAAACGGTGGGCGGATGCCGCAACCCCGCGTGATTCCGCGGCTCACCGCCGCGCGGCCCGCAGTTTTCCTGAGTTAGTGCCGCCTGCCGGGCGGGCACGGGGCGCGGCCGAGACGGGCCCGACCATGCGCCCGAGCCGACAGGCAACGCAGCCCGGCTCGGAGTACAGGCCGCCCGGCCAAAGCCGCCGCCACTCGGCACTTCGCACGAGCCGCACGACACTACCTCAGGAAAAACGGTGCGCGGATGCCGCAACCCCGCGTAATTCCGCGGCCCGCCGCCGCACGGCGCGCGGTTTTCCTGAGTTAGTGCCGCCGGCCGGCACGCGGGGGACGGCCGGGGCGGGCCCGACCATGCGCCCGAGCCGACAGGCGACGCGGCCCGGCACGGCGTGCGGGCCGCCCGGCCAAAGCCGCCACCGCTCGGCACTTCGCACGAGCCGCACGACACTAACTCAGGAAAAACAGTGCGCGGATGTCCCAACCCCGCGTCATTCCGCGGCCCGCCGCTGGGACGTCACGCAGTTCGCGCCAGAACGGCCTGGCTTTGGGATGGGTCTGGCTATGTCCAGATCGATGCGTGAAGCACCGCTGCGGCCATGTCGACGCCGCCAACTGCCCCCGCTGCGCTCGAGCCATGAACAATCGAGCACTCACCCAGCTGACCGCACTGACCTGGACGCTTGTCGTCCTCGGCGCACTCCTTCTTGGAGGTGGGATCTGGGGGTCGATGGAGTCGAGCCCGTCGAGCATCAACTTCGCATGGGGCGTCATAATCGCGATGCTCGGCGGGGCCATGCTCTCGACCGGCACGATCGTCGGTGCCATCTCCCTGCACGCACACTCGCGCATCCCCAAATAGGCCGAAGCCACGTTTGCCCCAGGGAGCTGGTGGCGAAGGGTCTACTTCCCAGTGTTTACTTGAGCCGGCTGCGGGACTCGAACCCGCAACCCCCGCTTTACAAGAGCGGTGCGCTACCAATTGCGCCAAGCCGGCAATGTGACCATCTTACTTGGGTGCGTCGGGCTGTTTTTCACGCCCGCGGCAAAGCCAGCGCTCCCGCGCGGCGAAGCCAGTCACATGATGACCCCGCCGCATGCGCCCCCTACGGGGTCGGAGTCGGGACGGGGCTCGGTGTCGCCTTGTAGTACGCGTCGCTCGAGAGCATCAGCACGAACTGGGCGAACTCGTTCGCGTCGGTCACGCTGCCAACGTACGGCTTGCCATCGACCAGCACGGTCGGGGTACCGGTGAGCTTCTGGCCGCCTGCATCGGGCAGCGGCTCGCTGAGCGCGCGAGCGGTAGCCGCCTGCACCCAGGAGGTGTAGTTGCCGTTCTCGATGCAACCACGCATCAGCTTGGGGTCTTCGGCACCAGAAGCGATGGCCATGTCGGCGAGCGTCTTGTTGTCGAAGCCATCCGTGTCGAAGTCAGGCTGCCGCGTCAGCAATGCATCGTTGAACGAGAAGAATGTGGTGGGCGAGTGCGTCGCAACGCACACGCCGGCATTCGCTGCGCGCAGCGAGTACTTCGTGCCGTTCGACTTCGCGGTCAGCAGCGCGACGGGGTGATAGCTGAGCGTCACTGCACCCTGCTTCACCCACTCGCCCAGCTGTGCGGCGTTGGTCTGCTGAAACTCGCGCGACTGCGCCGAGAGGTAGTCGATGTAGACACGGATCTCGACCGGCGCGGGCTTTGCCGCGTCGCCCGAAGCTTCGGCGGCGGCGGCGGGGTCTTCGGCCGGGGCGGCCGCTGCGGTTGCACTCGTGATCGCGTCAACCACGACGCCATCCTGCTCCATGTTGGCGGGTGCGAGCTGCGGCTTGTCACCAACGCTCGTCCAGGCGAGGGTCACGCCGGTGCCAACGACGGCCAGCACCGCAACGATGCCAACACCAATCAACACGCGCCGCAGGACGCCTGCTCGGCGCTGCTGGGCGTGAACCTGCTGCGCTTTCTCGCGGAGCGCCTCGCGGTTGTCGCGCTTCTCGGGCACGGCGGTGGGGTCGGTCTCTTCGGGCACAGCACTGGTGTCAGTATTGTCGTCAGTCGACATGAATCCTCGGTTCTCGCTGGGCCTCGGGTGGCCCGCATGCCTGCCGGCATACCCCACGATATTAGTGACGCACCCTGAGAAATACCCAGATGCGAGCCCTGAGGCACTAGTGCTGCGGTGGCACCCAGCTGACATACTTGTCGCACGCCCGTCGACAGGGCTACGGGAAACTCCCGTCATCCATCATTACGGATCGTCCGGCTCGTACCTGCCGGTGAGGAGAAGAAGTCATGGCGTCAGTGACGTTCGATAACGCAAGTCGTATCTACCCCGGGGGCACACGCCCCGCCGTCGACAGCCTCAGCCTCGAAGTCGCCGACGGCGAATTCTTGGTGTTGGTGGGCCCGTCTGGTTGCGGCAAGTCAACTTCTTTGCGGATGCTCGCGGGGCTTGAAGAGATCAACTCGGGTCACATTCGCATCGGCGACCGCGACGTCACCGATGTGCCGCCGAAGGACCGCGACATTGCGATGGTCTTTCAGAACTATGCGCTCTACCCGCACATGACCGTCGCCGAGAACATGGGCTTCGCACTCAAGATCGCCGGCGTGCACAAGGACGAGCGGGCGGCGCGCGTGCTCGAAGCCGCAAAGCTCCTCGACCTCGAGGATTACCTCAGCCGCAAGCCCAAAGCGCTCTCCGGCGGTCAGCGTCAGCGCGTCGCCATGGGCCGTGCGATCGTTCGCTCCCCCCAGGTGTTCCTGATGGACGAACCCCTTTCGAACCTCGACGCCAAGCTGCGCGTGCAGACCCGCACCCAGATCGCGTCGTTGCAGCGCCGCCTCGGTGTCACCACCGTCTATGTGACGCACGATCAGACCGAGGCGCTCACCATGGGCGACCGCATCGCGGTGCTCAAAGACGGCGTCCTGCAGCAGGTTGGCACGCCGCGCGATCTCTACGAGAGCCCGAAGAACGAGTTCGTCGCGGGGTTCATCGGCTCCCCCGCGATGAACCTCTTCGCGAGCGACCTGACCGAGACCGGCGTCGCGTTCGGCACGTCGGTTGTGCCACTCGAGCGCGACACGGTGGCACGCGCCACGGGCAGCCAGGTCACCATCGGCGTGCGACCCGAAGACATCGTCGTCGGCCCCGCGGGCGGCCCTGGCCTGAGCGTGCACATCGACCTCGTCGAAGAACTCGGCGCCGACGGCTACCTCTACGGTCACTCCGAAATCAACGGCACGCGCACCGATGTCGTCGCCCGCGTCGACGGTCGCAATCACCCGAACGCCGGTGAAACTGTCAGCCTCACGGCGCGCCACAACCACGTGCACACGTTCGACATCGAGAGCGGCGAGCGCCTCAACAACGCCCCCGTTACGTCTGAGTAGGCGACATATAGATCACGGCTGGGGTGAGACCATGTCGCTGAGCATCACCGCCAGCACCGTCGATTCGGGGCTTCTCGCCCTGCCGTGGGCGACCCCGCTGGCGCAGTGGCCCAGCAGCGTCATTGTGTCGCTGCCGAAGGGGCTCTCGCGCCACCTCGTGCGTTTCGCGATGCTCTCGGGCGGCGTGGTCGCTGTCAAAGAAACCACCGCCGAGATGGCTCGCCGCGAGTACGAAATGCTCGGCAACCTCACCCGCCTCGCGGTCCCGTGTGTTGACCGCGGTGCGGTGGTCGCTGGCCGCGTCGACCCCGACGGCAACCCGCTTCCCGCCGCACTCGTGACGGCGCACCTGAAGTTCTCGCTCCCCTATCGGGCCCTCTTTCAGCAGGTACTTCGCCCCGACACGGCAACGCGCCTCGTCGACGCCCTGGCCGTGCTGCTGGTTCGCCTGCACAATGTGGGCTTCTTCTGGGGTGATGTTTCGCTCTCGAACACGCTGTTCCGTCGCGATGCGGGCGCCTTCGCCGCCTATTTGGTGGATGCCGAAACCGGCGAGCTGCACGAAGGCGGCCTCACCGCGGGCCAACGTGCTCATGACCTCGATGTGGCACGGACGAACATCGCCGGCGAGATCATGGACCTTGAGGCAAGCGGTCGCCTCGAGGACGGCATCGACGCCGTCGAGATTGCCGACCGGCTCGTCGCCGCCTACACCTCGCTATGGAGCGCGCTCACCGAGGAGGAGTCGTTCTCGTCGGCGGAGGCATGGCGCATCAACGAGCGGGTGCAAAAACTCAACGACCTCGGCTTCGACATCGGTGAGATGGCGATCACGACCGACGGCACCGGTTCGCACGTGTCGATCCAGCCGAAGGTCGTCGATGCCGGGCACCATCAGCGACGGTTGCTCCGCCTCACTGGGCTCGATGTCGAAGAGAACCAGGCGCGGCGCCTGCTGAACGATCTCGACTCGTACAAGACGCTCGTCACGCGGCCGGGCCTTGACGAGGAGATGATCGCGCACGAGTGGCTCACTCGTGTCTTCGAACCGGTGATCAAGGCGATCCCGTTCGACCTGCGCGCAAAGCTCGAACCCGCAGAGGTCTTCCACAACGTGCTCGAGCACCGCTGGTACATGTCACAGCAGCGCGAGAGCGCGGCGCCCATCTCTGAGGTGCTGACGTCGTACATCAACGACGTGCTGCGCCACCGTCGCGACGAGGCGACCCTGGTGGGGCCGCTCACCGAAACGCTGGCGATCCCAATGCTGACCCCCGACGGGCATCCAATCGATCCGGATGCGCCCGGCGAAGACGACGGCACCCCAGAAATCGACTGGCGCGAACTCGTCTAGAGCCCGCGCCAGCCGGCATCAAGAAACTGCCTACTTCGCGCGGCGCTTCGAGACTTCGTACAGCGCTACCGACGTTGCGATTCCCGCGTTGAGCGACTCGGTTGCCGCCGAAATTGGGATCGAGACGATCTGATCGCAGGTCTCGGTGACGAGGCGTGAGAGCCCCTTGCCCTCGCTACCGACGACGATCACGATCGGCCGGTCGGCAAGCTCAAGCTCCGGAAGGTCGACGTCGCCGCCGCCATCGAGGCCGAGCACAAACACGCCCTGCTTCTTGAAGTCCTTCAGGGTCGCGGTCAGGTTGGCCGCGAGCGCAACGGGGGTGCGTGCCGCGGCGCCAGCACTGGTCTTCCACGCCGCCGAGTTCACGCTCGCCGAACGGCGCTGCGGCACGATCACACCGTGTCCGCCGAAGGCGGCGGTGGAGCGGATGATGGCGCCGAGATTGCGCGGGTCGGTGATGCCGTCGAGTGCGACGAACAGCGGCGTCTGGCCGCGATCGATCACTGTCTCGAGCAGGTCCTGCGGGTGCGCGTATTCGTACGGCGGCACCTTGAGGGCCACGCCCTGGTGCACCCCGTCGAACCCGGCCATGCGGTCGAGCTCTGGGCGGGTGACCTCGAGCACGGCGATGCCGCGGTGCGTGGCGATCGAGAGCATCTCTTTGACGCGGTCATCCATCTCGACCCGCTGCGCGACGTAGAACGCCGTCGCGGGAATCTTCGCGCGCAGCGCCTCGAGCACCGAGTTGCGACCGGTCACGATTTCGGTGTCGTCGGTCTGCTTGGGCGAGCGCGATCCGCCGCCAGCGGTCTTGCCACCGACGCCGCGCGGCTTGCCACCGGCCGCGGCGAACCGCTCCTGGGCTGCCTTGCGCTTGCCGGCGGGGTGCCAGGCGCGATCTTCTGCCTTGGGGGTCGGGCCGCGACCCTCGAGGCTCGACTTATTCTTGCCGCCGGTGCCCTTCGTGGGGCCCTTCTTCGGCTTGCGGGCGCCTGGGCGTCCGGGCTTGCTACCGGCCATTGATACTCCAATGTGTTGCGCCTGAGGCGTCTTCGAGGGTGATCCCCGCGGCCGCGATCACATCTCTGATGCGATCGGCCGCGGGCCAGTCTTTGGCATCGCGAGCGGCTGCGCGCTGTGCGATGAGTGCCTGCACGAGTGTGTCGAGAGTGGATGCCTCAGCCGAGGCCCCCGCTCCCCATGCAGGATCGAGCGGGTTAATGCCGAGCACGCCGGTCATCACGCTGACCTCACCGGCTGCGCTGCGCGCGGCATCCACGTCGCCAGAATCGAGCGCCGCGTTGCCGCGTCGCACGGTCTCATGCAAGACGGCGAGCGCCTGCGGCACTCCGAGGTCGTCGTCCATTGCGGCATCGAATGCCGCGTTCCCGAACGAAGTCCAACCATAGTCGCCCTCGCGCGCGACGCGCTCAAGGAACGTGCGGATCCGATCGAGCGCGGCTTCTGCCTCGTCGAAGGTCTTGTCGGTGATGTCAAGGCTTGAACGGTAGTGCGCGGCACCCAGCGCGTAACGCACCACGAGCGGGTCGCGCTCGCGCAGCAGGTCTTCGGCGAGCACGAAGTTGTGCAGCGACTTCGACATTTTCTGCCCGTCGACGGTCACCAACCCGTTGTGCATCCAGTACCGCGCAAACGCGTCGCCGGCCGCGGTCGACTGCGCAAGTTCGTTCTCGTGGTGCGGAAACCGCAGGTCGAGCCCGCCACCGTGAATGTCGAACTCGCGTCCGAGGTACCGGCGCGCCATCGCCGAGCACTCGATGTGCCAGCCGGGGCGACCTGCGCCCCACGGCGAGTTCCAGATGGCGGATGCCGGTTCGTCGGCCTTCGCGCCCTTCCACAGTGCAAAATCGTGGGGGTCGCGCTTGCCGCGCAGCTCTGCCTCACCCGAGGTTTCGAGGGCATCGAGCGACTGGTGGGTGAGCGACCCGTAGGCGGGCCAACTGCGGACGTCGAAGTACACATCGCCCGCGGCATCCGAATCTGCTGGCGCCGCATATGCATGACCGGCCTCGATCAGCTCGGCAATGAGCTCGTGCATCTGCGGAATCGACGCGGTCGCCCGCGGCTCGTACGTCGGCGCAGAAATGCCGATCGCCGCGTATGCCGCCGTGAATTCGAGCTCCATCCGGTACGCAAGCGCCCACCACGGCTCGTCGTCGGTCGCGTTGACCAGCACCTTGTCGTCGATATCGGTGACGTTGCGCACGAATGTGACGCGGTGGGATGTTGCAAGCCAGCGCCGCAGCACATCGAAGGCGAGCGCGGCCCGGAGGTGGCCGATGTGTGGGCCCGACTGCACCGTGGGTCCACAAACGTAGATGCCGACCTCGCCAGCCTTGAGGGGCGTGAAGTCGCGCAGCGTCTGCGCCTTGGTGTCATAGAGCCGGAGTACCACGGAATCAAGACTACCGGCGCGCGGGTGCGCCGAAGCTGTGTGCGCGGGCGCCACGCCCTACGGGAAGGCCGACCGGTCTGAGGCCCGCACGATCAGCGCGGTCGCCATTGCGGCGATGCCCTCGCCACGCCCGGTAAACCCGAGCCCATCGGTGGTGGTTGCCGAGACCGTCACGGGCGCGCCAAGCAGCTCGCTCAGCGCCGCCTGCGCTTCGAGTCGCCGCACCGAAAACCGTGGCCTACGCGCTTGAATCTGCACCGAAACGTTGCCGACGACCCAGCCCGCGTCGGCGAGCACCTGGCGGGTGCGGGTGAGGAAAACATCGGCGTGCGCGCCCTCGACCGCGGGGTCATCGACGCCGAACAGCCCGCCGATGTCGCCGAGGTCTGCCGCCGAGAGCAGCGCATCGACGATCGCGTGCACCGCAACGTCGCCGTCCGAATGCCCCTCGAGCGCGCGCTCCCCCGGCCACTCAAGGCCCGCGAGCCACAGCGTGCGCGCCGAACCCTCTTCTGCATAGGCGTGCACGTCCGTGCCGATTCCTACTCGCATGGCAAGCTGCGCCTTCCCGCTCACAATGGTCTTCGCCCGCTCGAGGTCGGCAGGTGTGGTGATCTTGAACGCGTGCGCGTGGCCGTCGAGGGCGCGCACCGGGTGCCCGGCCGCCGCGACCAGTGCGGCATCGTCGGTGAACTCGCCCGTCGCGCTCGCATACGCGGCATCGAGCACATCGCGCCGAAAGCCCTGCGGGGTTTGCACCGCCAGCAACGTGTCGCGATCGACGGTGTCGCCCACCGCACCGCTGGCTGCAACCCGCTTGACCGTGTCGACTACGGGGAGCCCCGGAATCACCGCCGAACCGGTGCGCTCGACCTCTTCGATCACCCGGTCAAACATCTCAGACGGCGTCAGCGAACGCGCCGCATCGTGCACAAGCACCGTGGCAACGCTCGGCCACACCGCCCGCAATCCAGCCGCGACCGAGGCCTGCCGCGTGGCACCGCCTGCAACGACGCTGACAAGTTCGAAGCGATCGGATGCCTCGCCCCGCCGTGCGACGGTGGCAGCGGCATCCATCGCCTCTGTCTGCGCGTTGCCCTCAAGACCCGGCGGCACGACGAGCACGACCTGGGCCGCGCGCCGCGCACCGAAAATGGGGAGCAGGCTGTGCCAGAGGACCGTGTGCGCGTCGAGGCCAACGAACGCCTTGGGCGCACCGGCGCCAAGGCGCATGCCCGAGCCCGCGGCAACGACGATGATTGCCGCGTCGGGCACGGGGGTGACGGTCATGGTGCACACGCTACCGGAGGCGCCCGCGCGGCACGCAAAAGGCTCCCTGCCCACGAATGGGAATCAGGGAGCCTCTGAAGTGCGATCAAACGCGAGCGCGCACGACGTTCAAACGCTTACGAAGCGAGTACCTCGTCGAGCACGTTCGAGGCCTGTTCTTCGTCGGTCTTCTCAGCAAGTGCCAGCTCTGAAATCAGAATCTGGCGAGCCTTCGCCAGCATCCGCTTCTCGCCAGCCGAGAGACCGCGGTCTTGGTCACGGCGCCAGAGGTCGCGCACGACCTCGCTGACCTTGATGACATCGCCAGAGGCGAGCTTCTCAAGGTTCGCCTTGTACCGACGCGACCAGTTCGTGGGTTCTTCAGTGAACGGCGCGCGAAGCACCTCGAAGACCTCTTCGAGGCCTTCTTTGCCAATCACGTCGCGAACACCGACCAGGTCGATGTTCTCGGCGGGAACCTCAATTGTGAGATCGCCTTGGGTCACTCGGAGCTTGAGATAGATCTTCTCTTCGCCCTTGATAATTCGGGTTTTCACCTCGGCGATCGTTGCGGCACCGTGGTGCGGGTAAACGACCGTCTCGCCAACCTCAAAAAGCATGCAGATGTGTCCTTTCGGCAACCTCTAGGATACCACAGGCATCATAGACTAAGGTTCTCCCCGCCTCATCTTTTGGCACTGAATAATCGAGCCTGGGACCGCGTCGGCGCAATGCGGATTTATTGATCCTGCGAATTCCCCTAGACTGACCTCAGTCCACTACCGCCGGGAGGCATCGTGAAGTCCCGCCTGATCGCGTCCATTGTGCTGGGCACCGCCGTGGTGCTGGGCACCACAGGATGCAACATGCTCGCCCCACAGGCGACCACATACGAATATGACCCTGGTGACGGCGTCAGCGCCCACACCGGCAGCATCAAGGTGCTCAACGCATTTGTTGTCTCTGAAGATGGAAAGAATGGCAACCTCGTGGTTGCGTTCTCCAACGAAGACCCCGAAGCCCCCGCGACGGTGAACATCGAGTTCGGCGAGAACGGCAAGGGTGGCCAAGCCACCGTGCGCGTTCCTGCTGGCGAACTCGTGAGCCTCGGTGGCGACGAAGAGGCACCGCTGCTCCTGAAGGGCATCAACTCGAAGCCCGGCACGCTGCTGCCGATGTACTTCCAGTCCGGCGACGGCGAGGGCGAACTCACCATGGTTCCCGTGCTCGACGGCACGCTTTCGTACTACAAGGACCTCGTTCCCTGATTCTGCACACGTACACCCGTACGCGTAAATAGAGATGCGGCTCACACCTCACGGTGGGCCGCATTTCTGTCTGCGCTGCCTTTTGTGCGCGGCGCTGGTGCGCTGGCCTATGCCTCGAAGCGGTAGCCAAGCCCTCGCACGGTCACGAGCGAGACGGGCTCGCTCGGCACGGGCTCGATGCGCGAGCGGATGCGCTTGACGTGCACGTCGAGTGTCTTGGTGTCGCCGAAATAGTCACTCCCCCAGACGCGGTCGATCAGCTGCCCACGGGTGAGCACCCGGCCGGCGTTGCGCATCAGCATCTCGAGCAGCTCGAATTCTTTGAGCGGCATGCTGATTTCTTTGCCACGGACCGCGACCGTGTGGCGGTCAAGATCGAGCGTCACGCCGCCGCCGCTGAGCACCCGGTCGTCCTCTTCCTCGTCGACAACGACGAGGCGCCGCAGGATTGCCCGCATGCGGGCGAGCAGCTCACGCGAACTGTACGGCTTGGTGACGTAGTCGTCGGCGCCAAGCTCGAGGCCCACAACAATGTCGATTTCTGAGTCCTTGGCCGTAAGCATGATGATCGGCACCGCCGACACCGCCCGAAGCTGACGGCACACCTCGGTGCCCGGCATCCCCGGCAACATGAGATCAAGCAGCACCACATCGGCACCGCGATCGCGGAAGGCCACCAGCGCCGCGAGGCCGTCGTCGGCGATTTCTACCTCAAAACCCTCTTTGCCAAGCAGATAGGCGAGGGGCTCGGCGAGGTCAGGCTCGTCTTCGACGAGGAGCACACGGGTCATTGCGAGTCATTCCTGTTCTGGGAGGCGACGGATGCCCCGCCCTCCGGGATTCTGATGGTGAAGGTCGATCCGCGCCCGGGTTGCGACCACACTCGCACCTCGCCGTCGTGCCGCTGCACGGCGTGCTTGACGATCGCGAGGCCGAGCCCGGTGCCTCCAGTGCGACGGGAACGGGCTTGGTCGGCGCGGTAGAAGCGCTCGAAGATTCGTTGCTGATCGGCCTCGGCGATGCCCGTGCCCTGGTCGGTCACGGCGATTTCAACCACACCGTCAACCACGCGCACACCAACACCCACGTGCGCGCCGGCCGGTGAGTACGCAACGGCGTTGGCGATGAGGTTGCTGACGGCCTCGGTGAGGGTTTGCGCATCACCCACGACCGTGGTGCCACGCTGCCCGCCGCGGACGAGTTCGATCTTTGCCGCCGAGGCCACCACCGCGTGCTCTTCGAGCGAAGCCGCAACCACCTCATCGACCGAGACCGAGACCGCCTCTGTCAGTTCTTCTGCAGCCTGCACGCGCGAGAGGTCGAGGATCCGCGAGGTGAGGCGCGCGAGCCGCTCGGCCTCGAACGCGAGGCGGGTGGTGAAATAGCGCACCTGGTCGGGGTCATCGGCCGCCGACTCGATCGCCTCGGCGAGGAGGGTGACCGCACCCACCGGCGTCTTCAGTTCGTGGCTTGTGTTCGCCACAAAGTCGCGGCGCATCTCTTCGACTCGCAGCTGCTCGGTGATGTCGTGCAGCATCAGCAGGCAGTACCTGGGGCTGAGCATGGATGCCCGGGCCATGGCCACGTGCGTTTCGGCACTCATTCCCGGCCGCCGAAGGCGCACCTGCGCGCGCTCGTGCCCGCCCGAACGCTGTGCGTGTCGCACGATGTCTCGAAGCTCGTCGTCGACGACGACGCCGCCGGTGTCGAGTCCGAATGCGGCCGCCGCGGGGGCAATTGCCACGATCGTGAGCGACCTGTCGACCACGATGGCCGCGTCATCCATTGCACTCAGCACCTGCGTGACACCCTCGGGTACCTGCGCGGTCGCGGCGGCGCGCGCCCGCCGCCCGGCACGGACGGCAAAACTGATCAGCGCAAACACGCCCACACCTGCGGCCGCCCCGAAAAGCAACGCCAACAGCACGAGCTGCACTGAGTTCATGCCCCCAGCGTAGAACGCCGCGGCGCTCCCGCGCGCCCATCGGCCCGCCATTCCGCGCCATCACTAGAATCGCTCATGAGGTGTTCACGCGCGCGGCACCAACCGTTCACTTTCGCTGGTGACAATGGCGACAGGCCGCCGCGCTTCACACGGGCGCGAGGCGTGATGCCGCCCCGCAGCACACAAGCTGCCTCCCAGGAAGGGAATCGAACATGCGTCAGGTGTTCCACCAGTCATTGCAAGACGTCCAGGTCGGTCTCGCCGAGATCGCAGATCTCGTCACGATCGCCATCGACAAGGCCACCCGTGCCTTCGGTACAAGCGATGTCGCGCTCGCAGAAGAGGTCATCGCGGATGACCGCCACATCGACGAGCGCGCCGTCGCCCTCGACGAGCTCGCGATCGAGATTCTGGCCCGGCAGCAGCCGGTTGCCCGCGACCTCCGGATCGTCGTCAGCGCGCTGCGCATGAGCGCCTCGCTTGAGCGCATGGGCGACATGGCCGAGCACATCGCGCAGCTCGCGCGCTACCGGTTCCCCGAACGCGCAGTCCCGAAGGGGCTCAAGTCGACGTTCGCGCAGATGGGCGAACTCGACGTCGACATCGCGCGCAAGCTCGCAGAGCTCCTGCGCACGCAGGATGTCTCGCTCGCCGAAGAGATCCGCAACGACGACGACGCGATCGACGAGCTCCACGTCGGCGTCTTCGAGAAGGTGCTCGGCGATAACTGGAAGGGCGAGGCCACCGCAACCGTCGATGCGACCCTCGCGAGCCGGTACCACGAACGCTTCGCCGACCACGCTGTCTCGGTCGCCAAGAAGATCATCTACCTGTCGACTGGCGACTGGGCCCCCGAGGACGAGGGCACCGAACAGGTCTGAGCCACAAGCGAAAACGAGGCCCGGGGCGGCTATCGCTCCCGGGCCTCGTTTCGTTTTGCTTGGGGGGCTTCCCTCCCGAGCGCGGTCTTGGCTGCTACTTCTTGCCCTGCGCGGCAACGGCCGCGGCGCCGGCAGCAGCGGCCTCGGGGTCGAGGTACTCGCCGGCACCGATCGGTTTGAAATCGGCGTCAAGCTTGTAGACGAGCGGGATGCCGGTGGGGATGTTCAGCGACGCGATGTCTTCGTCGCTGATGCCCTCGAGATGCTTGACGAGGCCGCGCAGCGAATTGCCATGTGCCGTGACGAGCACGGTCTTGCCCGATGCGAGGTCTGGCTTGATCTCGCTCTCCCAGTAGGGAAGCAGGCGCTCGATGACCAGCGACAGCGATTCGGTCAGCGGAATCTCGCCGTCGATGCCCGCGTAGCGCGGGTCGTTCGTCTGGCTGTACTCGTTGGCGGGGTCGATGGCCGGCGGCGGCACGTCGAACGAACGGCGCCACAGCTGAAACTGCTCGGGGCCGTATTCGGCCAGAGTCGCTGCCTTGTCGAGCCCCTGAAGCGCGCCGTAGTGGCGCTCATTCAGGCGCCATGAGCGCTTGACTGGCAACCACAGCAGGTCGGCAGCGTCGAGCGCGAGGTTCGCGGTCTGGATCGCCCGGCTGAGCAGCGAGGTGTAGAGCACGTCGGGGGTGAGCCCCGCGGCCGAGATCAGCTCGCCGGCGCGCACCGCTTCGCCGCGGCCCTGCTCGCTGAGCCGGACGTCGACCCATCCGGTGAACAGGTTCTCCTGGTTCCAAAGGCTCTGGCCGTGGCGAAGAAGAATCAGGGTGTAAGGGGCGCTCATGTGCCAATTCTAGCCAGCCGCCCGGGCGGGGTGACAAAGACGCTGACACAATGAGCGCATGCCCTCCGACCCGACTCCTCTGCAACTTCAGCGCACGGTGCCGGTGCCGGTGCCAACAGCGGTGCCAACGGAGACGACCCGATGACCACGGCGACGGTCGTCGGCAGCGGCCCAAACGGGCTCGCCGCAGCCATCCGCCTCGCGCAGGCCGGGGTCCGGGTCACCGTGGTGGAGGCCGAACCCACGATTGGCGGGGGCGCCCGCACCGCCGAGCTCACGCTCCCCGGCGTGCGCCATGACGTTGGCGCGACGGCGATGCCGGGTCTCATGTCGTCGCCATTCTTTCGTTCGCTGGGCCTCGAACGGCACGGCTTGCGCCTGCGCCGCCACGAAGCCGCCCTCGCGCACCCGCTCGATGACGGCACGACCGCACTCCTGTGGGAGGACCTTTCGCGCACGGCGCAGGGCCTCGGGGCAGACGGCGCGGCATGGGCGCGCGCGTTCGGCCCACTCGTGCGTGGTTACGACAGTGTGGTCGAAGACACCTTTGCGCCGCTCGTGCACTGGCCGAGGCATCCGATTGCCCTTGCCCAAACTGGCCTTCGCGCGGCCGTACCCGCGACGCTCTTCAACCGCCGGTTCGCCGCCGAGCCGGCGCGCGCGCTGTTCGCCGGGGCCGCCGCGCACGGCTTCACACGGCACGACACCCCGCTCAGCGCCGCCATCGGCGTGATGCTCATCACCGCCGCACACGCCTCCGGCTGGCCGATCGTCGAGGGCGGTTCGTCCGGCCTGATCGCGGCGCTCGAAGCCGAACTGCGCGCCCTCGGCGGCCGCATCGAAACGGGCAGAAGAGTGACGGATGCCGCAGCCCTCGGCACCGACCTCGTGCTGTTAAGCGTGCCCCCGCGCACCGCCCTGCGCCTGCTCGGCGACGACGTGCCCGCGGCCACCCGCCGCGCGTGGGCGCGGTTTCGCCCCGGCCCCGCGGCGTTCAAGGTGGACTACGCGATCGAAGGCGATATTCCCTGGGCCGCACCGGACGCGCGTCGCGCAGGCATCGTGCACCTGGGCGGGAGCGCGGGCGAGATCGCCGCCGTCGAACGCGCCGCTGTCTCTGGGCGCATGCCCGAACGGCCATTTGTGCTCGTCGCCCAGCAGTACCTGGCAGACCCGACCCGGTCGGCCGGCGGCGCGAACCCCGTGTGGGCCTACGCACACGTGCCGGCGGGATTCGATGGCGATGCGTCGGCCGCGGTGCTCGCGCAAATCGAACGCTTCGCGCCGGGCGTGCGCGAGCAGATCGTTGCGACGCACGTCAGCGGGCCGCAGGAGCTTGCGGCGCACAACGGCGCATTTCTCGGCGGCGACATCGGCGGCGGCGCGAACACTGCGCTCCAGCTCATCGCGAGGCCGCGCCTCGGGTACGCCGCCTACCGCGGGCGCCGCGGGCGCACGTATCTCTGCGGTTCATCGACCCCGCCCGGCGGCGGGGTGCACGGCATGGCCGGGTTCCACGCGGCCGAAACCGCGCTCCGCGACATCGGGGCGCTGTAGGCGCAACCGAGCTCACGGGCATGGGCCTGCCAGTGCGCGCCTCGGCGCGCGCGGGCGAACGCGAGGGCACTGGCCCACGAGAACGCAGACCTACGCGCGAGCGCGCCCACCAATGCGCGGCAGGCGCGGAATGTTCGCCGTAGCGCCGGCGTCGGGCGGCACGATGACCTCCTGCGTGCCGGGCACGCGACCAGCCTCAGTCGCGACCTCGAGCGTCTCGTCGATCGGCACATTGCGCTTGATCACGGCCAGGGCCACGGGCCCAAGCTCGTAGTGCAGCGCCACCGAGGTGACATGCCCCACAACCGCGCCATCGACCACAGCACCGGACGCATCGGGCGCCGCGGGGCGCGTGACCTCTGCGCCCACCGGCGGAAGCGTCGACTCGCTGCCATCGAGGTGCAGCATTACGAGGCGCCGCGGTGGCCGCCCAAGATTGTGCACCTTGGCGACGGTCTCTTGTCCGCGGTAGCAGCCCTTGTTCAGGTGCACGGCCGAGCGGAGCCAGTCCGACTCGTGCGGCAGCGACTTCTCGTCGACTTCTCTGCTCCAGCGCGGGCGCCACGCCTCGATGCGGAGCGCTTCGGCGGCGAGCGTGCCGGCGGCCGAGGCATCCGATTCAGGCCCTTGCACTGCGTCCGCGATTGCGGCGAGCGCGTCGTGCGAGACGATCGCCTCGCGCCATGACCAGCCGGCGGCCGGGTGATCTTGCTGCGGCGAATACTGGTAGCCACCGGGGCGCACGGTGATCCACGGGTCGCTCCAGATCTGGGCCTCGGCAGCACCGGCGGCCTCGACGACCGCGCGCGCGGTGGTGCCGGGGCGATCCATCCATCCAACCACCGCCCACTCGCTCGACACGTCGGTGATCTCGACGCGCAGCATGAACCGCATGCGCGATAGCCACGCGTGCAGCGGCGCCGCGTCGTCTTGATCGACGATGAGCCACATCGTTTCGCCGTCGTCGATGATGCCGGCCTGGTGCTCAATGTGCCCCTGCGGGTCGAGCACCAGCGTTTCGGTGCTGACGCCCGGGAGGAGGCTCTTGAGTTCTTGGCTCGTGATCGAGTCGAGCCAACTCAGGCGATCGGGCCCGGTCAGCGTGAGCACGCCGCGGCCGCCCAGGTGCACGAGTGCCGTGCCCTCTGCGAGCCGGCGCTGTTCGCCGAGTGGGTTGCCAAAGTGCGCGGGTGCGACGTCACCTTCGGGAACAATCGCCCCCGGAAGTGCCGCAAAGGGGGAGGTCATTACTGAACTTTCTCGAGCCGAGCAGAAGCGTGCGAACCGAGCTCTTCGCCGAGGGCCGCGATGTCCCATGCCCAGAGCAGGTGCCCGTCGACGAGGCCATACATGCGCGTTGCCGCGACATAATTCTTCGCGCCGGCGGCACGCACCACGGCGTCGGTTGCAATATCGATCCGAGGCCCGCGTACCTGCCCCAGATAGAGCTCGCACACGCCGTCTGAATGCACAATGGATGCCTCAACCTCGAAGCCGTCTTCACTCGTGCGGAGCGCTTCTACATCGTCGACTGTCCGCGCGGGCGCGGGGGCGGTTGCTGGCAACAACCCGGGCCCGGCATCGGCATCGCCGAGCGGACGGCTGAGTCGCCAGAAGCCGGCTTCAGAGACGAGCGGCACCCGGCGAGGGTCGCCCTCGTCGAAGTTCTCGCCCTGCCCGTCGCCGGTGAGCCAGGCGATTGCCGAGTACGTCAGGGCGTCGGTGCCATCGTGGCTAAAGCTCACGCGATGCGTGAATTCTCCTCGGAGCGTTGTGTCGCCGACGGCGTAGTCGATCACGCCACTGCCTTCCCACACGCCACGAAGCCACGACAGTGGCACGAGGTCGGCGGGCAGATCGGTGGGGAGGTCAATCATGCGTACCTATGGGCAGCGTCAGCGCTGGCCGCGATAGAGGTTGACAACTACGACAGCCGACACGCCAACGATGGCGAGCGACGCGAGCCCAAGAAGACCTACGAAGAAGAGTTCGAGTGCGACGAGATCCATACCGAGAGTCTAGCCCGCCGCTGCATCGGCGAGTCGCACAAGACCAACGATGAGCGAAGTGACGCCGAGTATGACAAGCGCACCCACCACGCTGAGCGCCACACGCTGGATAAACCCGGCAGCCTGCCCGCCCCAGAGCTGGATCGCGAATGCCAGCACGAAACTGCCACTCAATGCCAGCAGCATCCACATCATCAACCGCGCATCGGGCGCCCAAATTGCGACGGCGATGCCCATCACCAGCGCCGCACCCCACACCGCGCCGATGCCGCGCGTGCTCGGGCGGTGAACTAATTCGGGAGAGGCCATGCGACAACTCTATGATGGGGTCACCCGACCGGGAAGGAATCGCGTGGCACAACTGCTCGTCATGAGCTCGGCGCCAGACGGTGCCCCTGTGTTGCCCGCGCTTGAGTTGCTTGGGCATCGTGCCCGCCAGATTCCCGCCGATGCCGCGCAATTGGCCACCGCGCCGAGCGCCGAGTTGCTCGTGATTGATGCCCGGAGCGACCTCGTTGCGGCCCGCTCGCTGTGCAAAATGTTGGCGAGCATCGGCTTCGATACCCCCGTGCTGCTCGTGGTGACCGAGGGCGGGCTCGCCGCGATCAACGCCGAATGGGCGATCACCGACGTCGTCCTCGAGACCGCCGGCCCCGCCGAGGTCGACGCCCGCATCCGCCTCGCGCTCACGCGCACGGCCGCCGAAAACCCTTCGACGCGCATTCAGATTTCTGGCCTCAGCATCGATGAGGCCTCGTACGCGGCACGGCTGCGCGGCAAACCGCTCGACCTCACCTACAAGGAGTTTCAGCTCCTACACTTTTTTGCCACGCACCCGTCGCGCGTGTTCACCCGAGAACAGCTCCTCAGCGAGGTGTGGGGCTACGACTACTTCGGCGGCACCCGCACGGTCGACGTGCACGTGCGCCGGCTCCGCGCAAAACTCGGCGACCTCGAACTCCTCATCGGCACGGTGCGCAATGTGGGCTACCGATTTATGACAAATGACGAGGATGCCGGGGCCCCAACGGCCGGCTGAGCGACGCGGTCGTCGAAAATCGGCCACCACGCGGCATCCACCGTTCACATTCGATGCCTCCGCAATGCGAGGATAAACGCATGATCGACCACGACATTCTCGACACCGGCCTGGGCGACGGCGATGACGACGACTTTGATGCGGCGTTTGAGGGGTACGACGAACAGCTGCCAGAGGGGCGCTACCTCGACCGTGAGTTGAGCTGGTTGGCGTTCAATCAGCGCGTGCTCGAACTGGCCGAAGACGATTCGTTGCCGGCGCTCGAACGCGCGAACTTCCTGGCGATCTTCGCGAGCAACCTCGATGAGTTCTTCATGGTGCGAGTCGCCGGCCTCAAGCGCCGTATCGTGACGGGGCTCGCCGTGCCGACGAATATCGGGCGCCCACCGGGCGAAGCGCTGGCCGACATTTCGGCCGAGGCTTACCAGTTGCAGCTGCGACACAGCGCCGCCTGGCAAGAGCTCGTGCGTCCCGCGATGGCCGACAAGGGCATCCAGGTCGTCACGTGGGAATCGCTCCCCGACGACGACAAAGAGCGCCTGAACGACTATTTTCAGCTGCAGATTTTTCCGGTGCTCATGCCGCTGGCAGTCGACCCGGCGCATCCGTTTCCTTATATCTCGGGGCTGTCACTGAACCTCAGCGTGCGGATTCGTAATGCCAAGACCGGGCGCCAAGAGTTCGCGCGTCTCAAAGTGCCGCCGATGCTCCCCCGGTTTGTTCCCGTCTCGAACGACGAGGGCGGCCTGCGCTACATCACGCTTGAAGACCTCATCTCGAACCACTTGGGCGACCTCTTCCCAGGGATGGAGGTGCTCGATCACCACACGTTCCGACTGACCCGCAATGAGGATGTGGTGGTCGAGGAAGACGAGACCGAGAACCTGATTCAGGCGCTGGAGGCAGAGCTGCTGCGCCGCCGCTTCGGGCCGCCGATCCGCCTCGAGATCACCGACGACATGGACGACGTGACGCTCAGCCTGCTCGTCAAGGAGCTCGATATCACCGAGCAGGAGGTCTACCGGTTGCCCGGCCCGCTCGACCTGCGCGGGCTGTGGGACTTCATGGGTCTCGATCGGCCCGACCTGCGGTATCCCCCGCAGGTGCCGGTGACCGCGCTCGCGTTTCAGCCAACGACGACGGGCCGGGCACAGGAGGGCGAGGTCTTCGACGCGATCCGCGAGGGCGACGTGCTCGTGCACCACCCGTACGAGTCGTTCGCGACAAGCGTGCAGGTGTTCCTCGAAGAGGCTGCCGCCGACCCGCACGTGCTCGCCATCAAGCAGACGCTCTACCGCACGAGCGGCGACAGCCCGATCGTCGAGGCGCTGATCGACGCCGCCGAGGCGGGCAAGCAGGTGCTCGCGCTGGTCGAGATCAAGGCCCGGTTCGATGAGCAGGCAAACATCTCGTGGGCCCGCAAGCTCGAAAAGGCTGGCGTGCATGTTGTGTACGGGCTCGTCGGTTTGAAGACGCACTGCAAACTCGCGCTCGTGATTCGTGAAGAGCAGGGCGTGCTGCGCCACTACAGCCACATCGGCACGGGCAACTACAACCCGAAGACCAGCCGCATCTACGAAGACTTCGGGTTGTTCACCGCCGACGACCAGGTCGGCAAAGACCTCACCCGACTGTTCAACGAGCTCTCGGGCTATGCGATCGAAAAGAAGTTCAAGCGGCTCCTCGTCGCACCGTTGCATCTGCGCAAGGGGCTTACCAAGCTCATCGAACGGGAGCGGCGCAACGCGCTAGCGGGCAAGCCGTCGGGCATCCGCATCAAGGTGAACTCGATGGTCGACGAGCAGATCATCGACGCGCTCTACCGCGCGAGCCAGGCGGGCGTGCCCATCGACATCTGGGTGCGAGGCATTTGCAGCCTCATGCCCGGCGTCGAGGGGCTGAGCGAGACGATCCGGGTGCGCAGTATCGTGGGCCGCTACCTCGAACACTCGCGCATCTTCTCGTTCGTGAGCGAGGGCGACCCGCAGGTCTACATCGGCAGCGCCGACATGATGCACCGCAACCTCGACCGCCGGGTGGAGGCACTCGTGCGCGTCGTCGCCCCCGGCCACCTGGCCGAATTCGACGTGCTGTTCGACCACGCGATGTCTGACCAGACCAGCTCGTGGTGGCTCGAGCCAGATGGCACGTGGGTGCGCCATGCCCGCTCCGCCGACGGCACGCCGCTCCGTGACCTGCAGTACTTGGCCATGACCGAGGTCGTGCGCCGGCGCCGCCGGAGGACCACCCGATGAGCGAGACCGCGGTCTACGCCGCCGGTGCCGTTGTCTGGCGACTCGTTGCCGGCAAGCCAATGCTGCTGGTCGTGCACCGCACGGTGTACGCCGATGTGACGCTTCCGAAAGGCAAGGTTGACCCGGGCGAGACGCTTGCCGAGACCGCCGTGCGCGAGGTGTTCGAAGAGACCGGCATCGCGATCGCGCTCGGCGTGCCCGTTGGCGTTTCGCGCTACCAGCTTCCGGGCAAGCGACAGAAGATCGTGCACTACTGGGCCGCCGAGGCAACCGAGAAGGCGATCCGTGCGTCGCAGTTCGTGCCGAACAAAGAGATCGCTGCGCTCGAGTGGGTCAGCATCAAACGCGCCCGCCAGTACCTTTCGTACCCGGTCGATGTCGAGATTCTTGAGCACTTCGCGGCCCTCGTGGCTTCGGGCGTGCTGCGCACGTTCCCGATCATCGCCCTGCGGCACGCGAAGGCGGCAAGCCGTTTCGATTGGGATGGCGACGACGCGTCGCGCTCGCTGACCACGCGCGGCACCCGGCAAGCCGCCGCGCTCGTGGGCCCGCTCCGGGCGTTCGGCGTCAAGAAGATCATCAGCAGCACCGCGGTGCGCTGCGTGACCACCGTGACACCCCTAGCCGCGGCGCTCGGTCGCGACATCACGCGCACCGATGCGATCAGTCAGGATGCCTGGGAGGAAGGCACCGCAGATGTTCGCGGTGTTGTCGGCGCCCGGGTGCGCGCCGGACGGCCCGCGGTGCTGTGCAGCCACGGCCCCGTCCTGCCCGACATCCTCACCGAGATCGCGCTTGCGACGGGCACCCTGCGAGGCTCCTACCTCGGCAGCGCCGCGGCGCTCGAACCGGCATCGTTCTCGGTCGTCCACCTCTCGGCCACGAACCCCGGCTCGGGAATCGTCACAATCGAGACCCACGCAGCCCCGGCATAACCGGGCCGGGTTCTCGAATCCGGGCTTCTCGCATCCCGGCTTCTCGCATCGTTCACCTGCTGTTCACCACCGTTCTGCACACTTGTCATACGTCGCTTTTATCGTCATGGCGTGCCCAGCACCAAGGGCGCAATCACCCTGACACTGATTTCGAACGGATTCCCAGTGAACTTCTCTCGCATCACCCGCGTTGCGGCCATCGGCGCCGTTGCAGCACTCGCCCTCACCGCCTGCGCCGCAAATGAAGGTGCCCCCGACACTTCGAAGACGCCCGACGCATCCACCTCGCTTTCGGGCACCCTCGTGGGCGCCGGCGCATCGTCGCAGCAGGTTGCCGTGCAGACCTGGACCGCAGGCTTCCAGATCGGCAACCCCGACGCGACCGTCGACTACGACCCCGCCGGCTCCGGCACGGGCCGCGAATCGTTCCAGCAGGGCGCGATCTCGTTCGCCGGTTCGGACCGCGCATTCAAGCTCGACGAGATCACGGCCGGCGGCTTCGGCGCCTGTGACGCGAACTCGGGCATCATCGAGCTGCCCGCCTACATCTCGCCGATCGCGATCGTGTTCAACGTCGACGGTGTCAAGTCACTGAACATGGATGCCGCCACCATCGCAGGCATCTTTGCTGGCACGATCACCAACTGGAACGACCCCGTCATCGCTGCGGCCAACCCCGACGCGAAGCTTCCTGACCTCGCGATCTCGCCCGTGCACCGCTCCGACAAGTCGGGCACCACCGGCAACTTCACCGACTACCTCGCGGCTGCGGCGCCCTCGGCCTGGAGCTTCGGTTCGGTTGAAGAGTGGCCCGTGCAGTCCGGCGAAGCAGCCCAGGGCACCTCGGGTGTCGTCGCGGCAGTCAAGGGCGGCCAGGGCACGATCGGCTACGCCGACGCGTCGCAGGCCGGCACGCTTGGTACCGTCGCGGTTGGCGTTGGCGCCGAGTTCGTGCCGTACTCGCCCGAGGCGGCGGCAGCGGTTGTCGATGCATCCCCCCTCGAAGAAGACCGCACCGCAGGCGACCTCGCGATCAAGATCGACCGCACCACCGAGGCCGCGGGCGTCTACCCGATCATCCTCGTGAGCTACCTCATCGGTTGCGAGACCTACGCCGACGCGAAGATCGCGCCGCTGGTGAAGGGCTTCTTCGAGTACGCAATCAGCGCCGAGGGTCAGGATGCCGCCGCAGCCTCGGCTGGCAGCGCCCCGATCTCGTCGAAACTGCGCGAGCAGGCCTCGGCCGCAATCGCACTGATCAAGTAGCACGGATCCTTGCCCCGGCCCGAGAGTTCGCGGCCGGGGCAAGCACTCACAACTTCAGAACAACTCGCACGACAGCATGACCTCGCACCACAGCACGACCTCCTACCTCTAGACCGCGACAACGATTCGACAGGTTGATACATGACCAAAACCGCCGCCCCCACCGAGGGCGCCGCCAAGACTTCGGGCTTGGGATCAGCCGCGGGCGCCGCAAAACAGCGCCCCGGCGACCGTTGGTTCTCTGGCACCGCGCTCTTCGCCGGTTCAATGATTCTCGTGACCCTCGCTGCGGTCGCGATTTTCTTGATTGTGCAGAGCCTGCCCGGGCTTTCTGCAACGGGCGACACCGCGTCAATCCTCAGCGGTAACTTCTGGGAGTACGTCGGCCCGCTCGTGTTCGGCACGGTGTGGTCGGCCGCCCTGGCGCTGCTGATGGCAGTCCCGATCTCGATCGGCGTCGCGCTGTTCATCTCGCACTACGCGCCCCGCCGCCTCGCGCAGGGCCTCGGATACCTCGTCGATCTGCTCGCCGCGGTGCCCTCGGTCGTGTTCGGCCTGTGGGGCATCGGCGTCCTCGCCCCCGCCGCACAACCGCTCTACAGCTGGTTGGTCGACAACGCGGGTTGGTTCCCCCTGTTCTCCGGGCCGGTCTCAAGCACCGGCCGCACCATTTTCACCGCCGCCATCGTGCTCGCGGTCATGGTGATCCCGATCATCACCGCCATCTGCCGCGAGATCTTCCTGCAGACCCCGGTCCTCCATGAGGAGGCCGCGCTCGCGCTCGGGGCGACCCGCTGGGAGATGATTCGCATGGCCGTCCTCCCGTTCGGTCGCAGCGGCATCGTCTCGGCCGCGATGCTCGGCCTTGGTCGCGCACTCGGCGAAACCATGGCCGTCGCCATGGTCCTCTCAGCGACCGGAGTGGTCACGTTTGATCTGCTCACCTCAACGAACCCATCGACGATCGCCGCCAACATCGCCCTGGTGTTCCCCGAGGCGTACGGCAACAACATCAACGTCCTCATCGCGACCGGCCTCATCCTCTTCGTGGTGACGTTCGTGGTCAACGCGGTCGCACGCTGGGTCGTGGGCCGCCGCAAGGAATTCTCGGGGGCCAACTGACATGACCATCACCGCTCCCCCTACGCCCGGCGACGGCGCGGCACAGCCCGCCCAGCCCGTCCAGCCCGCCACCGACAGCATCCACCTCGACCTCACCGGCGTCTCGCTCACCAGCGGCCGCCTTGCGGGCTGGATTCCATGGGCTCTGCTCGGCGCCGCCGTTGGGCTGACATTGCCCGTGTTCTTGATGGTTGCCGCGGCTGGGGCATCCGAAATGAATGTTGGCGGATGGCTCGTCAGCGCCGCCGTCATCTACCTCGTGCTGATCTTCACGATCTCGACCATCGTCGAAAGCCGCCGCAAGGCCGTCGACCGCCTGGTCACAGGTTTGGTCGCGGGGGCGTTCCTGCTCGCGATGATCCCGCTCGTGTCGGTGGCGTGGACCGTCGTCAGCCTCGGCGTGGCTCGCATGGACGCCGACTTCTTCTCGATGTCGATGCGCAACGTGGTCGGCGAGGGCGGCGGCGCGCTGCACGCGATCGTCGGCACGCTCCTGGTCACGCTCGCCGCGGCCGTCATCTCTATTCCGATCGGCCTGTTCACCGCGATCTACCTGATCGAATACGGGCGCGGTGGGCGGCTCGCACGGGGCATCACGTTCTTCGTCGATGTGATGACCGGCATCCCCTCGATCGTTGCGGGCCTGTTTGCCTACGCCCTCTTCGCGCTCTTTCTCGGCCCCGGCGTTCGCATGGGCATCATGGGATCGATCGCACTCGCGGTGCTGATGATCCCCGTGGTCGTGCGCTCGAGCGAAGAAATGCTGCGGCTGGTGCCGAACGAGCTTCGCGAGGCGTCGTACGCCCTGGGCGTGCCCAAGTGGCTGACCATCGTGAAGGTCGTGTTGCCGACGTCGATCGCCGGCATCACCACCGGCATCATGCTCTCGATCTCTCGCGTGATCGGTGAGACGGCGCCGCTCCTGATCACGGCCGGGTTCACGGCGAGCATGAACTACGACCTCTTCAGCGGGCGCATGCAAACCCTGCCCGTGTTCACCTACAACCAGTACGTCAGCCAGGGCATTCCAGCAGAGGCATATCTTGACCGCGCCTGGGCGTCAGCACTCACACTCATCATCATCGTGATGCTGCTGAACCTTGCGGCCCGGTTGATCGCCAAGATCTTTGCGCCGAAAGTGTCGCGGTAGCGGCATCCATTTCTCTTCATCTTTTTCGAACCACAGAACTCGAGGATCCCGTGTCAAAGCGCATCGAAGTCAACGACCTCAACGTCTATTACAGCAACTTTTTGGCCGTCGAAGGCGTGAGCCTACAGATCGATCCGCGGAGCGTGACCGCGTTTATCGGGCCGTCCGGCTGCGGCAAGTCGACGTTCTTGCGCACGCTGAATCGCATGCACGAGGTCATCCCGGGGGCGCGCGTTGAGGGCGAAGTGCTGCTCGATGGGCAGGACCTTTATGGCCCCGGCGTCGACCCCGTGCTCGTGCGTCGCCAGGTGGGCATGGTGTTTCAGCGCCCGAACCCTTTTCCGACGATGTCGATCCGCGAGAACGTGCTGGCCGGCGTGAAGCTGAACAACCGTCGCATTTCGAAGGGCGACGCCGAGGAGCTCGTCGAGTCATCGCTGCGCGGCGCTAACCTCTGGAACGAGGTCAAGGACCGCCTCGACCGCCCGGGCTCGGGCCTGTCGGGCGGACAGCAGCAGCGTCTGTGCATCGCGCGTGCGATCGCCGTGTCACCGCAGGTGCTGCTGATGGATGAGCCGTGCTCGGCGCTCGACCCGATCTCAACGTATGCCATCGAGGAGTTGATCGGCGAGCTGAAGAAGAACTACACGATCGTCATCGTGACGCACAACATGCAGCAGGCCTCGCGCGTGAGTGACAAGACCGCGTTCTTCAACATCGCGGGCACCGGCAAGCCGGGCAAGCTCATCGAGTACAACGACACCGCCACGATCTTCACCCAGCCGGCCGTGCAGGCGACCGAGGACTACGTTTCGGGGCGCTTCGGGTAGGTGGGGCTGGTTTGTTTGGTTCGGGGCGGCTCGGGGCGGCTCGGGGATGCACTAGCTCAGGAAAAACGGTGGGCACCGGCATCCCAACCCCCGGAAAACCGGGGTTCTCGGCACGATCGCTCGCGTTTTACCTGAGTTAGTGTCGTCCGGGTGCGTCCGGGCCCGGACGCCCGGGCACGCGCGACCAGGATCAGAGCGGCACCGGCCAACCCCGCGCGACCCGGACACCGCACCCGCACGCGTCGGCTGTCAACCGGCCCGCCCGGCGCACACCGTCCCGCCCGGCGCACCGGGGCGTCGGCTCGGGGATGCACTAACTCAGGAAAAGCGGTGGGGAGCGGCATCCCAGCCCGCGGAAAACCGGGGTTCTCGGCACGATCGCTCGCGTTTTACCTGAGTTAGTGTCGCCCGGGTGCGGCCGGGCCGGGCGCCCGGGCACGCGCGACCAGGATCAGAGCGGCACCGGCCAACCCCGCGCGGCCCGCACACCGCACCCGCACGCGTCGACTGTCACACCGCCCCGCCGGGCGCACCGGGCCATACCAGCACTAACTCAGGAAAAACGGTGGGCACCGGCATCCCAACCCCCGGAAAACCGGGGCTCTCGACACGGCCGCTCCCGTTTTACCTGAGTTAGTGTCGCCCGGGTGCGGCCGGGCCGGGCGCCCGGGCACCCGCAACCAGGATCAGAACGGCAACGGCCAACCCCGCGCGGCCCGCACACCGCACCCGCACGCGTCGACTGTCACACCGCCCCACCCGGCGCGCCGCCTTCCCAGCGCACCGGCAGCGCACCGGCGTGGCGCTCCCGGGCACCGGCCCGAACCAGCACTAACTCAGGAAAAACGGTGGGGAGCGGCATCCCAGCCCGCGGAAACCCGGGGTTCTCGGCACAGCCGCTCCCGTTTTACCTGAGTTAGTGTCGCCCGGCTGCGGCAGGCCCGGTCTGAGTTAGTGTCGCCGGGCACGGCCGGGGCGCGCTGCTGTCAGATACGCGGCAGCACCGGCCCGGCCGGCCTGCCAGCCCTGAGCCGGCGACGCGGCGCGGCGGTCAGTCGCGCGGACTGCGCAGATACGCATTGAACTCGCGCGTGAGCGCGGCATCCACCCCGATCGCACGCTCGTCGATGGCCGTGATCGGCACCGCGAGGCGGGTGCTCGACACGAGCCATGCGGCATCCACGAGTTGGAGTGTTGAGGTTGGGATGTCGCGTGTTGCGGTGTGACGGCCGGTGCGTTCGAGGTACTCGAACAGGCTGAGCTGCGTGGTGCCCTGCAGGATGCCACCGCTCGGTGCGGGTGTGACGAGCTCATCGCGGAGTCGAACAATGAGCGATGAAGTTGCGGCTTCGAGCACGAAGCCGTCGCTCGTGACGAAGATCGCCTCGTCGGCGCCGCGGCGCTTTGCCTCGCGGATCGCCGCCATGTTCACCGCGTATGACAGCGTCTTGGCGCCGAGCAGCAACCAGGGTGCGCGGGCCGCGGCGCCGCTGTCGATTCCGCGGTCGAGGGTCACCGCGCTGAGGCCGTGCTCACGCACCGCCGTCGCGTCGGGGGCAGGAGCCGCGACGAGCCACGCGGTGGCAAGTGCCGGAGCTGGCGGAACGGCACCCGGCGCGACGGCGGCACCCGCAGCGGGCGCGAAGGCACCCAGCGCCACGGCGGCACCCGGCGCCACGGCCGCGACGGCGGCAGCCACCGGAACCGACGAACCCGCTCCCCCGTCTCGTTCGAGCACGAGCCGCAACGCGAAATCGCCGGTGCTGGGCAGGTTCGCCAACGTGAGCGCGATCGCCGCGCGCCACTGGGCCAGGTTCGGGGCCGGCAGGTCGCAAAGCGCGGCCGAGTTCTCGAGGCGCGCGAGATGGGCCTCGAGCTCCTGGGCGTGGCCGTCGACGACGCTGATCGATTCGAAGACGCCGTCGCCTCGCTGTGCGCTGAGCTGCCCGACAAGGACTGCCGGCGCGTCGAACCCAACCTCGACGAAGCTACCGCCGAGCGCGATCTCGCCGACCGGCACGTCGGCGGGCAGCGAAGCGATCTTGAGCGCGAAGCGGGTGGCGGCCGAAGAAGCGGTCATGTCCCGAGCGTAATCCTGTGGTCGCTGTGGCACCCGCGGCAGATTGCCCGAAACGCACGCACAGGTTGCGCCTACGCGCTACGGCAGATGTCGCGCAACGCCGAACCCGCGAACCCACAACGACACAAAAAGTAAGCGCCGAGCCGCAAAAACGCCTCTCGGCGGTTGGCCGCTCAAAGCGGCAAGTATTGGAGCCCGGGGTTATGCGGCCCGGCTCTCCAATTGTAACGGATGCCCACGGAGAACGGCTCACGAAGCGTCACCCGGGTAACGCCCGCCGCCACAACAAGCGCCCGCGAACTCAGTCGAGCTCGTCGATCCTCCACAGGCGCGCGGCCGCTGTGAGGTCGGCGGCATATTCCGCGAGCCGCGAGGCCCGGCGCGTGAGCTCGGATGCGCGTGCAGGCTCAGTCGGCTCATAGTCGTCGGCGACGTGGGTGGCGCCGGCCGCTTGGACGCGGCAGAACGCCGCCGCCCGCTCAAGCGCAACAGCGAGATCACCCGAAAACACGCCCCGCAGAATCGCGTCGGCGAGCGCGACGAGCTCCTCCGGGCCGGCGGGCGTCGTCGCACCCGCAACAACCGGGTCGACCGACTGCAGCTCGACGGTGCCGCGCTGATACAGCAGGCTCGCGGTGTGCGGGTCATTGTGAATCATGAGCTGCAGCAGATATATCCGCCACAGCGCACCAGGCAAACTGCGCGCCGGCGAGTGTGACCACAGCTCGGCGAGCGTATCGATGCCGTGCGTGTCGGTGAAGGTGATCAGCCGGGCCACGACCTCGGAATCTGGCTCGGCCCGCACCCTCGAAATCAGCGCGTTCGCCGTGCTGTGTGCAATGCGGGCAAGCCCGGCGGGGTCGTCGGGGGCGACGATCTTGTCGAACGCCGTCGCGGGTCGGCGCACCGGCCGATGAAACTGTTCAGTCATTCCTTCAAGGCTAACCCCGGATGCCGCAGCCGGCCCCGCCCTGTCGCACCCCCGGCGCAGCCGGGTAGCCTACCGATACCAAGCCGCATCACGCCGCACCACCAAAGGAGTTCCCATGTCGACACCGCGCCGCGCCCTGATCGTCATCGACGTTCAGCAGGAGTACTTCGACGGACGCCTGCCCATCCAGTTTCCGCCACGCGATGAGTCGGCCGTTCGTATCGGACAGGCGATGGATGCCGCATCCCGTGCGGGGATCCCTGTTCTCGTCGTCCAGCACCTCGCCCCCACCGGATACCCGGTCTTTGCACCGGAGTCGCCGACCTTCGAGCTGCACCCAGAGATCGCGAAGCGCGCGGATCACGCGGCGCACCGGTTTACGAAGCACTTCGCGAGCGTATTCGCCGGGACCGGCCTCGAGGACTGGCTGCGCGAGCATGCGATCGACACCGTCACGCTCGTGGGCTACATGACCAACAACTGCGTGCTCGGCTCTGCCGCGGCGGCCGAGCCGCTCGGATTCACCGTCGAGGTGCTCTCGGACGCAACAGGCGCAATCGACATCGCAAATGCCGCGGGCTCCGCGCCCGCGCAACAGGTGCATGAGACGCTCATGGCGCTCCTGAATTCAAGTTGGGCCGCGGTGGCAACAACGAGCGCATGGGGAGAAGCTGCGGCATCCGGAATCGCACTCAGCCGCGACAACCTCATCGAATCGGCCGCCCGCGGGCGAGCCAATAGCGAGTCGACCTCGAAGTAGCGCAAGAACACGGTGCCCCCAGCAGGATTCGAACCTGCGACCTGCGGATTAAAAGTCCGTAGCTCTACCGCTGAGCTATAGGGGCGTCAATCAACCATTCTAGGGGGACGATTCGCCCCCGCTGACGCAACGATGGCCCCGCTGGGAATACCGGCGGGGCCATCGATGTGCGCCGCCTCGCTACTTCAGCTCGGCTTCGTGGGCCTTGTCGTAGGCACGGATCTCGTCGAGCTTGCCCCCGCGGAGCTTGCTCGTCCACTCTGGGTCAGACAGCACGGCGCGTCCGAGCCCGACGAGGTCGAACTCGCCGCGGTCGAACAGGCCCATCAGTTTCTCGAGGCTCAGCGACGGCGTCGAGGAGTCGGCTTCCATGAACGGCGAGTTGACGCCGATCGAGCCGAGCGCGACGACCGGCAGGCCGCTGAGCGACTTCGTCCACCCCGCGAGGGTGCGGTCTTCACCGGCGAACGCGGGCAGCCAGTAGCGGCGCGTCGAAACGTGGAACGCGCTGACACCCGCATCGACCAGCGGGGTGAGAATCGTGTTGAGCTCGGCTGGCGTGTCAGCCAGACGCGCGTCAAAGTCGCTGCCCTTCCACTGCGAGTACCGGAAGACGACCGGATAGTCGGGGCCAACCGCGTCGCGCACCGCGGCGACGACCTCGGCTCCGAGGCGTGCGCGTGAGGCGATGCTTCCGCCATACGGGTCGGTGCGCTGGTTCGTGCGCGACCAGAGGAACGCGTCGAGAAGGTAGCCGTGCGCACCGTGCAGCTCGACCCCGTCGAACCCGATTTCTTTGGCCGTCGCGGCCGCGCGTGCAAACGACGCGATGATCTCGTCGATGTCGGCGAGGCTCGCCTCAACGCCACGCGGTGAACCGCTCGGGCCGATCCCAGAAGGCGTCATGATCGGCGCATCCGGGTACGGCGCAGCGCCCTCGCGGCGTGCGACACCCAGGTGCCAGATCTGCGGCATGATGCGGCCGCCCTCGGCGTGCACTGCGTCGACGACCTGCTTCCAGCCGGCGGTGGCCGCCTCGCCGTACATCACGGGCACACGGTCGCTGCTCCCGGCCGACTGGTGATCGATGTAGGTGCCCTCGGTCACGATCAGGCCGAGGTGCGAGGCACGCCGGCGGTAGTACTCGACCACGTCTGCACCCGGGATGCCGTCAGGTGAGAAGCCGCGCGTCATTGGCGCCATCACAAAGCGATTCGCAAGCTCCACCCCCGAGAGCGTGAAGGGCGTAAACAACGGCGAAATGTCTGCCCCATCGAGCAGGGTACTCGTCAGTGAGACCGGATTCGTGGTGTCTGTCATGCTTTCATCATTGCGCGGTCCTGACACCCCGAGGGCGGCATCCGCCGTTTGCGTCACGAAACGCCCTCCCCATCAGGCGGGGCGAGCCCGCCCAGCAGCTCAGCGCCAGAAGTTATTCGCCTGCGCCACCGTCTGGAAGTTGGTCGCGACGACCTGCGAGCTCCAAATAAGGCTGTCGGCGCTCTCTTCGTAGATCGGGCGCAGCTTTGCGCGGATCTCGGCGGAAGGCTGGGTGAACTTCACGCCCAGGCGCGACATCTTGATGGCGAGCTGGAAACCCGCCTCGGGGTCGGCGGTGATGAGCGTGGGCAGGTACGGCTCGGCCATGATTTCTTCTCCAAATATGAGTTGTGCACAACTATGTTGTGGTCATTCGAAATATACTGTGCACCAAGGAAGAAGGGAAGACCATGGGCACTGACGCCGCCACCCACACCGCCCCGCGCGCCGCACCGCACCCAGCGGTGCACGTCGACGACCAGCTGTGCTTCGCCCTCTACGCCGCGTCTCGCGCCGTCACGGGTGCGTATCGCGCACGCCTCGGCGCACTGGGTCTGACCTACCCGCAATACCTCGTGCTGCTCGCGCTCTGGGAGGCAGAAGGCAGCACCGTCTCTGCCCTCGGCCGCGCCCTCGATCTCGACTCGGGCACCCTCTCACCGTTGATCAAGCGACTCGTGCGCGACGGGCTGGTCCAAAAAGAACGCGCCGGCAACGACGAGCGCGCGGTGCGTGTGTTCAGCACGGCCGCCGGCAAGGCGCTCGAACCGCGCGTGGCCGAGGTGCGGCGCGAAGTCGAAGCGTCCACCGGCCTCAGCGAGCCAGAGTTCAAGGCGCTGCGCCACGCACTCCACACCCTGCGCGCGACGATCGAAGCATCCGGCGACTAACGCGCACGAACGCGCACAAACCCGCAACACGTCCGCGAATCCGTCACCACGCGGCGCCGCGCCATGCCACGCTATTGACATGAAGAACTGGATCGTGCGCATCGGCACCCTGCTCGTGTTCAACATCGCCGTGCTCTTGCTCATCGTGCTGCTCGTCCCTGGCGTCCGCGGCGCATGGGGCGTGCTCTGGGGTGCAGTCATCCTGACGCTGGCGACGCTGTGGATCAAACCCCTGCTCACCAAGTGGTTCGCGCGCAGCTCCGCAAAGCGTGCCGACCAGTTCTCGAAGTTCGGGCTGAAGTCGCTCTCGGCGCTCTACGTGTTTCTCGTCGCGTTCATCGTGTGGATCCTCACGATTTTCTTCTCCCAGCTCCACGTCTCGGGCTGGTTCTGGGGATACATCCTGCCCCCAATCGCCCTGCTCATCGCCTGGTTGATCTACGACAGCGTCGACGAAAAGCTTGAGGCACAGGCATCCCGCCTCTACGACTCTGCGACCGGCAAGAATCAGTCCGCGGATGCCGCAGCCACCGCCCCAGACGCCCCGGCGGTCCCGGCTCCGCCGGTAGCCCCCAGGGTCGTCCAAGACGACGGCCTGACCGCCGAGCAGCGCAAGATGCTCGACGACCTCGGCTAGTTCGTTCGCGCGCGTTCGCTACGTCGTTCGCTAGAGCGCGAGGGCGCGCTCGGCGGCTTCGACCACGTTCGACACGAGCAACGCACGCGTCATCGGGCCCACGCCACCGGGGTTCGGCGACAGCCAGCCGGCAACCTCAGCGACCGCAGGGTCGATGTCGCCCGCGAGCTTTGCGCGACCGGTCTCGGTCGTGCCGACACGGGTGACACCCACATCGAGCACGGCGGCACCGGGCTTGATCCAGTCGGCCTTCACGAGGTGCGGCACGCCAACGGCCGCGACCACGATGTCGGCCCGGCGCACTTCGGCGGCCAGATCGACAGTGCGTGAGTGCGTGAGCGTGACAGTGGCATCCGTGCCCTTGCGCGTCAGCAGCAGCCCAAGCGGACGGCCAACGGTGATGCCGCGACCGATCACTGTGACGTGCTTGCCGGCGATCTCGACGCCGTTGCGCTCGAGCAGCTCGACGATTCCGGCGGGCGTGCACGGCAGCGGCGCGGGAATCGCGGTGCGCGGATCGACCCCGAGCACGAGCCGACCGAGGTTGGTCGGGTGCAGCCCATCTGCGTCTTTTGCCGGGTCGATGAGCTCGAGGATCGCATTCTCGTCGATGCCGTCGGGCAGCGGAAGCTGCACGATAAAGCCCGTGACCGCGGGGTCGTCGTTGAGGCTGCGCACGGCGGCAGCAATCTCGTCGAAGGTGGCCTCGACGGGCAGCTCGATGCTGATCGACGCCACGCCAACCTCGGCGCAGTCACGATGCTTGCCCGTCACATACGACCGTGAACCCGGGTCATCGCCGACGAGCAGGGTGCCGAGGCCGGGAACATTCCCAGCCTCGGCGAGCGCTGCTACGCGAACGCGGAGCTCTTCCTTGATCGCGGATGCCGCGGCAACACCATCGAGGCGCGTTGCGGTCACGCGAAACCCTGGGTGAGGGTCGGGTACATCGGGAACGCTGCGGTCAGCTTCGCAACGCGTGCGCGCAGGGCATCGACATCGGCGCCCGGCAGCAGCGCGAGTGCGATGACGTCGGCGACCTCGGTGAACTCGGCGTCGCCGAAGCCGCGCGTTGCCAGCGCGGGCGTGCCGATCCGCAGGCCCGAGGTGACCAGCGGCGGGCGCGGGTCGTTCGGGACCGCGTTGCGGTTGACCGTGATGTGGATCTCGTGAAGGAGGTCTTCTGCCTGCTTGCCATCGATCGCGGCGTTGCGCAGGTCGACGAGCACCAGGTGCACGTCGGTGCCTCCGGAGCGGACCGAGATACCGGCATCCGTCACATCCTGCTGCGTGAGGCGGTCGGCAAGAAGCTGGGCGCCACGGATGACGCGCTCCTGACGCTCACGGAACTCGGGCGTTGCCGCGAGCTTGAATGCGGTCGCCTTGGCGGCGATCACGTGCATGAGCGGGCCGCCCTGCTGGCCCGGGAAGACTGCCGAGTTGATCTTCTTGGCGAGGTCGGCGTCGTTGGTGAGGATGAAGCCCGAGCGCGGGCCACCGATGGTCTTG
The DNA here is from genome assembly GCA_029777095.1 of Actinomycetes bacterium. Classification (GTDB taxonomy): domain Bacteria; phylum Actinomycetota; class Actinomycetes; order Actinomycetales; family Microbacteriaceae; genus Microbacterium. Next base: position 28,215 of record JAKOTS010000059.1, on the reverse strand, counting down.
TGCACGGTCGACGAGACGACGTGCGCGTGGGGCACCGGGTTCGGGTGCAGGCCCGCGGCGACGAGGCCAGCGAAGTGCGCCATGTCGACCCAGAGCAGCGCGCCAACCTCGTCGGCGATCGCGCGGAACGCGGCGAAGTCGAGGGTGCGCGGGTATGCCGACCAGCCGGCGATGATGACCTTCGGCTTGTGCTCGATGGCGAGGCGACGCACCTCGTCCATGTCGACGAGGCTCGTGCTCTCATCGACGCCGTACGCGACGATGTCGTAGAGACGGCCCGAGAAGTTGATCTTCATGCCGTGCGTGAGGTGCCCGCCGTGGTCGAGCGAGAGGCCGAGGAGCGTGTCGCCGGGGCGCGCGATTGCGTGCAGCACTGCGGCGTTGGCGGTCGCACCCGAGTGGGGCTGAACGTTGGCGAATGCCGCGCCGAAGAGGCTCTTGGCCCGCTCGATTGCGAGGTTCTCGGCGACGTCGACGACCTCGCAGCCGCCGTAGTAACGGCGACCCGGGTAACCCTCGGCGTACTTGTTGGTGAGGACCGAGCCCTGCGACTGCAGCACCGAGACGGGCACGAAGTTCTCGCTCGCGATCATCTCAAGGTACTGACGCTGGCGGTCAAGCTCAGCGTCGAGGACTGCTGCGATCTCGGGATCGACTTCGGAAAGCGGTGCATTGAACGTATCTGACATGGGAGCTCCTCCTGATGGCGCGGGCATAGGGAATTTGCATCGGCCCAGGCGTGCGGTCGAATGCCCTCGATCAGAATCCGCCGCTCCCCGGTGGTCACCCACCTCAACGCCAGTCGCGACAGCGCCAGCATACCAGCGGCGCCCTCGCCCGCACGCGCGCGCTCGGCCCCCTCACACCGGGTTTCAGGGAGACACCCACCCCGGTTTGTTAGGGTGCCATCCGTGAACCAGGCCAGCGGGACAATCATCCACTCCGCACGCCTCATCGACGGCGGCCGCGTCACCGACAATGCCTGGGTGCATTTCACGGGCACCGACGTCGGGGCGATGGGCACCAATGACGGCTGGCGCGCGCTGGTCGCGACGCATGGCCCGCAGACGATTGTGGATGCCTGTGGCTCATGGCTCACCCCCGGATTCATCGATCTTCATGGCCACGGTGGCGGCGGCGTCTCGTACTCCGACGGTGCCGCGCAACTGCTCGCCGCACGCGCACTGCACCGCGCTCACGGAACGACCCGCGCGGTGATCTCGTTTTCGACGGCACCACTTGACCAGATGCTCGCCGGCGTTGAGCTCGTCGCGGCGCTGCATGAGCAGCATCCAGACATTCTCGGCTCTCACCTCGAAGGCCCGTTTCTTGCCCCCAGCCATCGTGGTGCGCACGCCGCCGCGCACCTCCGCCACCCCGACGAGGCCACGCTCGCGGGGCTCATCGTGGCGGGCCGCGGCACGCTACGCCAGGTGACACTTGCCCCCGAGATTCCCGGCGGCATGGCCGCCGTGGCGCAACTACGCGCCGCAGGCGTGGTCGCGGCAATCGGGCACACCGACGGCGACTTCGCGACGACGGGGCGCGCAATCGACGCGGGGGCGACGCTCTTGACGCACGCGTACAACGGCATGCGGGGCCTGCATCACCGCGAGCCCGGGCCCGTCGGCGCCGCGACCGGCGACCTGCGAATGACACTCGAGATCATCGCCGACGGGGTGCACGTGCATCCCGAAGTCGTGCGCATGCTCTTCGCCGCCGCGCCGGGCCGAGTCACGCTGGTCACCGACGCGATGGCGGCGGCCGGAGCATCCGATGGTCGTTACCAACTGGGCCCCCTCGCCGTAGACGTGCTCGGTGGCATCGCCCGGCTCCGCGAGGGCGGGGCGATTGCCGGTTCGACGCTGACGCAGGATGCCGCGCTCCGCTGGGCCGTCGAGACCGCCGGCGTGCCGCTCACCGATGCCGTGACTGCCCTCACGTCGACACCCGCCCAGGTGATTGGGCATGGCGAGCGACTCGGCCACCTGCGATCCGGCTACGCCGCCGATGCGGTGCTGCTTGATCCGGAACTGCGCGTCACCTCGGTGTGGTGCGACGGCGAGCGCATCGCCTGAGATCTGGCTTGTTCGCGCTGCCCGCGAGCAGCGCGCCTGCGACCGGCGCGTGCGGTTGGCACAAATGGAGGCGGGGCCCGGCGCACCTCCCCAAAAGGTGCAACTGAGCCCCGCCCAAGACAGTGGCCGACGATGAGATCGCCCCCTTCACCACCTCCGCTCCTGCCTTCCCCCCGGATGACAGTCACATTGTGTCTCTAGATATGAGACGGCGTTGTGGCCGATTCATTACGCGGGTTTCGGAAATTCTTTTTTCAGGCATTTCTCAACGCCCGGGTGAGAATGGAGGTTGCGCGCAACATCGTCCCGGGAATGCGCGTAATAGGAGTGCGCCTCGCGCGTCTCTTCAGCGTGGCCGGAATTGCGGCTGCATGAACACCCGCACGGGCACAGGAGCACAATGTCGATTCCAGATCGTGATGGCGAGTCTCTGACCGAGGTCGCAGACGCCGATCTCGTGCTGCGCACTCGATCCGGCGCGAGCGATGCGTTCGGCGAACTCTGGCGACGCCACCACCGTTCTGCCCTGACGGTTGCCCGCAACATCACCTCATCGCTCGACGCCGACGACCTCGTGCAAGAGGCATACACCCGTATTTACCAAGCAATTCAAAAGGGCGGCGGCCCCACCGGTTCGTTCCGCGCATACCTGTTCACCAGCGTTCGCAACACGGCGGCGGGTTGGGGCCGGTCGCGAAAAGAATCAAACCTCGACGAGTTCGAGCAGGTCGAAGACCCCGACAGCAACGAAGCGGCCACGGAGGCTGCCCTCGATCGCAGCCTGACGCACCGCGCGTTCCAGAGCCTGCCCACCAGGTGGCAAGAGGTGCTCTGGTACACCGAGATCGAGCAGATGAAGCCGGCAGAAATTGCTCCGCTGCTCGGGATGAAAGCGACCGCCGTCGCACAGCTCAGTTTTCGGGCGCGCGAGGGCCTACGTGAGGCTTGGATCCAGGCGCACTTGCAGAGCGTTGAAGACGGGTCTGAACACCAGTGGACGATCGAGCGGCTCGGCGCATACGCGCGCAACAACCTCGGCGTCCGTGATCGGACGCGCCTCGACGACCACCTCGCCGACTGCGCACGGTGCTCGATCGTGGCCTCCGAGGCGAGAGAAGTCGGCTCTCGGCTCGCGCTCGTGCTCCTGCCCCTCGTACTCGGATCGGTCGGCGCCGCCGGCTACCTGGCCGCGCTCCAGGGCGGCGGCGTACCGCTGACCGTCGCCCTTGCGGCGATGCCCTCGATGGTGACCCAGGGCGCGGTGACCGTTGGCGCTGCAACGAGCGGCGCTGGCGCGGTTGGCGTGGGTGGTGCCGGTGCGGGCGCGGGCGCGGGCACTGTGACCGCGGGCGCCGCGGGCGCTGGCGTCGCCGGAGTGGGCGTTGCGGGCGCGGGTGTTGCCGGCGCCGGTGTTGCAGGCGCCGCAGCGGCCGGCGGAATCTTCTCGGGGATCGGCGGCACCATCGCCCTGGTTTCGGCGGGCGTGATCCTGACCGGCGGCATCGCAACGGCGGCAATCCTCCCGGGCATCATCGGCGATCAGACGCCACCGGCAGCCCAAGCAGCAGACAACGAGGTCGTCAGCGAGCCGGCACCATTGCCTGCCTCACCGTCCCCTTCCGCACTCCCGATCGAGCCGGCAGAAGAAGTTGTGGTTCCCATCGCACCGCCCGCGCCGCCCACACCGCGCGCGCTGCCTCCGGCCCCCGCGCCCACTACGCCGGCACCGGCTCCGGCACCGGCACCAACGACACCGCCTGAGCCCACCGACCCGCCCGTGAAGCCCACCGACCCACCGGTCGAGCCCACGGACCCGCCCGTCGAGCCCACCGACCCACCCGAAGTGCCGGCCGAACCGGCCGTACCCGCTGGCGCGCCCACGCTGCACTCGAGTCGACTGACGTGGATCTCGTCGTCGAACATCCGTGTCGACCTCGGGGTGTCAGGTGTGCCTGGTGCCAACTTCGACATCCTGTTCTTCGCCGGCACCGGCAGGCTCGCAACCGTCGAAGCGATTCGCGATGTGCGCGCAAGCGGGGTCGTCGGCGCTGATGGCAGGCTGCATGTCAGCCTCAACCTGACCCTGACCGAAGTGCTCCTCGGCGCGCTGCGGTTGCAGTATGTCGCCGAAGACCAGCTCGGCGAACCCGGCGATGCGATCACGCTGTTCGGAAGCCTCGGCGCCGAGCCCACGCCCGAACCGGAGCCGACGCCCGATCCTGAACCCTCACCCGACCCAGGCGCCGATCCCCCACCGACACTCGGTGCCGCGCCCCCGGCAGAACAGACGCCCCCGGCAGAACAGACGCCCCCGGCAGCACAAACCCCACCGAGCGGTAGCCTGTCGGAGTGACTGAGCTCGAAACACCTCCCCTCCTCACCCACTGGGTGATCTCGATCGTCTGCCCCGACATGCCCGGCATCGTGCACGCGGTCAGTGGTGCCATCGTTGCATCGGGCGGCGACATTACCGAGAGTCAGCAGTTCTCGAGCGCCGACACCGGCCGATTCTTCATGCGCCTGCAGGTGCAGAGCGATGCCTCGCGCGCGGAGGTGCTGGCGCAACTCGGGCCCGTGGCATCCGAATACAACATGACCGTCACGCTCGACGTCGTTGAGCGCCCGCTTCGCACCCTGCTGCTTGCCAGCACCGCCGCACACTGCGTCAACGACCTGCTGTTTCGCGCGCGCGCAGGCCAGCTCTCGATCGACGTGCCGCTCGTGCTCTCGAACCACGATGCCCTGCGCGACATCGTCGACTTCTACGGTGTGCCGTTCGAAACAATGCCGGTGACGGATGCCGCGGCCAAAGCCGCGTTCGAAGCCCGCATCATCGAGCTCGTCGAAGAGCACGACATCGAGCTTGTCGTGCTCGCGCGCTACATGCAGATCCTCTCGCCCGAGCTCTGCGAGCGGCTTGCGGGCCGAGCGATCAACATTCACCACTCGTTCCTGCCCGGTTTCAAGGGCGCGAACCCCTACCGACAGGCGCACGCACGAGGCGTGAAGCTCATCGGCGCGACGGCACACTTCGTGACCAGCGACCTCGACGAAGGCCCGATCATCGAGCAGAACGTGGTCCGCGTTGACCACAGCCGCACGGCCACGCAACTCGTCGCCATCGGCCAAGACGAAGAGAGCCGCACGCTCCGCCAGGCAGTGACTTGGTTTGCCGAGCACCGGGTGCTGCTCGACGGGGCTCGCACCATCATCTTCCGCTAGTCGCGGGCGGGCGCGGGCCGGGCAAGGTCGAGCCGCAGCTGGGCGCGAGCGAGGCGCAGACCGCGCGCAGGCGAGATTGGGGCGTGCACGGCCTCGATTACACTAGAGGCATGTCTGAAGCATCCGTCACCCAGCCCCGTCAGCCCCGCGCGGCGGTGTCACCGCTCGACATCGTGCGTCTGCTCGTCGAGCTTGCCGTGGTGTTCAGCCTTGGGTTTTGGGGCTTCGTGGCCTGGTCGTTCCCCGCAAACATTGCGGCGGGCATCCTCGCCCCCGCGCTCGCGATTCTGATCTGGGCACTGTTCCTCTCGCCCCGCGCCGTCTTCGCCGTGCACCCGTTCGTGCGCGCGATCATCGAGCTCTTGCTCTACGCGGCGGCGACGATCGCCTGGTGGAGCCTTGACCAGACCTGGATCGGCGTCGGGTTTGCGCTTGTTGCGACCGTGACGGGCCTGCTCACCGGTCGCCGCCGGTTTACGTAGCCGCCGGAGGCGTGGCATCCGCTCGCGGTGAAGCGAGCAACACGACAAAACCCAGCGCTGACTGCAAAAGCGCGAGCGACACCTGGGCCGCAACGACGACCTCCATGCCGGACGAACCGACACCGCCACTCGCGTTCAGGAACACCCGGGTCGTGATCTGGAGCGCAACGATGCAGGCAAGTACGAATGCCGGCAGCCAACGCAGCACCCCCACGACCCCGCCCGAACGGCCGATCACGATGGCGCCAACGACCGCCGCGGCCAGCTGAATCAGCACCAGCACGTTGGCGATGCCGGTCACCCCGTCGCGGAAACTCGCCGGGATCATCGCGAACGATTCGACGAGCACCGCCTGCAACACGTCGATGCCGCCGAGCACGCACAGCGCCGCGATTCCCAGGCCGGAACGCGCCACGACGCTGCCCTGACCGCGCACGCCCACCGCGAGGATCACGGCCCCGATCGCAAAGACGACAGCCGCGATCAGCGTGACCGGGCGCCATCCGATGACGGCAGAAATGGGGAGCGCCTCGAGGAGACGCAACAGACCACTGACCAGGATGGCGCTGCCACCCCAGACCCACGCCGTAGTCGCCGAACTCAGCGTCGTCGTCGTGGGTGCGGGAGTGTGATGGGTCATCCTCTCAGGTTATCGAGTCTCAGTACACTCAGGTGTGTTGGCCTTCCGGCACCGCCGCACGCGCCACCACACCTCGACCAGCCCACGATCCGGAGGTTGCCTTCATGCGCCGTCAGCTCACTGCCCTCGTCCTCGTCACCGTCTTCGCCATCGGCCTGACCGGATGCAGCGGCCCGAGCGGGCTCACTGACGGCCCCGAGTTCGGCACAGGTGGCTCGCAGACCGTCGCAGAAGCGTGCGCATCGTTCAGCGCCGCGATGACCGACGGCCAGGCCGAGCTGAGCGCCGCGCTTCGAGACGCCGGGACCAATCCAGCGAAGACGGCGGAGGCGTTTGAGATCCTCGATCGCGGTTTGAGTGACGCTTTCGAGTCGATCTCGAACTCGGAGGTGTCGGAACTGGGCGACGCGATCCTCGAGAACCTCACGGCGATGGCCGACATCGCAACCGACGTGATCGGCAACGGCAACACCGCCCGCACCGCCGAACTCAGCGAGGCCTCGAACGCGTTCGCGCTGAGCATGCAGGACCTGCAGGCGCTCTGCGCTTAAGCAGCCGCCAATGCCCTGCGTTGCCCGGCATCGCTCGGCGGCGTCGTGACCGGACCGTTGTCGTTGCCTGCGGAGCGGGTGGTCTCCTCCGATCTAGAATTGAGCAGACGTCGCGCGATGCGCGCCGAATTCTTGACACCTCGGGGGAGGCGTATCCGTGACCGATCTGGCCACACCACCGGCGACCGGCGACGACACAGCGTCGACGCCTGTCGCACCTGCACGCGCGGAGTCCTCGGCGCCCTCCGCATCCGCGGAGCCAGCGTTAGCGACGGCACCCACGGCGCCGACGGCGCCGACGGCCCCAGCGTCGCCTACCGCGCCGCTGGAATGGGCGCCCGCCGAAAAGGTGCAACGTCATCCCTGGCGTCGCACGCTGTTCATCGGCATCCCCGTCGCTGCGGTCGCCGCCGTGGCCTGGTACTTCGGCACAACCCTGATCGCCCCCGGCATGGTCGTTGGGAACGTGGCGGTTGGCGGGCTCACCGTTGACGCCGCGACCGCCAAGATCAACGCCGCCGTCGCCGAGACCCCGCTCCTGCTCAGCGTCGACGGCGCCGAGGCGCTCCTGACCGGCGCCCAGCTTGGCGCGCAGGTCGATGCCGGCCCCCTCGCCGCAGGCGCACTCGCCTCGCACCCACTCTGGAAGATCGGTAGCTGGTTTCCGTCGCACGGAGCCACCCTCCGGCCCGACCTCGACGCCGCGCTCACGACCGACGCACTCCGCGAGGCGTTTCCCGAAACTTCGGTCGCCCCGGTCAACGCCGGACTGACCTACGACCCGGCAAGCCTGAGCTTTGTCGCTGCCGACGGCGTCGACGGCCGGGGTGTTCCGCGTGGCGCCGTACGCTCAGCACTGATCGCGGCCCTCAACGATGCCGAGCCCGCCGAACGCGTCGAGATCGCCCCCGCCGCAGTCGCGCCCGAGCTGCCTTCTTCCGCCGCGCACACCCGCGCCGCTGTCCTCAACGGCATGCTCGACACCATCGGGTTCTACGTTGGTAGCGACCGGGCGGTGCCGATCGATCGCGCGGTTGCGGCATCCTGGATCACCGTCGAACCCGACGCTGCCACCGGTATCTTCCGCTTCACCGTCGACGGTTCGGGGCTTCCCGCGATCGTCGCGACGCTGCCCGAACAGGTCAACCGCGCGCCGGTCGACGCCCAGGAGGTCGTGAACTCGGCGGGCGATGTGCTGCAGGTTGTGGGAGCCGGCGTTGTCGGCCGCGAACTTGTCGGCACCGATGGCGTCGCCGATGCATTCACCGCACAGCTCAACGCGGGATCGGCGAACTACCAGCTCGACGTCACCGAAATCCCGTTCGGAATCGCCGCGCTGCACCGCCGCATCGAGGTCGACATCAGCGATCAGCGCACGTACCTGTTCGAGAACGACGAGCTTGTGCGCTCGTGGTCCGTGTCAACAGGCGTTCCCGGCCACGACACCAACCTCGGCCGTTTCAAGGTCTTCGCACACGTGCGCATCCAAGACATGGGCAGCGAAGCCGCCGGATACCTCACCAAGGACGTGCCCTGGGTGAGCTACTACAACGGCGACGAGGCGTTCCACGGCGCGTACTGGCACAACAACTTTGGCCACCCGATGAGCCACGGGTGCGTCAACATGCGGCTTCCCGAGGCCAAGTTCGTCTACGAGTGGGCACCGATCGGCACCGAGGTCTGGGTGCACGGCTAGGCATCACGCGCGCGCGGGTCGTCGTTCGCGCCCGCACGCCCGTCGTTCGCCGCCACCGCGCCGCCTCGTTCCCCGCCGCACCACCTCGTTCCCCCGTCGCGATTTGTCGCTAAACAGGGGGTATCGCGACAAATCGCGACTGGTGAGTGGGAGCGCAGCGCGACCAGGGCACGGCGACCGCAGCGCCCCGGCCACGCCCCGCACACGCGCCGGCCACGCCCCGCACACGCGCCGTTCCCGCTCGCGCGCACCCGCCGTTCCGCACGGCCGCGCTCCCGCGCTCGGCGCTCCCGCGCTCGGCGCTCCCGCGCTCGGCGCTCCCGCGCTCGGCGCTCCCGCGCTCGCGATTTGTCGCAAAACCGGGGGTTTTGCGACAAATCGCGACTGCGGAACGGAACACGCTCGGCAACGGACGACGCTTGGCCAACGGACGACGCCCAGCCGACGCAAGGGCGCGGCGGAGCCCCGTGCGTCAGACCGCGTCGATGATCTTGTTGAAGGTCTCCGAGGGGCGCATGATCGCGGTGACGAGCTCTTCGTTCGGTCGGTAGTAGCCGCCGATCTCGACCGGCGACCCCTGTACGGCAATCAACTCGGCGACAATCTTGTCTTCGTTCGCCGCGAGCGCCTCGGCAACCGGGGCGAACGCCGCCGCGAGTTCGGGATCGGTCTTCTGCGCGGCCAGCTCCTGCGCCCAGTACAGGGCGAGGTAGAAGTGGCTGCCACGGTTGTCGATCGTGCCAAGCGCCCGGCCCGGTGAGCGGTCGTTTTCGAGGAACGAACCGGTTGCCGCGTCGAGCGTGTCGGCGAGCACCTGGGCGCGCGCGTTGCCCGTCGACGTCGCCAGGTGTTCGAGCGATGCCGCCAGTGCGAAGAACTCGCCGAGGGAGTCCCACCGCAGGTAGTTCTCCTCGACCAGCTGCTGCACGTGCTTGGGCGCCGAACCGCCTGCGCCGGTCTCGAAGAGCCCGCCGCCGGCGAGCAGCGGAACGATCGAGAGCATCTTGGCGCTCGTGCCCACTTCGAGAATCGGAAAGAGGTCGGTGAGATAGTCACGCAGCACGTTGCCGGTCACCGAGATGGTGTCGAGGCCTTCGCGCAAGCGGTCGAGCGTGTATTGCGTGGCTTCTTCGGGCGAGAGGATCTTGATGGTCAAGCCCTCGGTGTCGTGCCCCTTGAGATAGGTCTGCACCTTTTCAATAAGCGTGGCATCGTGCGAACGGGCGGGGTCAAGCCAGAACACGGCCGGAACACCACTGGCACGCGCGCGCGTGACGGCAAGCTTGACCCAGTCGCGCACCGCAATGTCTTTGGTCTGCGTGGCGCGCCAGATATCGCCGGTCCCCACTTCGTGTTCGAGCAGCACCGTGCCGGCCTGGTTGACTACCTGCACCACACCGGGGCCGGTGATCTCAAACGTCTTATCGTGACTGCCGTACTCTTCGGCAGCCTGGGCCATCAGCCCAACGTTCGGCACCGAGCCGATCGTTGCGGGGTCGAGCGGGCCGCGTGCGATCACGTCTTCGATGACCTGCTGGAAGACGCCCGCATATGAGGAATCTGGGATGACCGCGAGCGTGTCGTCTTCAGCCCCGTCGACGCCCCACAGCTTGCCGCCGTTGCGGATCAGCGCGGGCATCGATGCGTCGACGATCACGTCGGAGGGCACGTGCAGGTTGGTGATGCCACGGTCTGAATTGACGTACGACAGACGGGGCCCGCGCTCGAGGTCGGCGGCGAACGCCGCAGCAATCTCGTCGCCGCCGGGAACACTGCCGAGCCCGGCGAGAATCGCGCCAAGCCCGTCGTTCGGGGTGAGGCCGGCCTTGGCGATGGCGTCGCCATATTTGGCGAACACATCGGCAAAGTAAGCCTTCACGACATGACCGAAGATGATCGGGTCGCTGACCTTCATCATCGTGGCCTTCAGGTGCACCGAGTACAGCACGTCGGCCTCTGCGGCCTCGCGCAGTGTCTCGGCAAGGAACGCGTCAAGTGCCGCGGCCGAGAGGAACGTCGCATCGACGATCTCGTTCGGCAGCACCTTGAGGCTGGGCTTGAGCACGGTCACCGTGCCGTCGGGCGCCACGTGCTGAATCTTCAGCACGTCATCGGTGGCGATGACCACCGACTGCTCATTCGCCTTGAAGTCGTCGTGGCCAAGCGTCGCAACGCGGGTCTTCGACCCCTCTGCAAACGGCTTATTGCGGTGCGGGTGCTTGCGTGCGTACTGCTTCACTGAGAGGGGCGCACGGCGGTCGCTATTGCCCTCGCGCAACACAGGGTTCACGGCCGAACCCTTGATGCGGTCGTAGCGCGCGCGGATGTCTTTTTCTTCGAGCGTCTCGGGCTCGTCGGGGTACGCCGGGATGTGGTATCCGTCAGCCTGCAACTCGGCGATAGCCGCCTTGAGCTGCGGGATGGAAGCCGAAATATTCGGCAGTTTGATGATATTCGCGGTGGGCAGCGTTGCCAGCCCACCAAGCTCTGCGAGTGCGTCGCCCGCCTGTTGTTCCGGGCTCAACTTCTGCGGAAACGCTGCCAACAGGCGCGCCGCGAGAGAAATGTCACGCGTCTCGACATCCACGTCTGCCGCGCCCGTGAATGCTTTCACGATCGGCAAGAACGAAGCCGTCGCGAGTGCGGGGGCTTCGTCCGTGTGGGTGTAAAAAATCTTCGAGTGAGTCACGTGTGTAATCTCCATTCGGGTCGTGTTATAGGGTATCGCACCCGCAAAGTATCTCGACATCGAGAGAAAGCGAATGGTGGCCGTTTTCCGCGTTTTCCCGGGTAGGCAATCGAGAGTTCATCCCCACGACCAACGCACCCCACCAAACTTCAGCGTTCCGGGTTAGCCTGGTTGCATGGGTGATCTCCGATTGGTCGAACTTTCTGCCACGACGATCGTGGCGGTGAACAGTCTCTCGCTCAAACCCGGGCAAGAGCAGTTCTTGGCTCCTGTGTCGTATGGCGTTGCTGCGACGGTCATGAACCCGCAGACAGGCTGGCAGCGGGTCGTTCTTGATGACGACACGGTCGTCGGTTTCGTCAGCGCCGATTTCGACCGCAATGCGATCATCGAGCACTTCCAGTCCGTCCTCTGGCGTATCAATGTGGATGCCGAGGGTCAGGGCCGCGGTGTCGGTCGCTTCGCCGTCCAGGCGCTCGTGGCAGAAGCTCGCGAACGCGGTTTCGACCACATCGACGTCATTTACGAAGCTGGCGAGGGTGGGCCCGAGGCCTTCTTCCTCCGCATGGGTTTCACCCCTGTTGGTGAGACCGAATACGGCGAGGTCATCGGGCGCATCACGCTTTAGGGCAAAGCGCGCGACTCGACGAGTCGTTTGCGGTCGTACCCCCGGCAATTTGTGGGGGCTACTTGACGCGCGCCCGGTGGTGTGGTTGGTTACTTGAGTAAGTAACCACATAACCGGAGGCAACGTGATCGACGACGGCAGACCGCTGTTTCTCCACATCGCTGAAGCGATCGAGGATTCAATCGTCGACGGCACGCTCGGCGAGGACGAACAAGCGCCTTCCACCAACGAGCTCGCGGGCTTCTACCGGATCAACCCGGCCACGGCCGCAAAGGGCGTCACGCTGTTGGCCGACAAGGGCATCCTCCTCAAGCGTCGCGGGATCGGCATGTTCGTCGCCCCTGGCGCCCGAGATCTACTGCTCGCCGAACGTCGAACTGCGTTCGCCGAGCGCTTTCTCGACCCACTCATCGCCGAGGCACAGGCACTGGGCCTCAGCCTCGACGACCTCACCACACTGCTTCACGGGCGATCAAGCCGCCCGGTAACCCCCGAAGGGAACCCCGCATGACCACCGTCATCGAGGTGAACAACCTCACGAAGCGCTACAAGAAGAAGCTGGCCCTCGACAACGTGTCGCTTTCGATCGAGCAGCACACGATCTATGGCCTGCTCGGCCGCAACGGTGCCGGCAAAACCACGTTGATGTCAATCCTGACCGCTCAAAACTTCGCAACCTCGGGCGAGACCAGGCTCTTCGGCGAGAACCCCTACGAGAACGCACGTGTCCTCAGCCGGGTGTGCTTCGTGCGCGAGAGTCAGCGGTACCCCGATGACATGACCCCCACGCACGCATTTCGCGCGGCACGGTTGTTCTTTCAGCACTGGGACCAAGCGTTCGCCGATCAGCTCATCGCCGATTTCCAACTCCCGGTCTCCACCCGGATCAAGAAGCTCTCGCGCGGCCAGCTCTCCGCCGTCGGGGTCATCATTGGCTTGGCGTCGCGCGCCGAAATCACCTTCTTCGACGAGCCCTATCTCGGGCTCGACGCGGTCGCGCGACAGACGTTCTACGACCGCCTCATCGAGGACTATGCGGAGCACCCGCGCACGATCATCCTGTCTTCACACCTGATCGACGAGGTCGCAAGCCTGATCGAGAAGGTGATCGTGATCGACGCCGGTCGCATCCTCCTCAACGAAGACACCGACACCGTCCGTGGTCGTGCTTCCACCGTCGTCGGCGATGCCGCAAAGGTGGAGGCCTGGGTCGGCGGCCGCGAGGTGCTCCATCGGGAGTCGCTCGGGCGCGTGGCATCCGTCACCGTGCTTGGCCACCTGAGCGACGCCGACCGCGCATCAATTGCCGCGGCCGATCTCGACCTTGCGCCGGTGTCACTCCAGCAGCTCATTGTCCGCTTGACCCAGAACGCGGCACAGTCGGCATCCGCCACCGCCGCTCCCACCGAGGAGGTGCGCTGATGCAACGAACCCTCAACGTTGTCAGGCTCCAACTGATCAACAAGAACACGTTTATCTGGGTGCCGCTCATCGTGCTCGCCGCATCCGTGGCCGTCTCGGTGCTCATCTACGCAATGATCCCGGTCGACACCCCCAAGTACGGCGGCGGCGGGCAGGCTCCACTCTGGATATTTTTCGCCATCGGCCTCTCGGCAATGAACTTCACGTTCCCGTTCTCGCAGGCGATCAGCATCACTCGTCGTGAATTCTTTCTCGGCACGATGTTGACCGCCACACTCGCGAGCGCGCTGATGGGTGTGCTCTTTCTGATCGGTGGCGGCATCGAGAAGCTCACCAACGGCTACGGGGTGAACGGTTGGGTCTTCTACCTCCCCTGGGTCTGGGAGGCTGGGCCCGCCGGAGCATTTGTCACGTTCTTCACGTTGGCGCAGTTCTTCTTCGTGGTCGGCTTCGCGAGCGCGAACATCTACAAGCGGTGGGGCGCCGTCGTCGTCACCGTGGTCAGCGTCGGCATCGCCCTGGTGCTGGTAGGACTGATGTATCTCGTGGGCCGCCTCGAGCTCTGGGACGAAGTCGGCGCAGCGATAGCGACACTCGGCGCCGCCGGTCTTGCGCTCTGGGGCTTGGTCTTGGTCGCGGTGATGATGGCGATCTCGTACCGCGTCCTCCGTAGAACCACGCCGTAGCGCCCTGGCCCACAACAGGAAAAGGTGCTGCTGCGTGACGCCCTGAGCGTCTACGCTGCAGCACCTTTTCTGGTGCACCGACGACGTCGCTAGACCAGCGACTCCCGCCACGCGGCGTGCAGCTTCGCAAACTTGCCGGTGCCGCTGATCAGCGAGTCGGGAGTGTCGTCCTCGATGATCTGGCCGTGCTCCATCACGAGCACGCGGTCGGCGATCGCGACCGTCGAGAGACGGTGGGCGATGATGATCGCGGTGCGGTCGGCGAGCAGTGTTTGCAGGGCGTCCTGAATCATTCGCTCGCTCGGCATGTCGAGCGATGCGGTTGCCTCGTCGAGAATCAGCACCGCGGGGTCGGCGAGGAACGCTCGTGCAAACGAGATGAGCTGTCGCTGGCCGGCCGATACGCGGCCGCCACGCTTGTTCACATCTGAGTTGTAGCCGTCGGGCAGCGCCTCGATGAAGACATCTGCCCCCACCGCGCGTGCGGCCGCCTCAATCTCTTCCATCGACGCGTCCGGCTTGCCGAGCGCGATGTTGTCGGCCACGGTTCCCGAGAACAGGTAGGCCTCCTGCGTCACCATCACGATCGCGCGCCGCAGGTCTTTCGGGTGCAGGTTTCGCATGTCGATGCCGTCGAGGCTGATCGCGCCCTTGGTGGGGTCGTAGAAGCGCGAGATGAGCTTTGCGAGGGTCGACTTGCCTGCACCTGTCGTACCGACAAGCGCGATGGTTTGCCCGGCGGGAATGTCGAGCGTGAAATCGGGCAGGATCGTTGGGCCACCGACATAGCCAAACGCGACACCGTCGAAGTACACGTGCCCGCGCGACGTCCACAGGTCGACGGGCTCGGCGGGGTCGGGAACGGTGAGCCCCTCTTCGAGCACACCCGAAACCTTCTCGAGGGCTGCGGTTGCCGACTGGTACGAGTTCACGAACATCGCGACCTCCTCCAGCGGGCTGAAGAAGTTGCGCACGTACATCACGACCGCGAGCAGTGTGCCGAGGAGCAGCGTGCCGTCGACGACGCGGAACGCGCCCCAGAGGAGCACAACACCCATCGTGACGTTTGCCATCAGGATGAGCCCCGGATCGAGGATTCCGAACAGGTTGATCAGCTTCAGGTTGACGTCTCGGTAGTCGCCCGCGACCTCACCGAACTCGGCGTCGTTGCGCTTCTCCTTGCGGAACGCCTTGACTGCGCGAATACCGGTCATGGTCTCGACGAACTGCACGATCAACCGCGCGCTCGCGACGCGCGACTGCCGGAATCCCTTTTGCGATTCGATGTAGAACCAGCGCATCAGCAACCACAACGGGATGCCCATGGCGAGCAACACGAGGCCGCTTCGCCAGTCGAGGCCGAAGAGCATCACGAGTGTGAAGATGCCAAAGAGCGCGCCCTGAACGAGCTGGTTGAGCCCGCCATCGAGCAGCTCGCGAATCGACTCGAGGTCGCTTGTCTGGCGCGAAATGATACGCCCCGACGTGTAGCTCTCGTGAAACTCGAGGCTGAGCCGTTGAGTGTGGCGGAAGATTCGGGTGCGCAGGTCGATGAGAATCGTCTGCGTGAGCCGGGCCGACAACACGACGAACCAGCCCATCAAGCCCGCGCCGGCCGCGCCGGTGATCAGGTAGATGACGGTGACGCCGATTGCCGGCATCCACTGCATCTCATCCACTGCCAACGGCAGCGCCGTGTTGATGCCATACGCAATCAGGAGTGGGCCGAGCACGCGGAGGCCGGTCGAAACCACGATGACCACGCCGGTGAGCACGACAAGCCCGCGCATCGGCGAGATGAGCGAGCCCAGCAGCCGCAGCGAACGGCGGCGGATCTGCTTGCTCTCGGCCTTTGTGTAGTCGTCGCGGTCTTCACCCTTGGTGCCGAGAACGGATGCCGTGGTCACAGGTTCACCTCTGCTTCGCGCTGGAGCAGATCGTCGGCCTCAAGGCTCGAGATCACGTGTCGGTAGTGCGCGTTGTCGCGCAGGAGATCGGAGTGCGTGCCGACGCCAACGATGCGGCCGGCTTCAAGCACTGCCACGCGATCGGCAAGCGCCACGGTCGAGGGGCGGTGCGCCACAATCAGCGCGGTCGTGGTCGCGAGCACGCGGCGAAGCGCCGCCTCAACGAGCGCCTCGGTGTCGACGTCGAGCGCACTGAGCGGGTCGTCGAGCACAAGCACCGCGGGGCGCGCGGCAACGGCCCGCGCGAGGGCGAGGCGCTGGCGCTGGCCGCCGGAGAGGCTCAGCCCCTCCTCCCCCACGGGCGTATCGAGGCCATTCGGGAGGTCGTAAGCGAAGTGTGCCTGCGCAATCTCGAGCGCTTCGCGCAGCACCGCGTCGGCCTCGGGGCTTCTGATGTCGAGGTCTTCGCGACCGATCAGCACGTTCTCGCGCACCGAGGCCGAGAACAAGGTTGCGTCTTCGAACGCCATCGAAATGTGGCCGCGCAGCTCGTCGAGCCGCAGGTCGCGCACGTCGACGCCGTCGAGTTCGACCTTGCCAGCCGTCACGTCGTAGAGGCGCGTGGGCAGGGTCGTGAGCGTAGTTTTGCCACTGCCGGTGAGCCCCACAAGGGCCATCGTTTCACCCGGCTGCACCACGAGGTCGATCCCGTCGAGCAGATCGCGTTCGGTGGCGGCGGCATCCTGATACTTAAAATGCACACCGCGGAACGCGAGTTCGCCGCGCGGGCGCTCGATGGTGAGCGGATGCTCCGGGTCAACGATCGTGTTCGCCTCATCAAGCACCTCGAAGATGCGATCCGTTGCCGTGCGGGCGTCGATGAGGAACGAGAACAAGAAGCCGAGCGACTCGATCGGCCAGCGGAGGGCGGTCGCCATCACGAAGAATGCGAGCAGCTCACCGATCGTGAGTTGACCGATCGAGGTGAGGTAGATGCCGGCCAGCAGGCACAGGGCGAACGCGACCATGGGCACGACCTCGAGCCAGAACCACAGCACGCCCACCTCGCGCGCCTTGCGCAGCTCGATTGAGCGCAGGGTTTCGACCTGCAGGCGGAACTTCTTCAGCGCGTGCGAGCCGCGGCCGAACGCCTTGAGCACACGGATGCCGTGCACGCTCTCTTCGACGGCGGTCGCGAGGTCGCCGGCCTGGTCTTGGCTCTGGCGCGCGAGCGTGCCGTACTTGCGCTCGAATGTGTAGCCGACCCACCACAGCGGGATCGAAACGACGAGAAAGATTGTGCCGAGCAGCCAGTGCCAGCGAAACAGCAGCACCGAGCCGATGACGATGGTGAGCACGTTGACGACGAGCAGGATCAGGCCGAACACGAGCCAGCGCCGCACCAGCCCGATGTCTTGCATCATGCGGCTGAGGAGTTGCCCCGACTGCCAGCGATCGTGGAATGAGACGGGCAGCCGCTGCAACCGCCGGTAGAACTGGTTGCGGATGTCGAACTCGATACCCAGGCCGGGGCGCAGCACGAGGACGCGGCGCATGAAGACGAACAGTGCTTCCAAGATCCCGAGCACGAGGATGCCAAGCGAGGCCCACACGATCAGCACGCGGTCACCCGAGGCGATCGGACCATCGACAATGACCTGCAACACGATCGGGATGAGCAGGGTCATCGCCGCGGCGCCGAGCGCCGCGATCCCGCCCATCGCGAGTCGGCCCATTGCGGGGCGGGCGAACGGGATCAGGCGCGCGAGTGCCTTCGGTGTTGAGAGCCGCGGCGAAGGTGAAGAATTCGAAGTCATGGTCCTTGGTGCGTTCGTGACGCACAGGTCGTGGCGCGGCAAGGTTGTCGCGCGACAGCCTTCCAGGATACGCGTGAACGCCACGCGCGCAAGCGGGCGCGCGCTTCGCGGGGTGCGGGCGGCTCCCCGGAGGGATTGCTAGGCGGCTCCCCGCGGCGCCCGTTCGCGCTCGAGCAGCGCGCGCTTGACGTCAACGCCCCAGGCGAAACCGCCGAGTGAACCGTCGGCGCGCAGCACGCGATGGCACGGCACGAACAGCGCGGGCGCATTTTTCGCGCAGATGGATGCCGCGGCCCGCACCGCGCTCGGCGCGCCGAGCGCGGCCGCAAACTCGCCGTAGCTCAGCGGTTCGCCCGGCGTGATGCGCCGCAGCGCCGCCCATCCGGCCTCCTGCAAGGCAGTCCCGCGCTGGCGCACCTCGACCACGTCGAGGGCCGCGAGGTCACCGCCGTAATACGCGCGGGCGGCCGCACCGCCGGCCGTTTCTGCCTCGACCCATGAGGCCGGGCGGAGCGAAGGGTGGATGCGGTCGACGACGACCGCGGCATCCGCTGACCACCCGGCGCCGAGCACGCGATCGGCGGCGTCGGCGACCACGATGAGCGTGCCGTCGGGGGTGGGGATGCGCTCGATGAGTGCTGTCATGTCGTCCATGCGTGTTCCTTGGTTTGGGTGTTGCGTGTTGCGCGGTTCTATTGTCCGTCCGGCGAGCCGCGCCGGGGGCCGAAATCTGCCCTGAGACCCCTAGAAGGGTGCGAGGACGCGCCAGAGGTGTGCGGTCAGGTAGCTCCGCCACGGTGCGGCGCGTTTGCTCCACTCGGCGAGCGCCGCCGGGGTGCTCGGCAGGCCGAGCTTCTTCGCACCGTTTCGCACGGCGGCATCGCCCGGCAGAAACACATCTGGGTCGCCGGTGACGCGCATCCGCACGTAGTCTGCGGTCCACGGCCCGATGCCGGGCATCGCCAGGAGCCTTCGGCGCTGTTCGTCGTTGTCGTCACCGGCGCTGAGCGTGAGCTCGCCCGAGGCCAGCGCCGCGGCGACATTGGTGATCGCGCGAATACGCGCCGCGGGGCCGCGCAAGACCTCCGCGCCGCGATCGGCGATTGCCTCCATAGACGGAAACAGCCGGTCGAGTCCCTGATACGGCTCGATGCGTTCGCCCAGCACATCGGTCAGCCGCGTTAGCGCGGTCCGGGCCGCCGCGACCGAAATCTGCTGCCCGATCATCGCCCGAATGAGCATCTCGTGGGGGTCGACGGCACCCGGCACACGGAGCCCGGGTCGCGCAGCGATGGCCGCAGCAAGTTCGGGATGCTTCGACAGCTCCGCTTCGGTCGCCAAAGGGTCGGCATCCAGGTCAAAAAGCCGCCGGGCCCGTGCCACCAGCGTCGCGAGATCGCCGAGGCTCGTCAGCCGCGCACGAAGGCGCATGCGGGGCACATCGCCCGACTCGTCGAGGCGCAGCTCGAACCATGCGGGGCCGCCGGGCAGGCGTTGCGTACGCGCGTAGCACGTGGGCGTGCTGGCCGTGACGCCGGCGATATCGCGCGCCTGCTGCCACGCGAAAATCGCCGTTGCATCCATCGGCCCGCGGTGCGGGAGCACGAGATCGATCGCTCCGGGAAGCGCAGAGACGGGTTCGCGACGCCGCGCCCGCAACTGCATCGGCGCCATGTCGTAGACCTCCCGCACCGTCGCGTTGAACTGTCTGATGCTGGCGAACCCGGCCGAGAATGCCACGTCAGCCATCGAGAGGTCGGTGCCAACGAGCAGCATGCGCGCGGTGTGTGACCGGTGCGCGCGGCTGAGGGCGAGTGGCCCCGCGCCAAGCTCGGAATTCAGCACACGGGTGAGATGGCGCGTCGAATAGCCGAGCTGCGCGGCGAGCCCGGGCACGCCTTCGCGCTCGACCAGCCCGTCGGCGATCAGGCGCATCGCGCGGGCCGCCACGTCGCTGCGCACGTTCCATTCGGGCGAGCCCGGTGCAGCTTCGGGCAGGCAGCGCTTGCAGGCACGGTAACCCGCCTCGTGCGCGGCGGCGGAGGTGGGAAAAAACGAGACGTTCTCACGCCGCGCTGTGCGCGCGGGACAGCTCGGCCGGCAGTAGATTCCGGTGCTGCGCACGGCGCTGACAAACTGCCCGTCAAAGCGCGGGTCGCGCGACTCGATCACACGGTACCGCTCATCGAATGACATCGATGCTTGAGGGTGTGCTGTGACCGACATGACTTCAGCCTGTCACGGGGATGCGGCATCCACTCGCGGAAATCGGACATCACCATTTGTGCAGAATGCCCGCCTTCGCGCGCCAAAACGGCGCTGGCACGCGAAGACGAGCACAGGGTGAATCAGTGGAAGAAGTGACGCTCTCCCGTGAAGAACATCGTGACGCCGGCCTCGCGGGCGGCGGCAATGACCTCATCGTCGCGCACCGAACCGCCGGGCTGCACGATCGCCGTGACGCCGGCATCGAGCAGCACCTGGGGGCCATCGGCGAAGGGGAAGAAGGCATCGGATGCCGCAACCGAACCCGCCGCGCGTGCACCGGCACGCTCGACGGCGAGGCGGCACGAGTCGACGCGGTTGACCTGGCCCATGCCGATACCGACGGTCGCGCTGCCCTTGGCGAGCACGATCGCGTTCGACTTGACCGCGCGGCACGACTTCCAGGCGAAGATGAGATCGGTCATGCCGGCAGCGTCGGGGCGCTCGCCGCTGACGAGCTCCCAGTTGGTCGCGACCGACTCGATGTCGTCGGCGAAGCGGTCGGCATCCTGCAGGAGCAGGCCACCCGAGACGAGACGCACATCCATGCGTTCCTGGCGCCAGTCGAGCGGGAGCTGGAGCAGGCGCAGGTTCTTCTTCGCGCGGAACACCTCGAGGGCTGCCGGCTCGAACCCGGGGGCCACGATGACCTCGGTGAAGATGTCTTTCAGGTTTTCGGCCATCTTCAGCGTGACCACACGGTTCGCGGCGATGACGCCGCCGAATGCCGAGATCGGGTCGCATTCGTGGGCACGCAGGTGCGCGCTGGCGATCGGGTCGGCGGCCTTCGGGGCCGAGACCGCGATGCCGCAGGGGTTTGCGTGCTTGATGATCGCGACGGCCGGGAGCACCATGTCGTACGCCGTGCGCAGCGCGGCATCGGCGTCGACGTAGTTGTTGTAGCTCATCTCCTTGCCCTGCAGCTGCGTCGCCTGGGCGATGCCGTGGCCGCCCTGGCGCGTGTAGAGCGCGGCGCGCTGGTGCGAGTTTTCGCCGTAGCGCAGCACCTGCAGGCGCTCGGCCTTGATCGTGAGCGACTGGGGCAGCGAGCGCGGGTCCTGCAGCGAACCCTCAGAGAACCAGGCGGCAACTGCAGCGTCGTACGCGGCGGTGTGCGCGAATGCGCGGGCGGCGAGCTCGCGGCGCTGCAACAGGGTGCTGCCGCCGGCGATGAGGCCTGCGATGACCTGCGGGTACGACTCGGGCGAGGTCACGATCGCAACGTTGGCGTAGTTCTTTGCCGATGCGCGCACCATTGCCGGGCCACCGATGTCGATCTGCTCGACCACGTCGTCGCCCTCGGCGCCCGAGGCGACCGTCTCGACGAACGGGTAGAGGTTGACGATCACGAGCTCGAAGGGCGCGATGTCGAGGTCGGCGAGCTGCTGCTCGTGCGAGGCGAGACGAAGGTCGGCTAGCAGACCCGCGTGGACGCTCGGGTGCAGCGTCTTCACGCGACCATCGAGCGACTCGGGGAACCCGGTGATCGTCGCAACATCGGTGACCTCGTGACCCGCACCGCGAATCGCGGCCGCGGTCGAACCTGTCGAGACGATCTCGATCCCCTGCGCCGCAATCGCCGCGGCGAGCTCAAGCAGGCCGGTCTTATCGCTGACAGAGATGAGCGCCCGGCGCACGGGCACAACATCGCGGTCGCGGAACAGGGACTTGTCGTGGCTGGGCCCGCTCATCTCGATGCGGCTCCTTCGTGTTGGTGTCGGGTGAAACGAAAAATGATTAGTTGGATGCCGCGGCCGTCGCCGCTGACAGGTCAATCTCGCCGGTGGCAATGCGTCGCACAACGTCGATCAGCAGACGCCGTTCGACGGGCTTGATGCGCTCGTGCAGCGCGGCCTCATCATCGCCGGGAAGGATCGCGATGCGCTCCTGGGCGAGGATCGGGCCCGAGTCGATGCCGTGGTCGACCACGATGACGCTCGCACCGGTCTGTGTCGTGCCCGACGCGATCGCATCGCGCACGCCGTGCGCACCAGGAAACTCGGGAAGGTAGGCGGGGTGCGTGTTGATGATGCGCGGCGCCCACTGTGCAACAAGATCGGCCGGCAACAGCCGCATCATTCCGCTGAGCACAACGAGGTCGGGCTGCCAGGCGGCCAGCTGCACGCCCAGCTCGCGGCCCCAGGCCTCGCGGCTTTCGAACTCGCGGAAGGGCACCAGGAAGGTCGGGATGCCGAACGCTTCGGCGTGCTCGAAACCCGCCGCTTCGCGATCCGCGCCAATCGCAATAATGCGGGCGGGGTAGTCAGGCGCGGAGGCGGCCTCAAGCAGCGCACGGAGGTTGGATCCCGCGCCAGAAATCAAAACCGCGACCGTGAGCACCCGCATAGTCTATCCGCGCCGCGCGACCAGGATTTTCGGGTCGCCGCCCGGGCCGGCTACCGCGCCGGGTCGGGACCGGCGACAACTGCGGGGGCTGCATCGCGTTCGGGCACCGCGCCCCGAGGCGACAGCAGGAGGATCGCGGCACCGATGAGCACCTCGACTGCGAGCGTGAGTGCGAGTGGCCCGGGCTCTGGGCCGACGTGCGCGAGCGAGCCGGGGCCAGCCGAGCCGGAGGTCGCCAGCGCGATCAGCGCACCCGCCGCACCCGCGACGGTGGCGATGCCGAGCGCGATCACCAGGCGCGGCGACGTGCGCGCGTCAAGACCGGCCTGCGCGAGGATCGACCGGCACACCCAACCTGCAAGCGCACCGGCGGCAATCGGCAACAGCACGACCACCAGCAACCAGGGTGTGCTCGATTCGGGAAGCGCGCCGAGCACGGGAATCCCGGGCACAACGCCGAGCTGGGTGCCGACCGGTGAGACCACGGTGCCGGTCCCGAGTGCAAAGCCCGGGCCCGCAACCCACGCGATCGCCCAGCCAATGAAGGTCGGGAGGTAGGCGGCCTGACCGAGCGTCAACACGGTCGCACCGAGCGCGTCGACGTGTGCCGTCTGAAACAGCGTGACGATCTGATCGCCGTGCAGCACCAACGAGAGCGCGACGAGCAGCGCGCCGATGCCGATCACCGAGGTGACCGCGACGGCGCTCCCCCGCGCGATCAGAGGGACGACGGGGCGCCATGCGGGCGCCACCGTTTCGTTAGCAAGCCGGAGCCGGTCGATCACAAAGTCGTCGCCCGTGCGCCACGCGGTCACGACGCCGCCACCGAGTACCGCGCCGGCATATATCGCTGTGGGGATGAGAATTGCCTGCCACACCTCGTACGCCACGACCTCATTCGAGGCGGTGAGGGCGACGCCGGCCGCCATGGCGCCGAACGCGAGCGTGCCACCGATCCACCCCGAGAGCCACGAGCCGGCACGGGCCGCTCGCCCGCCCGATTTCACGCCAAAGATCACCGTGAACGCTGCGAAAGCCAAGGGCGCGAGAGCGATGGTGAAGGATGCAGCATCCTGAGCAATTCCGAGCGGAATCGCAAGCGTCTCGGGGATCGTGACGCCGAGCGGCACGAGGTTGCCGAGCATCCAGACCGAGGCACCCGTCGGCCAGAGCGCCGACCAGTCGGCGGCGGTGCCAAACACGACGATCCAGACGACCGCGAGGGGCGCGAGGGCGACCAGGAGCGCGACGGCAACGACGATCACCGCGTCGAGCGCGGCAAGGAGGGAAACGATCAGGCGATGCATGCCCGATCGACCCTACCCGCGCGTGCCGACACTGCAGTGAAACACACCGCGTGCGCCGCCGTCCCGCAGGCTTCTGAGGGCATTGCGCGCTGTTCGCCGCGGCGCTACGGTGTGCTCACATCCGGGCGGCACCTCCAAGGGGGCAATGATGGCGATCAAAGCAAGCCTGACCATCGGCAAGACGCCCAAGGCCGCGCCGACGACGTCACCGCCGCCACTGCCGCCACTGCCGCCAGGCGGCGATGTGCTCGAACTTCGCGTGCACGGGGTCAACAACACGACGGCATACGACCTGCTCGATTTGCGGCCCTCCGAAGTCGAACTCGTCGCCGGCGACAAGCTCGGCAGCTTCTGGCGACCGACCGCCGCTTCGGCCCAAACCCATACGCCTGGCCAGCGTGGCTTCGTGCCCCCGGGCATCACGCGCGAAGCATATTCCTGGGGCGGCATGGTGCGCACGACGCCCAATGTCGGCGATGCCGGGCCGCTCTCCATCATCGCCGGCGGGGTCGCGCGAATCTTCTACGCACTCCTGCTGCCGTTTGGGATCGCGAATGCTGTGCAGTGGACGTGGCGGCTCCCCGAGGCATCCATCGAAGAACGGCACAGATTCTTCGCAGGCTCGACTCGCGTGTTCGGGCTCCTGCTGACGCTGCTGTTCGTCTGCACCGCGGCGTCCCTGAGCCTCGACCTCCTGGCCCTCCAATGTCTGCCCGACACGGCACGCTGCGCGCCGATTGCTCCGCTGTTGGAGCCCTTCGCGCGGACGAACGAGGGCACACGTCTCGCGCTCTTCTCGCTCGGCCCAGCGCTCGCCGTCGGTGCGCTCTGGATGCTTTCGTACGTCTCGCGCCTGCGATACGACGTGCTCCCGGGCATCGCAACCGACCCCGCCGGTGACGTGCAGGGCGCCGACGGGGTGGCCGATATGCTGACGGCCCGCCGC
Organism: Actinomycetes bacterium; assembly: GCA_029777095.1. Lineage (GTDB taxonomy): Bacteria > Actinomycetota > Actinomycetes > Actinomycetales > Microbacteriaceae > Microbacterium. The sequence goes on along the minus strand of JAKOTS010000059.1, from coordinate 3,533 downwards.
ACGGCACCAGCGGGCCCGGCGCTGCTCGCGGCACCGGGATTCTGGTCGAACCGACAGAGCCGCAACCTCGCCGCCATCCATCTCGCTGCGGGTCTGCTGCTCACCTCGGCCTTCACCAGCGGTCACGCGGTCATCGCCTGGCACTCCAATTGCGACGGGGTCGGGCGGGTATTCACGAGCGGATGCCTCGCCCCGGCCTTTGCCTCCGGCGACTGGACGTTCTGGTTGTTCGGCGTGCTGTGGGCCCTGAGCGTACTCGGCCTGATCCTTTCGGTCATCGCCGTCTATCGCACCCGCACGATGGGCATCGAGCCCGAAGAAGCGGCGAGCACGTTCGAAGGTGTGCGGCGGCTCATGCACCTGTCGAGCGCCTGGCTGCTCACCCCCGCTTGCGTCATCTTCGTCGTGGGGCTCGGCGCGCTCGGTGTGCTCGGTCCATCCGGCCCGGGCGCACCCACACGCATGGTGGGCGCCGGGCTCATGCCGCTCGTCATCGTCGTGCTGCTGGGCGCGATCGCCGTCGGCGGGCTGTTCTGGCGCGGATCTGGCCGGGTGCGCGAATCGGCGGCGCGCAGTTCTGCAGACGTGCACGGCGACCGACGACACACGGCGTGGGGCGGCTGCGCCCCGGCGGTGTTGATGGTGCTCGCCCTGGCGGTCGCGGTGGGCGCGAGCTGCATCGTCGTCGTCACGGTCGGCGACTGGCTCAACGGCGCGGCCAGCGCGGCGCAGCTCGCGAGCGACCTGCCCGGCCTCAGCGTGTCGAGCACCTATCTCGCACTGGGCACGACTCTGATCCTCGGCATCGTGATCGGCACCCTCATCGCGCTGGTCTGGCTGATCGCCGTACGGACCACCCGTCACCGCGCGATCGCCTGGCGGGCGCCCGTCGCACCCGACCCGCGCGAGCCAGCGCCCGCCGATTCACGCCCGATTGCCCCGGTGGCTCACGGGGTGCTGCCGGTCTCGCCGATCGTGCTCACCAATCGCGTGCTGGCGAAGCGGGCGAGCGCCGCGCGCATCCATCTCGCCGAAGCGGGCGTGCGGGTGGTCGCGTTCGGCCTCGCCGCTGGCCTGCTCGCTGGCATCGTGTGGGGCGTCTATGGCCATGTCGCCGACGACGCACTGTTGCGCCAGGTGCCCTGGATCGGGACGGTGCTGGTTGCCGCGCTGATCACTCTTGCGGCACCGTTGCTCGCGGTGCTGGGAATCGTGCTCGTCGCGGTCCTGGTCAGCGGAACGATGGGGCGCGGCGAGCGCCCACTCGGCATCGTGTGGGACATCGCGTGCTACCTGCCGCGCACCGGCCACCCCTTTGGGCCCCCGTGCTACGCCGAGCGCGCGGTGCCTGAAATCGCCGGCCGCCTGTTCGAATGGCTGAGCGCCAGCCCCACCCGAAGCGCCGTGCTCGCCGCACACAGTATGGGCGGGGTGTTGGCGGTCTCGTCGCTCGGCATCCTCGCCAGCCATCCCGAGACCGCTTCGGCGCTGTCGCGCGTCTCGTTGCTCACGTTCGGTGTGCAGTTTCGTGCGTTCTTCGGACGCATCTTTCCAGAGCTGCTGGGGTCCGAGGTCCTTGGCAATCGCCCGAGCCTCGGACCGACCCTCGGCGCGCTCCCGTGGCGCACACCCGACCCGTGGCTGCGCGATTTCGACGCCGAGCTGGCGTCCGCGAAGCAGGGGGTACCAGGGCTGTTTGCGGATGCCCCAGCCGCAGCATCCGCGACGCACACCGGTCGCCTGACCGGCACCCTGTTGCACCACGGCACCGCAGGATCAGGCGTGCGCTGGGTGAGCCTCTGGCGACTCAGCGACTACCTCGGGTTTCCCGCCGTGAGCACGGTTCCAAACGCCGTGGATCGCTTCGCCGAAGAGGTCGACCCGAGTGGCTACATGGTCGACATCGCCACCCACAACACCTACTACCGCACGCCGAGCTATCGCGAGGCGCTGATCGAGCTTGGCGGGGTCTGAGTACGGCGGGGTCTGAGTACGGCTCAGGAACGGGACATACCGAAACGAGCACCAACGCAAAAGCGGGGCACGCCCCGAAGGATGTGCCCCGCCCATGTTGCGAGTCTTACAGCGCGGCGATGACCTCGCGCATGAGATCTGCGGTCTCAGACGGCGTCTTGCCGACCTTGACGCCAGCGGCCTCGAGGGCCTCCTTCTTCGCCTGCGCGGTGCCGGCCGAGCCCGAGACGATGGCACCTGCGTGGCCCATGGTCTTGCCCTCGGGAGCGGTGAAGCCTGCCACATAGCCGACGACTGGCTTGGTGACGTGAGCCTTGATGTACTCGGCCGCGCGCTCTTCGGCGTCGCCACCAATCTCACCGATCATGACGATCGCCTTGGTCTCGGGGTCGGCCTCGAACGCGGCGAGCGCGTCGATGTGCGTCGTGCCGATGATGGGGTCGCCGCCGATGCCGATCGCGGTGGAGAAGCCGATCTCGCGCAGCTCGTACATCATCTGGTACGTCAGGGTGCCCGACTTCGAGACGAGTCCGATCGGCCCCTTGCCCGCGATGGTTGCGGGCGTGATACCGGCAAGCGCCTCGCCGGGCGTGATGATGCCGGGGCAGTTCGGGCCAATAAGGCGCGTCTTGTTGCCCTTCGACTGGAGGTACGACCAGGCTTCGGCCGAGTCACCGACGGGCACGCCCTCGGTGATGACGACGAGCAACTCGATCTCGGCGTCAATCGCCTCGATCATCGCGTCCTTGGTGAAGGCGGGCGGCACGAATGCCACCGACACGTTTGCCCCGGTCTGCGCCATTGCCTCGACCACGGTCGCGAAGACGGGCAGCTCGACCGTCGAGCCATCGGCCGCGATGTGGCTGACGGTGGTGCCGGCCTTGCGGGCGTTCACGCCACCGACGACCTGGGTACCGGCCTTGAGCATGAGGGCGGTGTGCTTGGTGCCCTCGCCGCCGGTGATGCCCTGGACGATGACCTTGGAGTCCTTGTTCAGAAAGATAGACATAGCTTCAATTTCCTCTTTGGATGTCTGTGGCTCAGGCGTTGGCGAGCGCGGCAGCCTTGTCGGCGCCCTCGTCCATCGTCGCGGCAATGGTCACGAGCGGGTGGTTGGCTGCGGCGAGGATCGCACGCCCCTCCTCCACCTTGTTGCCGTCGAGGCGCACCACGAGCGGCTTCGTGGCGGTTGCGCCAAGCGTCTCGAGCGCACCAACGATGCCGTTCGCCACGGCGTCACACGCGGTGATGCCACCGAAGACGTTGACGAACACGCTCTTGACCTGCGGGTCGCCGAGGATCACGTCGAGACCGGCGGCCATGACCGCTGCCGACGCCCCGCCACCGATGTCGAGGAAGTTGGCGGGCTTGACGCCACCGTGATTTTCGCCGGCGTATGCCACGACGTCGAGCGTCGACATCACGAGGCCTGCACCGTTGCCGATGACACCGACCTCACCGTCGAGCTTCACGTAGTTGAGGTCGTTGGCCTTGGCCTTCGCCTCCAGCGGGTCGGCGGCCGCCTTGTCTTCGAGCTCAGCGTGACCGGGATGACGGAA
>JAKOTS010000057.1 GCA_029777095.1 Actinomycetes bacterium | reverse complement strand
GTTCTGCTGGTTGCTGGCGCTGGCGCTGGCGCTGGTGCTGTTTGCTGCTTGCTGCTTGCGATGCCGCGGTGTCGCGGCCTAGCCGACGATCCAGGGGCGTGTGAAGCCCAGGACGGCGCTCCCGTCGGTATCTGCGAGTGAGACGCCCACGAAGGTGGTCGCGCGCTCGGAGGTCTGCCAGCGGAACCGAAACTCATCGGCGAGCACCGCATCTGCGATCGCGGCGCCGGCCGACTCAGCGGTTTGCGCGCTGGCGAACGACCCCGAGCTGCGCTTGAGGTAGGCGTCGAGCAGGGGCGCGTAGGGCCCGCTGCCGCCCGCGCCGGGGCGTTCCGCGTTCGCGACGAAGTCGCTCGCGACGGCCGCGGGTTCGATCACGCCGACCCGCACCCCAAAGCGCTCGGCGACGACGGCGAGCGATTGCATGAACCCCTCGACCGCGAACTTTGAGCCGCAGTAGGCGTCGGCGAACGGCTGGCCGACGGCCCCGCCCACGCTGGTCACGGTGAGGATCGTGCCCCGGCCGCGCTGGCGCATCCCCGGCAACACCAGCTTGGTGAGGTTCACGGGGGCGAGGTAGTTGACCTCGAGCTGGTCGCGGATCTGCTCCATGCTGAGCTGCTCGGCCGAGGCCACCATGCCACGGCCGGCGTTGTTGACGAGCACGTCGATGCTGCCGTACTCGGCCACGATCGCCGCCACGAGCTCGGCCGACGCGGCGTGGTCGACGACGTCGAGCGCGCGCACGTCAAGCGTGACGCCCGCCGCTTCGGCCGCGGCGTGCAGGCGGTCGGCGCCGCGCGGATCGCGCATCGTCGCGACCACGCGGAGCCCGCGCTGCGCGAGGTGAACGGCGGCATGCATTCCCATGCCGGAGGAGGTGCCAGTGATGAGGGCGACGTCAGTCATGAAGAAACAGTAGTGGCGCCGTGGGCGCGGCGACTAGGGCGAGTTTTTGGGGGTGCGTTCGGGTTGGTTGGTCGGTCGGTCGCACCGTCGGCGCGTCGGCGGTGGGTTCGACGACACTAACTCAGGAAAAATGGGTGGGTTGTGCGGAAAACCCCTGGTCGGGCGGTGTGGATGCCGGTCGCTTGGCCGGTTTTCCTGAGTTCGTGTCGTGCGGGCCAGCGTGTCGCGCGGCGGCGGCAGCGGGGGCCGGCGGTGGACGCTAGCCCCGCCCCGCCCCGCACCGCCCCGCGCCCCCCCGTGCCAGACTTGCCGTATGACAGTGGCGCAGCGCACGAGCAGCATCGGGATGCCGCGCCCATGAGCGTCGACTTCGACATGACCCGCATCAGCGCGGGCACGGTCACCCTGCACGATGCGCGCCGCAAGCGACGGTGGGACGTCGAGCTCGAGCCCTTTGAGATCGCCAGGTTCGCCGTGACGGAGGAGCAGTTCGGTGAGCTGCTCGGCGAGGGTACGTTCCGCTCGCGCCGTCCGGCGCGTGCCGTTACCTGGCTCCGCGCCATCCGATTCTGCAATGCGGTCTCGGAGTGGGAGGGGCTCGACTCGGCCTACACGTTCGACGGCGAGGATGTCACATGGCACGTCGACTCAGACGGCTATCGCCTGCCCACCGAGGCCGAGTGGGAGTTCGCCTGCCGGGCAGGTTCGACGGGCGCGCACTATGGCCCGCTCGCCGAGGTCGCCTGGACGGCTGCCGACGGCGTCACATCGCCCCAGCCAGTGGGCGGCAAGATGCCCAACCTCAACGGCACGTTCGACATGCTCGGCAACGTCTGGGAGTGGTGCTGGGATCTGCTCGATCCCGCACGCTACGGCGACTACCGAGTGTTTCGAGGGGGCGGCTTCGCCGACGATGCCTGGAGCGCGCGGGCGTCGACCCGCCGTGGCGGTGCGCCGCGGATGACGCACGACGATGTCGGGTTTCGGCTCGCGCGCGGCGGGTTCGACGGCGCGGCGGCGGCGCAGGGCTGGTCGGCGAAGGTCGACGCCGAGCGCGCGGCAATCGACGGGCCGCTGCCCGATGGGTGGACGCCGCGGCGTTAGGCCCCTGCGCGGGGGCAGGCTGCGGCATCCACCGTTCGAAAGCGGTTAGCGCTCGACGAGGATGCCGTCTTCGTCGCTGTAGAGGCGTGCACCGACGCGGAAGGTCACGCCACCGAATTCGAGGGTCACGTCGACCTCGCCGACACCGGCCTTGGAGCTCTTGCGCGGGTTCGTGCCGAGCGCCTTGACGCCGAGGTCGAGGGTGTTGATCACGACCGAGTCGCGGATCGCGCCGAGGATCACCGCGCCGGCCCAGCCATTCGCGACCGCGGACTCGGCGATCATGTCACCCATGAGTGCGGTCTCAACCGAGCCGCCACCATCGATGACGAGCACTGCGCCGTTGCCCGGCGTCGCGAGCGTCGACTTCACGAGGGCGTTGTCTTCGAAGCAGCGCACCGTACGGATTGGGCCGTCGAAGGCAGCGCGCAGGCCGAAGCTGCGGAACTGAATCGGGAGGGACTGAATCGCCTCTTCGAGTTCGTCATAAAGATCAGCGGTAACTACAGACATGTGCGCTCCAAACGTTGTGCTTCTATCCTGCCGCCCGGGCGGCAGCGCGCCCGCATTCTTACGTCGATTCGGGATGCCGCGGGCCACGGCACGGGCCGGCCCGGGGCATCCCAAATCAGGCGTTGCTAGTTCGCCAGCGCGGGGTTCACCAGGAACTTGCGGCCCGTTGCGAACTTGGCGTAGACAGCGATCTTCTCGGGGTCGAGCATGTCGGCGAGCGAGATCACGTCGGTGTAGTGGCTTGCGAACGTGGTGCGCAGCTCGGTGGCGACGCGGTTGCGCATGCGGCCGACGATCTCTTCACCGGCGCGCTCGAGGAACGGGGTGAGCAGCCAGCCGTTGACGCCCCAGGACATGCCGTAGGCGCGGTGCAGGATGGTCGGGCTGCGGTCGAGGCCACCGTAGATGTAGACCTGCTTGTGCGTGGCCGAGCCGTAGCGGCTGTATTCGGTGGCGGTGGCGCTGATCGCGCGCTCCATCGCGGTGAGGAGTTTGCTTGCCAGCTCGCCGCCGCCGACCGCGTCGAACGCGAGGGTTGCACCCGTGGCACTGATGGCCGCGAAGAGCTCGACGTCGAAATCGGCCGAGCTGGTGTCGACGACCCACTTCGCGCCCTGTGCGCGGAGGAGCGCGACCTGCTCGGGGCTGCGCACGACGTTGACCAAGTCGACGCCGTCGGCGATGCAGATGCGGTTGAGCATCTGGCCGAGGTTCGACGCGGCGGCCGTGTGCACGAGCGCCTTGTGGCCTTCGAGGCGCATGACCTCCACCATCGCCTGCGAGGTGAGCGGGTTCACGTAGCTCGACGCGCCGTCGGCCGGCGTCGAGTGGGCATCGAGCACCAGGCAGTCGTTCGCCTTGACGGTGCGGTACTGCTGGTACATCTCGCCGCCGGTGAGGGCCACGGTCTTGCCGAGCAGGTGCTGTGCCTCGGGGTTGCTACCCGCGGCGACGACGACACCGGCGCTCTCGTTGCCAACGACGAGGCGTTCGCCCACACGGGGGCGGAGGGCCGGCAGGGCCGCGGCGGGCACCTGGCCGGTGAGGGCGGGATGCCCCGGGGTGCCAGTCGGCGTGAAGTCGGCCCACGATGCCCCGGCGAACAGGCCGCCAAGGTCGGAGGGGTTAATAGGGGTCGCCTCGACACGCACGACGACCTCGTCGGCGCCGGGTGCTGCCAGGGGCACCTCGACGAGCGAGAGCTGCAACTCTCCGCTGTCGGTGACGAGGGAATGCAGTTGCTGCTGGGTCTTGGGCAATGCGGTCATTGGTGAGTGCCTCTCTTTCACGCGCGCACAGGAGCCGCGCATGCCCGATCTCGGGGTTCGTCGTTGAATGCCGTTGGCTGTTGCATCCAAACTACGCGACGCCGCAGACACTCGGCCTGAATCGCGCAATTGCGACGATGCGCATCAGTTTTCGCTGCTCGCCGGCACCTCGATGATGCGGGTGGTGCCCACCACCGGGGTCACGGATCCCGCCGATGCCGCCGCGATCTCATCGCTCAGTGGGGCCAGCGTCGCGGCGGGCACCCAGAGCTCGAGGGTCGCCACCGCGCCGTAGCTTGGCTCGCCGAGCACGGCACCGTTGCGCCCGGCCCAGTCGCGCAGGAGGTTGTCGAAGCGCCCGGCCTCGCCGTGCGGCACGTCGATGCGCACCTGCGTCAGCGATTCGCGGCGGAGGAGCGAGCCCAGACCAAGGGCCTCCGAGACCGCGGTCGAATACGCGCGAATCAGGCCGCCGGCACCCAGTTTCACGCCTCCGAAATAGCGCGTCACCACGGCCACGACGTCAGTGAGTTCGCGCCTGCGCAGCACCTCCAGCATCGGGACGCCGGCCGTGCCCGAGGGCTCGCCGTCGTCGGACGACCGGGCCTGATCGCCAAGCAAACCTGTCACCATCGCGGTGCAGTTGTGCCGGGCATCCCACGCGCGCTTTCGCACCTCGCCAATCACGCGCTCGGCATCGTCGACGGATGCCACCGGCGCCACGTGCGCGATAAACCGCGACTTCTTGATCACGAGCTCGTTTTCGACGGGCGCGGCGAGCGTCATCGGATAGCTGCGGTCGACGGTCACGGGCTCACGATACCTCGGCCGCTACAGCTCAGTGACCTGCCCGCCCTCGACCCGCCAGTGCCGGTCGGTTTGCACCGTCGCGAGCATGCGGCGATCGTGCGTGACCAGCAGGAGCGTGCCCTCATACGCTTCGAGCGCCTGCTCAAGCTGCTCGATCGCGGGCAGATCGAGGTGGTTGGTCGGCTCGTCGAGCACCAGCACGTTCACCCCGCGCGCCTGCAACAGGGCGAGCCCCGCACGCGTGCGCTCGCCGGGCGAGAGTTCATCGACCGGGCGACTCACGTGGTCGGCTTTCAGTGCAAACTTGGCGAGCAGCGTGCGTACCTCGCCGGAGGCCATCTCGGGCACGAGCGCCTCGAATGCCGCCGCGAGCGGTTCGGTGCCCGCGAAGAGGGAGCGCGCCTGATCGATCTCGCCGATCTGCACGTTCGCGCCGAGCGACGCCGTGCCCTCATCGGGCTTCTGCATGCCGAGCAGCGCTCGCAGGAGGGTCGACTTGCCGGCGCCGTTGGGCCCGGTAATACCGACGCGCTCGCCCGCATTCACCTGCAGCGAGACGGGCCCGAGCGTGAATTCACCCTGCCGGAACACTGCCGCATTCAGCGTCGACACCACCGAACTCGAGCGGGGCGCGGCACCGATTGTGAACTCGAGCTGCCACTCCTTGCGCGGCTCGTCAACCTCATCGAGGCGCGCGATACGGCTCTCCATCTGGCGCACTTTCTGCGCTTGTTTCTCGCTTGATTCAGCGGATGCCTTGCGCCTGATCTTGTCGTTATCGGGAGCCTTCTTCATCGCATTGCGAACGCCCTGACTCGACCACTCCCGCTGGGTGCGCGCGCGCCCCACAAGATCGGCCTTCTTGTCGGCAAACTCGTCGTACTTCTCGCGTTGCTGGCGGCGGAGGGTCGCGCGCTCCTCGAGGTAGGAGTCGTAGCCGCCGCCGTAGACGCGATTCGAGTTCTGGGCCAGGTCGAGTTCGAGCACGCGGGTCACGCAGCGTGCCAAGAACTCACGATCGTGGCTGACGAGCACGACGCCACCGCGAAGCCCGCGAACAAACGTCTCGAGGCGTTCGAGGCCGTCGAGATCGAGGTCGTTCGTGGGCTCGTCGAGCAGCACGATGTCGAAGCGTGAGAGGAGGAGGGCAGCGAGCCCGACGCGGGCCGCCTGCCCACCCGAGAGCGCGGTCATCAGGGCCTGCTCGGCGGGCTGACCGCCCAGGTCGAGTCCGAGGTCGGCGAGGACGACCGGCACGCGATCGTCGAGGTCGGCTGCGCCACTTGCGAGCCAACGATCGAGGGCATTCGAGTACACATCGGCGGGGTCGAGACCCGGGGTTTGTGAGAGCGAGGGGTCGCCGAGGGCGGCGGCTGCGGCATCCATGTCTCTTGTGGCATCTAAACAACCCGTGCGGCGCGCGATATATGCCGCCACGGTTTCATTGGCGATGCGCTCGTGCTCTTGCGGGAGCCAGCCGACGAATGCGTCGGGCGGCGAGAGCGCGATGGTGCCGCCCTGGGGTTCGTCGATGCCGGCGAGCAGGCGAAGGAGGGTCGATTTTCCGGCGCCGTTTGCGCCGACGACGCCGACGACGTCACCCGGGGCGACGGTCAGATCGAGCGAGTCGAAGAGGGTGCGGTGGCCGTGGCCGCCGGCGACGCCCTGGGCCACGAGAGTTGCGGTCATTCTGCAATCTTCTCAGGGGATGCCGGGGGTCGACCAATTGCGGTGGGGTCGACGTCTTTGGTGCTTGGCGCTGGGGCGCTTGGTGCTCGGTGCCGACCCGCTGTCGGGCGCCGGGGTGCCGGGTGCCGGACCGGCGGGCGGTGCGCCGCGCTAAGGCTGGAGCTCGGCGCGATCGAGTGCGACAGTCGCGGCGCGGCGACCCTCGGCGATGAGGCGGGGAATATCGCGCATTGTCCACTGCGCCATCCGCTCCATCTCGGGCTGCACGAGCACTACGGATGGGTCGCTTGCGAGGTCTGCGGTTTGCGTGACCGTTCGCATCATCCGGACGTTCTCCCATTTGGCATGCAGGTGCACGACGATCACGCGCTCCGCGCCAAGTTTGCGAGCTGCCGTGTGGGGCACATTGTCGATCATGCCGCCGTCGGCGAGGAGTCGGCCGTGCACCCGCACGGGCGGGAGGAGGCCCGGCACGGCGATCGTCGCGCGCAGGGCGAGGCTGAGTCGCCCCTTGTCGAGGATCACGGTGCGGCGCGAGCGCAGGTCGGTCGCGACGGCACCGAAGCGGCGGGGCAGCTCTTCAATGAGCGGGTCCTCTCCGAAGAGTCCGCGAAGTGCGCCGGCGATGACGCGTGTGTCGAGCAGACCCCAGCGGGGTTTGGCGGTCCATCGTGCGATCTTGCCCCAGCGGAACCCACGCGCGACCCGTTCGAGCGCCTCTCCATCGAGACCGGCCGCATAGCCCGAACCCACGAGCGCGCCAGAGCTGGTTCCGGTCACGATTCCCGGGCGGATGCCACGTTCTTCGAGCACCTGCAGCACCCCGACGTGTGCCGCACCGAACGCACCGCCGCCGCTCAGCGTGACCGCGAGGGTGTGATCGTCGTTTGCGGGATCGTTCGCCTCATCGCTGACCGCGGGGCGCAGGTCAGGGCGCAGTTCGGGTTTCATTTTGCGTGGCGGCTCTTCCTGGGAGGGTTGCCGCTGGCGGCGGCAGAGCGTGCGAGGTCGATGGTTGTCACACTAGCGGTGCTAGCCAGGTATTTTGTTGGAGATTCGGGGGCGATTGGGCCCAAATTTCTATCCCGACTAGCCTGAGCGCATGAGTGATGCACTGCCTCTTTGCCCCGAATGCGCCAGCGAGCACGCATATGAAATGCCGCCCCTGCTCGTGTGCCCGATGTGTGGCCACGAGTGGTCGGCCGAAGAGGCGACGGCGGATGCCTCGGGTTCTGCGGGTTCTGCCGGTTCTGGCGCCGATTCTGGTGAGCCGGTCGTTCGCGACTCGGTGGGCAACATCCTTTCTGACGGCGATACCGTCACGATCGTCACCTCGTTGAAGGTGAAGGGTTCGCTCTCGATCAAGGCCGGCACGAAGGTCCGCAACATCCGGCTGGTTGCGCCGGTGAACGGGCACGATATTGATTGCAAGATCGACGGTTTTGGTGCGATGCAGCTGAAGTCGAGCGTGGTGAAAAAGATCTAGGGATACCTCCGCCCTGCCTTGTGGGCTCCATCCTGGCATAACTCGAAGATATCTTCTAGAAAGTTATCCACAGATGCCCATATTTGGGGTCGTAATGTCCGAGGCTCCTGCCACGCTTGAAGCATGACCACCCCGAACGATGGCAACTTTTCGTCAGCTGAGCTGACGAATCTTGATGCGCGCGTGTCGGAGCTGTCGGAATTGCAGTTACAGAAGAACGCGATGTACGCGCGTGAGGCGCAGCTGATCCACGAGGTCACCCAACTTGCGGTCGCGGTGCAAGAGCGCACGCGTGCCTCCCGGCAGGCCGCCGAGCTCCCGTATCGCACCGTGGCAGCCGAGCTCGGCGCCGCGTTTCGCATCAGTGATCGGTCGGCGCAACGAATGATGAGCGAGGCCGACACGCTCGTCACGCGGTTTTCCGGCACATTCAAGTCGCTCGCTGCCGGGCGGATCAGTCAGGCGCATGTGAGGGTGCTCATCGACGCCGGTGCGCACATCACCGACGCCCAGGCCCGTGCCGACTTCGAGACGGCGGCCTTGCCGGTCGCCGAGCGCGAGTCGGCAAGCCGACTCCGGCCTTTCGCCCGGCTCCTCGCAGAGCGCATTCACCCTCGCTCGCTCACCGAACGTCATGAGGCCGCGGCTGAAGATCGCGCGGTTCGCGTGGTTGACCTGCCCGACGGCATGGCCGAACTCATCGCAACGTTGCCGACGGCCATCGCCTATGCGGCCTTTGATCGCCTGAGCGCGATGGCACGCGCCGTCACCCGCGCGATCGTTGCCGAAGCGAAAGAGGCGTTGGGAGGGAAGGAGGCGTTGCGAGCGGAGGAAGCGAAGGAAGTGCTGGGAAGGAAAGAGGCGTTGGGAGCGGAGGAAGCGTTGGGGGCGAAGGGGTCGCCTGCTCTGGATGTCTCGGCGGCGGTCGTTCCCGATACTCGCTCTACCGACCAGCTCCGCGCCGACATTCTGGCCGATCTGCTGCTCGCCGGCGCGCCCGAAGCGCACGGCGCGGCCGGGTTCGGAGCCATTCGTGCGCACGTGCAGGTCGTCGTTCCGGTGCTTGCTCTGCTTGGTCAGAGCGAGGAGCCCGCGACGCTCGTCGGTGTCGGGGCGATCGACGCCGACACTGCACGGCGCCTCGCTGGATCAGCGAAGGGCTGGGATCGCGTGCTCACCACCCGATCACCGGCGCGGTGCTCGCCACCGACCGCTACCGACCGGGAAAACAGCTCAAACGCGCGCTACAAATACGCGATCAACACTGCAGATTCCCTGGCTGCCGAATCGCGGTGCGGCGATGCGATATCGACCACACCACCGACTTCGCACTCGGCGGGCAAACGACCGACTGCAATCTTGCGCACCTCTGCAAGCGACATCACACGCTCAAGCACGAGTCTGCGTGGGCGGTGGTGCAGCAACCGGGCGGTGTTCTCAAATGGACGAGCCCAACGGGGCGCGTCTATCCAGATCTCCCGACAAGTCAGCTCCTCTTCCAACCCGTACCGCCGCGGCGGGTTCGGTTCGATCCGGCTCCGTTCTAGTGGTGGGGTTACTCGACCGCGAGCAGGTGTGGAATCTCGCGGCGCAGCGCGGCCAAAGTCGGCAACACAGTGGCGGCGAGCAGGAGCACCAGTCCGCCGCCGGCGACCAGCCAAGCGCTGGAGAGGGCGAGGGTGGGAGCCGGCATCCCGAGCGCATGCGCAAGTACCAGGCCGCCGATACCGATCGCGAATACGGCGAGGAGCGTGGCCGTGACCGCAGAGATGAGCGCTTCCCAGAGAGCGATCTTGATGATCACGCCGCGCGTGGCACCGGCGGCCTGGAGGAGGGCGAACTCGCGCTCCCGTGCACCGCTCGACATGAACACGGTCGCCGCGGCGCCGATCGCGGCCAGCAGCAGCGGGCCGCCGAGCATGAGGACAACCCCCTCGGGCGCAAGCTCGAAACTGCCGGTTCGACCGGTGGTTGCGGCGACCGCGGTGCCCAGCGTCGCGGCGGTCGTGAAGAGCCCGCCGGCGAGGGTGATGCCAACCATCAGAGGGTTGATCGCGGCGCTGCTCTGGCTGAGTCGGTAGCGGGCCGAGTGTCGTGCCAAGAACCACGACGACGAGGCGCGGCGGGGCACGAGGGCGGTCCATGCACTGAGCGCCAAGGGAAACACGAGCGGCCCGATGCCCGCAAAGACACCCGCGATGAGGGGGGTCAGCAAGATCGCTCGGCTTGCGATGCCGCTGAAGTCAGAACCGCGCAGACCCTGGGCGAGCGAGATGGTCGCTATGAGCGCTGCAACGGTCAGGAGTGCGCGGAACCAGCCGAACTGCACCCGACCGAACTGCAACCGGGTGCCTCGCCAGCGCACGCGGCCAACCCGCCCGTCGGCCCGACGGCCAGGCCCGCCGCCGGCGAAGCTGACGCTGGCCCCAGCCCCAGCCCCAGCCCCAGCCCCAGCCCCAGCCCCGGGCTCGGGCTCCCGAAGCGCCGCCACCGCGGGTACCCGACTCGCCCGTCGTGCACCGCGAAGTCCCCCGACCACCACGACCCCTGTCACGCCAGCCACGACGAGCGCTGCTGTGCCGACACTGAGCGAGAGCGGCAGCCCCGGCATGCCGTTCCACGAACCAAACACCCAGTCCAAGATGGGGCGAAAGAGCGGGGTGGCGATGAGGCATCCGACGATCGAACCGACCACAGCAACGATCGCCAACTGCGCCAGCACGACAACCCCGACGAGTCCCGGGTGAATGCCGACCAGCTGCCACAGCGCATAGCTGCGTGTGTGGAGGGCGACGGCGAGGTTGGCGGCCGAGCTCAGCACAACGAGCGCGGTGAGCGCCGCGAAACTGACAACCACGGAGGCCGCGCTCATCAGCGCCTCCTCGATACGCCCGCCGTGGGCCATCCCGGTTTCGAGGAGTCCGCCCGCGAGCGCCCCGACGAAACCCACCGCAATGACGACCGCGAGCGTGCCGCCCCACACTCGTGCATGCGCGACGAGGTCGTTCCAGATCAGGCGGGTCATGCGTCGGCCCGCGCGAGGGTGATCTCTTCGAGCACCTGTTCTGGAGTCGCGTTGCGAAGTTCGGTGTGGATGCGCCCATCCCGCAATACCAACACCCGGTCGGCGAGGGCCGCTGCCTCGAGATCGTGGGTCACCACAATCACGCTACTGCCCCGATCGGCCGCGGTGCGCAGCAGTTGCAGGGCGGCGGCGCCGCTGGCCGTATCGAGCGAACCGGTCGGTTCATCCGCGAACACGATGTCGGGCCGCATCGCCAAGACCCGCGCGATCGCGACCCGCTGCTGTTGCCCGCCAGAGAGCTCGCCGGGCTTGTGCCGGCCACGATCCTGCAGGCCCACATCGGCGAGGGCCCGATCGATCTCGGCCCCAGTGATCCGGCGCCGTGCAAGGCGCGCGGGGAGGGCAATGTTCTCGCGGGCGGTGAGCGAGGCAATCAAATTGAACGACTGAAACACGAAACCCAGGTGGTCGCGCCGCAACTTCGCCAGCGCGCCGTGCCCAAGCATCCCGAGCTCGCGACCCGCGAGATGCACGCTGCCGCTGTCGACGCGCTCGAGCCCGGCGAGGCAGAGCAACAGCGTCGACTTGCCCGAACCGCTGGGCCCAACAATGCTCACCATCTCGCCGGGCAAGACACCGAGCGAGACGTCTCGCAGCACGGGCACCGCGGGTTCGCGGCGTCCCCGCCCCGGAAACGACTTGAACAGATGCTCGGCGCGCACAAGAGGTGTGGTCATGCTCCCAATCCCAGCGCGTGAGCGGCCGCCCGGCGATGGTGCGGGCACCACACCCTGGGTAGAGCTGGCTCTACTCTTTGGGCCGGAGCGGGGCCGGAGCCCGGCGGAAACGGGCGTCCGCACCCACTTCTCAATAGGGTTGAGACATGGCAGCAGCGACCGTGTGGGAGGCGCTGATTCGCCCACCCTGGCGGTTTCTGGGCAGCCGATGGCCGTGGCTCGCGCTGCTCTACCTGCTCGTCAGTGCGGTGATTGGGGTTGTGCTGCTTCCGCTTGCGGCGCTCACCCTGTTGCTGTTGCCCCTGTGGGGCATGGCGATCGGTGCGTTGGAGCGCCGCCGCACCCGCATGCTGGGCTTCGGGAGGCAACCGTCCCCACACGTGTTGGTGGTGCCCGAAGAAAGGCATAACTGGCTCGGCATACGTCTGACCGAGGCGGCGACCTGGCGCGAAACGTGCGCGCTGCTCGTCGACCTGGTGTGGGGCTGGCTTGCGCTCGCCGCCGTCTTTCTCCAGGTGCTGATGGGTGCCGTGCTCGTGGCGATGGCGACGGTGGGCGCCCGCGAAAACACCGAGATCCTGCTGTTTTTTGACACCCGAATCACTGTCGGACCGAGCACGTGGTGGCTGGTGCTTCCTGTTGGGGCGCTCGCGCTCGTGCTTTTCGCATACGTCAACGCGTTGCTCGCGGGCGCCCAGGCCGCACTCCTCCGTGTGCTCTGCGCGCCCAGGAACAGCGAGATGGCGCGCAACGTCGAGCGCCTCACGCGCTCACGGTTGGCGCTCGTCGAAGCGTTTGAGGCCGAGCGCCGCCGCATCGAGCGCGACCTCCACGACGGCGTGCAACAAGAACTCGTCACCCTCGCCGCGCGCCTCGGCCTGCTGAGTCTCGATCTCGACGAACTTGTCGAGCGGGGGGTGGATGCCTCGGCCGCCCGTGCCGCGCTCGAATCGGCGCAAGATCAGGCCGAGCATGCGATGGCGACGCTGCGAAGCACGGTGCGTGGCATCCACCCCGCTGTGCTCACCGATGAGGGACTCGAAGCCGCGCTCGCCGAACTTGCGGGCCGAACTCCGGTCGCGCTGGAGCTCGATATTGCGGGCCTTGGGCGGCTCGCACCGTCGGCCGAGACCGCCGCGTACTACCTGGTGAGCGAGAGCGTCACGAACGCGGCAAAGCATGCCGACGCGAGTCGCGTGGGGATCGCGGCCCGCCTCGATGCTGGATCGCTGTTGGTCACGGTGCGCGACGACGGCCGCGGCGGCGCCGACGAAGACGCCGGGAGCGGACTGCGGGGGCTGCGCGAGCGTGCCGAAGCGCTCGGCGGCTCGCTCACGGTCTCGAGCCCGACGGGCGGACCCACCGTGCTGACGATGGTGCTGCCTGCGTCCGGGCTATCGCTGACGAAAGAAATGGAAGTTCGGGATGCGCCTGCTCCTCGCTGAAGACTCGGCGCTCTTGCGCGAGGCGCTGGTTGCGCTGCTCGAGCGCCTCGGCCACAAGGTCGTGGCGACCGCATCGACCGCCCCCGAGCTACTCGCAGCGTTCGAGAGGCTGAGGGCCGCGGGTACCCTGCCTGATTTGGTGCTCACCGACGTGCGGATGCCGCCGGGCATGAGCGATGACGGGCTCATTGCCGCGCTTCGCATTCGGGAACAATGCCCACGGCAGCCGGTCATGGTGCTCTCACAACACATCGCCGACACCTACGCCCGCGAACTCTTGACCCTGCCCGAAGGCGCAACCGGATACCTGTTGAAAGACCGCATCAATCGGGTACGAGACTTCGCCGGCGCGCTCGAAACCGTCGCCGCCGGGGGCACGGTGATTGACCCAGACGTGGTGCAACGCCTCCTCAGTCGAGCACCGCGCGGCCCACTTGAGGCTCTCAGCCCGCGTGAGCACGAGGTCCTTGCGCTCATGGCGGATGGGCGCTCGAACACCGGCATCGCCAGCGCCCTGACACTCAGCGACGCCGCCGTGAGCAAACACATCGGCAACATCTTCATGAAGCTTGGCCTCAGCCCGGTCGAAGAGAACCGCCGGGTCAAAGCCGTGCTGACGTATCTTGACCAGCAGCGTTAGCCTTGCGCGGGCTCGCGGCGCCCGCGTTGGCCTTGTGCGGCGTTAGCCTTACGCAATGATCATCGAGTTCGACGCCGAAGTGTTCCGGTGGGATGCCCGGGTCGACACTGCGTGGTTTTTCGCTGCCGTGCCGCCCGAGCTGAGCGAAGACGTTCGCGAGCTCCCGCGCCCGACGCGCGGCTTCGGGGCCGTGCGGGTTCGCGCCCGGATCGGCGGGTCGGAATGGACGACGTCGATGTTTCCGAGCACCCAGCGCGGGGGATACATCCTGCCGCTGAAGAAGGCCGTCCGCGACGCCGAGGGCCTCACCGAAGACAGTGTGCCCTGGGTGCGGCTCGAAGTGCTCGACGCGTGACATTGCAGCGCGTTTAGCCACACCGCCTGCGGCCCCACGCACCTCTAGCCAAACCCACTACTCAGCAGTACTATGTACCAGTAATCAATGGTGCTAGGTAGCGAGGGTGATGAGCGTGGGCAAGCAAGCGACCGAGATGCTCAAGGGAGTCCTTGAGGGGATCGTGCTCGCGCTCCTGTCTCGGAGACCCGCCTATGGGTATGAGCTCACCGCGTGGCTTCGCGAGCAGGGATTCGTCGACATCGCCGAAGGCACGGTCTATGCCTTGCTGGTGCGGATCGAGCAGCGCGGCCTCGTCGACGTAGAAAAGGTGCCCTCCGAAAAGGGTCCGCCGCGCAAGGTGTATTCGATGAATCCACAGGGCGAGGACTACCTGGCCGAGTTTTGGCGCACCTGGGGCTTTCTCGCCGAGCGCCTTGCACATCTTCGTGACGAAAGGAACACGTGATGGCCGCAAAATGGATCGAACTGTTCACCGGATCGATCGAGCAAAAGAAGCAGTACAAGCACGCCCAGGCGCGCATCGAGGCACTCCCTGCTCCGTACGCCGCCCCGGCAAAAGCATTCCACCGGTATCTCATGTACTACGGGGGCATCACAGAAGGCGACACCCTCGTGACGATGATCAGCGACTTCGCCGACCTGTGGGAACGCGCCGCCGCCGACGGAACGCCGATACGGACGATCGTCGGCGATGACCCCGTCGACTTCGCCGAAACCTTCGCGCAGGCGTACTCGGGCAAGCGCTGGATCGACAAGGAACGTGCCCGGTTGGTTGAGGCGATCGCCGAAGCCGAACGGTTGGAACGGCCATGACCGCCGCGGCAGCCACCTCCATGGCCTCAACGGCCGCGGTCCCAGCCGTGCGCGTACGCGGCCTCGAGAAGTCCTTCAACGATGTTGTCGTGTTGCGCGGCGTCGATCTCGAGATCGAGCGCGGCAGCGTGTGCGCCCTCCTCGGCTCGAACGGGGCCGGCAAGACGACGGTCATCCGCATCCTCTCGACGCTGCTTCGCGCAGATGCCGGCACGGCGCAGATCAACGGCTTCGACGTTGCCTCACACGGCGCGCAGGTTCGCGAGTCGATCAGCCTCACGGGCCAGTTCGCGGCCGTCGACGAAGTGCTCACTGGCCGCGAAAACCTGGTGCTCGTCGCCAAGCTGCGCCACCTCGCCACGCCGGCAGCGACGGCCGACGAATTGCTGGCCCGATTTGCGTTGGTGGATGCCGCTGACCGCCGTGCGTCGACATATTCCGGTGGCATGCGCCGCCGTCTCGACATCGCCATGAGCCTGATCGGCAGTCCGCCGGTGATCTTTCTCGACGAACCAACAACCGGACTCGATCCGAAGGCGCGCATCGAGGTGTGGAACACGGTGGAAGAGCTTGCGGGCGGCGGCACAACCGTGCTCCTCACCACGCAATATCTCGACGAAGCCGAGCATCTTGCAGACCGGATCGCCATCCTGCACGAGGGCAAGATCATCGTCAGCGGAACCCTTGCTGAGCTGAAAGCACTCCTTCCGCCCGCGAAGGTCGAGTACGTCGAAAAACAACCGTCGCTCGAAGACGTCTTTCTCGCCCTCGTCGGCGGCACCGAGAGATAAGGGGTCGATCATGGCCGCACACTTCTTCGCAGACACCACCGTGCTGACCGGGCGGTCGATGAAACACATCTTGCGAAGCCCCGACACGATCATCACGACCGTCGTCACTCCGATCGCGCTGATGCTCCTGTTCGTCTATGTGCTGGGCGGCGCGATCAACACTGGGTCGCAGAACTATGTCGACTACATGCTGCCTGGCATTTTGCTCATCACGATCGCGTCAGGCATCGCCTACACGGCATTCCGCCTGTTCACTGATCTGCAGGGCGGCATCTTCGAACGGTTCCAATCGATGCCAATTGCACGCGCATCCACACTGTGGGCCCACGTGCTCACATCGCTGGTCGCCAACCTGCTGTCGCTCGTGATCGTCGTGGGCGTCGCCCTCGTGATGGGCTTTCGTTCCGGGGCGGGCGTATTGCCGTGGCTGGGAGTGACCGGGATTCTGGTGCTGTTCACCCTCGCGCTCACCTGGTTGGCGGTGATCGCCGGCCTCACGGCGAAGACCGTCGACGGCGCGAGCGCGTTCTCGTATCCGCTGATCTTCCTCCCATTCATCAGTTCGGCTTTTGTGCCGACCACGACCATGCCAGGGCCCGTCCGGTGGTTTGCCGAGAACCAACCCGTGACATCGATCGTCGATTCGATTCGCGCGCTCCTCGCCGGGGCGCCCGTCGGTTCGGAGCTGTGGGTCGCGCTTGCGTGGTGCACCGGCATCCTGATCGTCGCGTTCGCCCTGGCGATGCGGATCTATCGCCGACGGATCGGCTGAACGGGCAGCCGCTGCGGTGCCGCGGGCCCGCACAGCCGGCGCGCATCGGGCCCGGCGTAAACTTGGGTGTGCCCTTCATCACATCTGATTCTTCCGCGAGCGAGCTCGAGCGCCGCGACGACACTGCCCGCGACAACGCCGCCAGCACCGATGTCCTCGACACCGATGCAGCCGAGCTTGGCCCGAGTGGCATCTCTGCCGACGAGCTGGCAACGACCCTCGACGTGCTCGCCCGCATGGCCGAGGTCGACCAGACGCATCCAGACTTCATCACGGTCCGCCGCGCGACGGCAGCCATGTTCAAGGCCGTGAAAAAGGAACGCCGTCGCGAGCTGCGCGAGATCGTCGCCGACGCTGACCGCGCGGTCGTGGCCGCAACCGCGACCGGCGCGCCCGATCGAATCGACGACGAGACCCGTGGCATCCCGATCAGCACTCGTCTCACCGCGCCGACCGCTGGCACCCTGATTAAGGCTCGTGGATGCTACATCTGCAAGCAGCCGTACACCCTGGTCGACGCGTTCTATCACCAGCTGTGCCCCGATTGCGCGGCGCTCAGCCACGCGAAGCGCGACGCGCGCACCGACCTGACCGGCATGCGCGCGCTACTCACGGGCGGGCGCGCGAAGATCGGCATGTACATCGCGCTGCGTCTCCTGCGTGACGGCGCGCACACGACGATCACGACGCGATTCCCGCGCGATGCGGTGCGCCGTTTCAAGAACCTGCCCGACTCGGCCGAGTGGATCGACCGGCTCAAGATCGTCGGCATCGACCTGCGCGATCCCGCCCAGGTGATCGGGCTTGCCGATGATGCTGCCGCCGCCGGCCCCCTCGACATCCTCATCAACAACGCCGCGCAGACCGTTCGTCGCTCGCCGGGCGCCTTCCAGCCGCTCATTGACGCCGAACTCGCGCCGCTCCCCAATGACGGGCCGCTCCCGGAGCTCGTGACGTTCGGCCACACAAACGACCCGCACCCCGAGGCGTTGGCGCGTTCGGTGTCGGCGCATCCGGTGCTCGCCGCCGCCGCGGCCCGTGCCGATGAGCTGACCGAGATGGCGATGGCCCCCGGCTCGAGCTCGCTCGCCCGCCTCGCCGCCGGCACCGCGATCGATGCGGGTGGGCTGGTGCCCGACCTGCACGACAGCAACTCGTGGTCGCAGTTCGTGCAGGAGGTTGACCCCCTCGAAATGCTCGAGGTGCAGCTCGCGAACACGACCGCACCGTTCATCCTGATCTCGAAGCTGCGCGAGTCGATGGCTGCCTCCACCTCGCGACGCAAATACATCGTCAACGTCAGCGCGATGGAAGGCGTCTTCGGTCGCGGATACAAGGGGCCGGGGCATCCGCACACCAACATGGCGAAGGCGGCCGTGAACATGCTGACCCGCACAAGCGCGCGCGAAATGTTTGAGACCGACGAGATCCTGATGACGAGCGTCGACACCGGGTGGATCACGGACGAGCGTCCGCACCCGACGAAGATTCGCCTCGCGGAGGAGGGTTTTCACGCACCGCTCGACCTGGTCGATGGTGCCGCGCGCGTGTACGACCCGATCGTGCGCGGCGAGGGCGGCGAAGACCTCTTCGGCGTGTTCTTGAAGGACTACGCGCCCGGCGCGTGGTGATGGACGAGGCTGCGGAGGGGGCTGGGGCTGTGCCGGTGCCGCCGCCGGTGCCGCAGCCGGTGCCGCAGGTGCACACCCCACCGGTCGGCAGTCGCGTCGTGGTGCGCTACCTGCTGCCCACGGGCCAGGCAACCGACGCGCTCGGCATGTTGCGCAGCGCCGACGATGCCGAGCTGGTTGTCGACGGCAAGCGCGGGATCGAGCGGATCGCGCGGGGCACCGTCATCGCCGCAAAACAGGTGCCGCCGGCGCCCGAACCGCGACGTCCGCGAGCTACTTGAGCCAGGTAATCGAATCTGCCGCGAACGGATGTGACTGGTCGACCGAGATCGCGTTTCGATCGGTGCCGTTATAGATTGCGCCCGCGATCGGGTCACCCTTTGACAGGGCGACGAAGCAGGTAACGTTCACGCCCGAGCCCGACTTGAACTCGGGCAGCTTGACGCCGCACGCGTCGGGCGAGCCGATCGCGATGTTGCCGATGTCGTTTGCGACCCAGCCCCCGAGCGTGCCGTCCGCGGTGATGGGCAGCACGTCGATCTCGATCTTGCGACCGTCGACCTCGCTCGCGGGCGTCCACGAGTACTGCGTGATGACGCCGTACGGCGTGTAGCCGGTGAACTCTGCGTTGGCGCTGAAGCCCTCGATGCTGGCCGGGTCGATCTCGTTCACTTCGAGCACGCTGACGCCGACCATCTCGCCGGTTGCGCCGCTCGCGTTGTCTTCTACCCAGGCCGTGTCGCCGAGGCTGAGCAGGGTGCCCGGGGGCGTCGGCTCGCTCGCGATCTTGCCGACATTGATCGTCGCGATCTCCGGGCCGCCGGCGGAACATCCGGTGAGCGCGATGGTGCTCAGCGCGACCGCGGTGAACGAAATGGCGGCGGTGCGGCCCGAGCGACTGTGCGTGCGCATGCATACTCCCGTTGAGTCGGTGGCCGCGCTTCGCGGCTTCGCACGCAATTCTTGCATGAACGGATGCCGCGCCCCGGCGTCGCCCGAGCGCCCGGCGCCGGCACGAATGCCCAGTCTGCGGGCCAGCCCGTACACTGGAGGGTGACACTCATCCAGCCGCGAAAGACGCCTGCACCGTGACATCCACCACACTGTTTACCCCCCGCCTCGAAGCTCGCCACGTGCAATTGTTGCGTGCTGTGTTCGCGGCGATCGCTGCGGCGATGGTGACGTTCACGTCAGACCACTCCGCGCAGCTCGGCCTCGCCGCCTTCAGCGGCTTCGCGATCGCGACGGCCCTCGTGCTGTTTCTTGCGACCTGGATGACGTATCCTTCCGGCACGCGCGCCCCCATTGTGTGGCAGGCGATTGTCACTCTCATCGCGGGAATGGTCGGCGGCCTTGCCGGGCTCCGCACACCCGAGATGTTCTTCACCGTGATCATTGCGTGGGCACTCATCACGGGCCTCATTGAGGCGATTGTCGCGTTCCGCACCCCGCGTCCTCGGACCCCCGATGCGCGCGATGCCCTCACGGTTGGCGCGCTCACCCTGCTGCTCGGCTTCGCGCTGATCATCGCCATCTTCGTCGAGCCGCAGGTGTACAGCGTCGAGGGCCATGACTTCGTGCTCACCAACATCGGCGTCGGCGTTGGTGTTTTCGGTGGATACGCCGCAATTCTTACGGTGTTCCTTGCGATCGCCGGCTTCTCGCCGCGCAAACCCGAACTTCATTCCAGTGACGCGGATGCCTCACCCGAAGCATCCGCCAACGACACCGCTCGAGCGGCAGGCGCCGCTCCCACTTCGAATTCAACGAGGGACAACGCGTGACTGACAAGCCCACCCGCCGTGCACTTTTGCGGCCCCTGCACATCCTGCTCGTCGCCTTTGGCTCAGCAGTGTTCGCCTCCGTGATCACGCTGATGACCACGCGCGACCTGTTCTACATGGCCGACGGCGTGGAGACATTCCCGATCACGTTTGTGGTGTTTGGCGCGACGTTTATCGGTATCTTGCTGATCATCGCACTGCTGCTGCTCGCGGTTGATCCGGCTGAGTTCGACGAAAAAGTCACGCGCGGCGTGCTCCTGCCGACCGATGCCGACGGTGATGCTGCTGATGGCGGCGCTGGCGCTGGTTCTGGCGGCACCCCGCCCGCCGCGCCGAAGGTGCTGTAGGGCGCGCGCTCAGCGCTCACCCCCCCTTTTCGTTCCCCGGGGTTCGCCCTTTGGCCGCCGTCAATGCCGACCCTCTTTTCCTTCCCCGGGGTTCGCGCTCAGTGCCGACCCCCTTTTTCGTTCCCCCGTCGCAAAATGCCGCTTCGACCTGTGCGAAGCGGCATTTTGCGACGGGGGAACGTCGGCGTTAGGACGCGGGGGTTAGGGCGCGGCGGTGAGCGGCATCCGTGGTGCTAGTTCAGGTACTCGAGCTGCGCGGTGGCGATGCCCAGGTACGACGCGGGGGTCAGCGCGAGCAGGCGCGTGCGTGCGTCTTCGCCGATGTCGAGACCGTTGATGAACTCGGCAAGCTCGGCCTGTCCGACGCGGCGCCCGCGGGTCAGGTCTTTGAGCACCGCGTACGGGTCGCTGATCTTTGAACGACCGGCGCTGATCTCGGCGCGGATCACGGTCTGGATGGGCTCTGCGAGCACCTCCCAGTTCGCCTCGAGGTCGGCCGCCAGCACAGCTTCGGCGAGCGAAATCTCGCCCAGACCGCGCAGAATATTGTCGAGCGCGAGCAGCGAATGGCCGAATGCGACGCCGATGTTGCGCTGGGTCGTCGAGTCGGTGAGGTCACGCTGCATGCGCGAGGTCACCAGGGTAGCCGCGAGCGAGTCGAACACGGCGCTTGCCAGTTCGAAGTTCGCCTCGGCGTTCTCAAAGCGGATCGGATTGATCTTGTGCGGCATCGTCGACGAGCCCGTCGCACCTGCGACCGGGATCTGCGAGAAGTAGCCCATCGAGATGTAGGTCCACACATCGGTTGCGAGGTTGTGAAGCACCCGGCCGGCGTGCGAGACACGGTTGTAGAGCTCGGCCTGCCAGTCGTGCGACTCGATCTGCGTCGTCAGCGGGTTCCAGTCGAGCCCGAGGGACTCGACGAACGTGCGCGAGAGCAGCGGCCAGTCGACCGACGGGTCGGCGCTCACGTGCGCGGCGAACGTGCCCGTCGCACCCGAGAACTTGCCCATGTATTCGGAGGCATCGATCTGACGGGCGATCCGCTCGAGGCGGTAGGCGAACACGCCAAATTCACGCCCCATCGTGGTGGGCGTGGCAGGCTGACCGTGCGTGCGAGCGAGCATCGGGACGTCGCGCATCTCAAGGGCCGCTTCGCGGATGCGATTGAGCACCGCGCGGAACTTGGGCAACCACACCTCGGTCACTGCGCGCTGCACGGTGAGCGCGTAGGCCACCGAGTTGATGTCTTCACTGGTGCAGGCGAAGTGGGTGAGCTCGGCGATGGAGTCGAGTCCCAGGGTCGTGAGCCGGTCGCGCACGAGGTACTCGACGGCCTTCACGTCGTGGCGGGTGATGGCCTCGCGCGCGGCGAGCCAATCAATCTCGGCCTGGCCGAACTCGGTGTACAGCTCGCGAAGGGCGAGCTTCTGCGCGCCGTCGAGAGGGCTGCTCCCGAAGAGCGAGTTGTCGGTGAGCACGATCAACCACTCGACCTCTACCTCGACGCGGGCGCGGTTGAGGCCCGCCTCAGAGAGGTGCTCTCCGATCGGCGCGACGACCGAGTGGTAGCGACCATCGAGGGGGCTAAGTGGCTGGCTGGGAAGAGTAGACACGGGAGTCCTCTACGTCGGGCGACCGTCAGGTCGGCGGGAGGAAGCCGCACCGCCACCGCACTTATGCGGACTTGCGAACGGCGGGTTCCAGTTGCCGGAAAAGCGCCCGGCACGCACTCTCAATCATACCGAGCACCTCATCGAACATCGCGGCGTCGGCGTAGTAGGGATCGGGGACATCCAACTCGGCCTGGCTTGACGCGTCGAAGCTCAACAGCAACGCGATCTTGTCGGCATCCGTTTCATTGCGAGCCCAACTGCGGAGCGTGCGATTGCTGGTGCGATCGAGCGCGATGACTAGGTCATTTTCATCGAAGGTCGCGGCCGAGAACTGGCGTGCGCGATGTGCCGAACCGTCAAAACCCAGGTGTTCAAGTGCGACGAGCGTGCGCTGATCGGCGCGCTCACCCACATGCCATTCGCCGGTCGCTGCACTCGATGAAGCGATGTGCGCCGACAGGCCGGCACGCGTGACGAGTGCGCGAAACACCACATCGGCCATCGGTGAGCGGCAGATGTTGCCTGTGCACACGAAGACGACGCAAAACGGCGTCACGGAGCCGCTTTGGGTCGGTTGAGTCATCCACCTATTTTGCACGCGCATGTGGCTCCTGAAAAGTGCTGTTTCCGTCGGCGACACTCGTCCTCCACACGAGCACCGAAAACAGTGGATGCTTCGGCCCGCCGTCGTAGGCGAACCTGGGCCGTTTGCGAGCCCGCGGAGGGTGCACGATGGGCGGGATGCAAAGGGGAACAAGCGTGGTTGAGACGAACGCGTGGGTGGCTGATTCATTGCGCGCCCAGCAGCGGCGGGTGGGCGAGTCGATCGCCACGCTTGAGCGATTGCGGGGCGCTCTGGTCTCGGCGGGGGCGGGGATGCAGTGGCGCTCGCGGGCAGCCAAGCAGTTTTCTCGGCGGGTTGAGGTGCAGGTGGCGAGCATTGACGGGCTCGTGCTCGCGCTGCGCGAGCTGGATGGGGCCATGCGGCGGGCGGGAACGCGGGTGTTTCACGTGGAACACGGGAGCGGGAGCGGGAGCGGGAGTGGGAGTGGGTGAGGGCGACGGGCAGGGCGAGGGAGGAGGTCGATGTGGCGTTGCCGAGTGAGGTTGGGTGAGCGGTGGCGAATGATGTTGAGGTGAGTCACGGCGGCGTGATCGAGGTCGACAGCGCGCAGTTGTGGACCGCGGCGGTCACGATCGCCCATCAGGCGCGCCGGCTCCACGAGGTCGAAGCCGAGGTCGCCGGCGTGCAACATGCCCTCTGGCAACTGGGTGCGGAGGCCGGTTGGGAGGTGCTCGAGTGCGCCCGCCGTGCGGTGGCACAGGCGGAGCAAACAACTGCCGGCCTGGGCGTGCTTGGGGAGCGGCTCGGCCGGACCGCAGAGGAGTACGAAGCGGTGGAGCTTCGGGTGCGCTGGTCGCTCGCCCGGCTGCAGGGTGACGAAGACGCGCGGCTGCTGATCGAGGCGCGTGCGCACGCGCTCGGCATGGATGCCACTGCCCTCGCCAAAGACGTCTCGACGTTCGGTGCCCGGGTCGAGGCGTGGTGGAAGTTTGCGATCCAGTACGCGGTGCCAATGCTCGGCAGCCCAGTGGGCGGCGTCGGCGCCGGTACTGCGGGGGTGATGCTGATGGCATTGTTCGCATTTATCCACAAGCTCGATCGGGGCACGGTTACCCCCGGCGCCCCGCTTGGAGGGTCGGCCAAGCCTGTGGTTGTGCGGCCCGTGGTTGTGCCGACGGCGCAGGTGCCGGCGCCTGCCCAGGGTGCGGCGCACACGCAGGGCGCAGTGCCTGCCCAGGGCGCGGTGCCAACGCAGGGCGCAGTGCCAACCCAGGGCGCGGTGCCAACCCGGGGCCCGGCACCAACGCAGGGCATCGCACAGGGCGCGGCCGGGACCGCCGTTAAGCCGCCGTCGTCGCTGGCGGCAATGGCGCGGCGCATCCCGAGCGGGGCAGCGCAGGTGTCGATCGAACGGTTCGCGATGCCCGGCGGGCGCAACGAGTGGGGTGTGTACATCGCTGGCACCCGCAGCGCAGCGATGGGTGGGAGCGAGCCGTGGGACATGAAGTCGAACGGCGAGCTCTACTTCGGTGAACGCTCTGCCTCATCCGACGCGGTGTTCGAAGCCATGCGGGTCGCGGGTGTGCAGCCAGACGAACCGGTGCACCTGGTGGGGCACTCGCAGGGCGGCATGATCGCCGCGGGGGTCGCCGTGTCGGGCGACTTTGCGGTCGGTTCGATCACGACGTTCGGCTCGCCAGTCGATGCCGAGGTGCCCGACTCGGTGCTCAGCGTGCGGGTGCGACACGATGACGATCCCGTTGCGGCGCTCGCCGGGGTGGGCAGCGTCGCCGGGGCGGGCTCGGCCGACAGCGTGGTGGTGCGCCGCACGGCCGATCCGCAGACCGGCGCGCACGACTTCACGCTGCCCTCGCACGGGCTCGACGAGTATGCGCGCACGGCCGAGTATTACCAGGCGAGCGGCGACTCGCGGGTGCGCGCAGTGGAGCGACTCTTTGCGCACCTCGGCCAGGCGGAGGGGGTGACGCGAACGGACTACGTGGCGGCGCGAGCCGGGTGAGCGCTAGCGCCTTCTCTTCTTCGTCTGCGGTCTGAGGAAGATGCCGAAGAACCAGTTAATGATCGAGATCACCAGCGCCGCGACGACGCCCCACCAGAAGCTCTCGACGTGCAGGCCAAAGTTGAACGCCCCATTGATCACGGACGTAAGCCACAGCAAGAACCCATTCACGATGAGCGACATGAGCCCGAGCGTGAGGATGTACAGCGGGAACGCGACGATCTTGATCACCGTGCCGATAACGGTGTTCACGAGCGCGAACAGCGCCGCTACGAGGAGGAGTGTGATCGCCAACTGCAGAAAATGGCCCGGGGGAAACGGCGTCACAGACACCTGCAACGTGGGGATCAGGGTGACGACCCAGATCGCAAAGGCGTTGATAACGACGCGAATAATGAAGCGCATAGTGCGTCAACTCTGCCACGCACTGCCCTCAAGCGGCACTCCCTCTAGAATCGGTCGGGTGAGCACGCCCGAAATGCCCCAGCCCGTCCTGCCCTACATTCGGCCAGAGATCGCGGTTCTGCCCCCGTATAAGCAGGGCACGCAGGCCGACGGCCGGGCATTTAAGCTCTCGAGCAACGAAAACCCGTTCGAGCCGCTGCCTGGTGTGCTGAGCGCGGTGCTTGCTGAGGCATCCATTCATCGATACCCGGATGCCACAGCCGGTCGCCTTCGCGCCGCGCTCGCCGAACGATTCGGCGTCGACATCGACGGCGTACACATTGGCGCCGGCTCTGTCGCGATCATCGCGCAGCTCATGCTGGCCGTGAGCGCCCCCGGCGACGAGGTCATGTTTGCGTGGCGCTCGTTCGAGGCATACCCCGGGCTCGCCCTGGTGGCCGGGGCCACCCCCGTGCAGGTGCCGCTCACCGCAGACGCGCGCCACGATCTGCCCGCGATGCTTGCCGCAATCACCGATCGCACGCGCGCCGTGATCGTGTGCAGCCCTAACAACCCCACAGGCCCCGCCGTCACGCAGGCCGAGTTCGATGACTTCCTCGCGCAGGTACCGCCGACGGTGCTGGTGATTCTCGACGAGGCCTACGTCGAGTTCGTCACGCAGACGGGCGTTGTCGACGGCGCACGCATGATTGCCGCCGGGGCGCCCGCAAACCTCGTCGTGCTGCGCACATTCTCGAAGGCATACGGGCTTGCCGGGCTCCGCGTCGGCTACGCGATCGGGCACCCGAGGGTGCTTGACGCCGCCCGCAGCACCGGCATCCCGCTCTCTGTCACCGCCCAGGCCGAGACGGGCGCGCTCGCAAGCCTCGCCGCAGAACCCGAGTTGCTTGAGCGGGTGCGCGAGATCGCGCAGCGACGCGACGCGATGGCGGCAGCGCTTCGTGTGCAGGGCTGGCGCGTGCCGGATGCGCAGGGCAACTTCATTTGGCTCGCGACCGGGGCCGAGACCATGGCCGCCGCCGACACGTTCATGGAGGCCGGCCTCGTCGTTCGCGCGTTCGATGGCGAGGGAATCCGTATATCCGTCGGAGAGCATATGTCTGTGGAGAAAGTCCTACTTGCCGCACAGGGGATTGTCGACAATCTTCCAGATGCCCACCCGGGCAAGCGATAGCGTAGAACGGTGAGCTCAGTGACCGAACCTCAACTCGTGCGCGTGCTCTCGGCAGACGGAACATTTGCACCTACTCCCGCAGCCGAGCGCTACCTGCCCCTGATCGATGCCCTCGGCGACGCCGAGCTCGAGCAGTTCTACCGCGACATGGTGATGGTGCGTGCCTTCGACCAAGAAGCGACGAACCTGCAACGGCAGGGCCAGATGGCGCTGTGGCCACCGAGCCTCGGCCAGGAGGCAGCCCAGGTCGGCTCGGCCCGCGCAGCCCGCACACAAGACCACGTCTTTCCTTCGTACCGTGAGCACGTCGTGTGCTCGATCCGTGGTGTCGACCCGGTCAACATCATCCGGTTGATGCGTGGCAACACGCACGGCGGGTGGGACCCGTTCGACCCCGCCAACGGCAACACACACCTCTACACGCTGGTGCTCGGTGCGCAGGTGCTCCACGCAACCGGGCTCGCGATGGGCCTCGCGTTTGACGGCCGCTCGGGCACCGGCAACGTCGACCGCGACGAGGCGGTCATCGTGTACTTCGGCGACGGGGCATCGAGCCAAGGCGACGTGCACGAGTCGATGGTCTTCGCCGCGAGTTACAACGCTCCCGAGGTGTTCTTCCTGCAGAACAACCAGTGGGCTATCTCGGTGCCCGTCGCGACACAGACGAAGGTTCCCTTTTACCGTCGCGGCGATGGCTACGGCATCCCCGGCGTGCAGATCGACGGCAACGACGTGCTTGCAAGCTTCGCCACCACCCGTGCCGCGCTCGATTCGGCGCGCGTGGGTGAGGGCCCGCAGTTCATCGAGGCAGTGACGTACCGGATGGGCGCGCACACCACCAGCGACGACCCCACGAAGTACCGTGCCCGCGACGAAGAACAGAAGTGGCGCGGGCGCGACCCGATCGCACGGTTCCGCACGTACCTGGCCGGGCGCGGGGCATCCGATGCATTCTTCACCGGCGTCGACGAAGAGGCCAAGGCCTACGCCGCCGATACGCGCACTCGCACACTGGCGCTGCAGGCACCGGGTGCCGAGCTCATGTTTGACCATGTGTACTCCGAGCCGCACCCGCGGATCGACGAGCAGCGTGCATGGCGCGACCAGTACGAGGCGACGTTTGATGTTGCCGGCTCTGAGGCGGGGGCAAACGAATGAGTGTGACTGCAACGAGCGCGAACCTGAGCGCTGAGGCCGCACCCGAGTCGGCGATCAAGACGATGACCATCATGCGCGCCCTCAACGAGGGCCTGCGCCGCGCGATGGCTGAGAGCGACCGCGTCGTGCTCATGGGCGAAGACATCGGAAAACTCGGTGGTGTGTTCCGCATCACCGAGGGCCTTCAGGCCGAGTTCGGCGAACGCCGCGTGCTCGACACGCCCCTTGCCGAGTCGGGGATTGTCGGAACCGCAATCGGCATGGCGATGGTTGGGTTCCGCCCCGTGTGCGAGATTCAGTTCGACGGCTTCGTGTTTCCTGCCTTCGACCAGATCACCGCGCAACTGGCGAAGATGACGAACCGACACGAGGGTGCGCTCAGCATGCCCGTCGTGATTCGCATCCCCTACGGCGGGCACATCGGCGCGATCGAGCACCACCAGGAAAGCCCCGAAGCGTACTTCACGCACACGCCCGGCCTGCGCGTGGTGAGCCCGTCAACCCCGAACGACGCGTACTGGATGATCCAGGACGCGATCAACAGCAACGACCCGGTGATCTTCCTCGAGCCTAAGGGCCGGTATTGGATCAAGGGCGAGGTCAACACCGCCGAGCGCGCGGTGCCGCTGCACGCGAGCCGCGTTGTGCGCCAGGGCACCGATGTGACCCTCGTCGGCCACGGTGCCATCGTCGCGATGCTGTTGCAGGCGGCCGAGCTGGCGGCAACAGAGGGCACGAGCATCGAAGTCGTCGATGTGCGTTCGCTCTCACCCGTTGATTTTGACCCGATCGTCGCGTCGGTGCAGAAGACCGGCCGCATGGTTTACGCCCAGGAGGCCCCCGGCTTCACGAGCGTCGGCAGCGAGATCTCGGCGACCGTGACAGAGCGCGCGTTCTACTCCCTCGAGGCCCCCGTGCTGCGGGTCTCTGGGTGGGACGTGCCGTTTCCACCCGCCAAGATTGAGGGCGCGTACCTGCCCGACGTCGACCGGATCCTTGAAGCGGTCGACCGTTCGCTCGCGTACTAACTCATTTATGCCGATGTTGACATATACCGAGTCGGCAGACACCCGATTGCGTAACTTGCACGACCTGAAGGGGACTCGATGACTGAGCAGAGGTTCTTGATGCCAGACGTGGGCGAAGGGCTCACCGAGGCAGAGATCGTGACGTGGCGCGTCGCATCCGGCGACACCATCGCCGTGAACGACGTGATCGTTGAGATCGAGACCGCCAAGTCGATCGTCGAGCTGCCATCGCCGTTCGCCGGCACTGTTGGCGCATTGCTCGCAAACGAGGGCGACACAGTTGAGGTCGGGGCGCCCATCATCACGGTGCTGAGCGAGGGAAGTGCAGGGGATGCCCCGGCCGCCGCCGGCGCAAACCCCGAAGCCGCACAGCTCGAGGCAGACGCCGCGGCATCGATCTCTGAAGAGGACGCAGCGGGGAACGAGGGTGGATCGGGCGCCGTGCTCGTCGGCTACGGCACCGCCGAGCCCGTCTCGTCGCGACGTCGCGTCCGCGGCGCCGCTGCATCGGCAGCGGGAACACCCGCCCCCGCCGCGGCTCCCGCGCGGGCGGCCGAGGCACCCACCGAACTTGGTGGGCGACTCGTCGCCGCGCCCGGTGAGCCGCGTCGTCCCGCCAGTATTCCCGCCGCGGCATCTTCGGCCGTGATCGCCAAGCCGCCGATCCGAAAGCTCGCGAAAGACCTCGACGTCGACCTCGCAACTGTGCAGCCGACTGGCCTTGCCGGCGAGATCACGCGTGACGATGTCATCCGGCACGCGACGCAGGCGAGCCTGTTCCGCAACATCCAGACGCCCGAGTGGCGCGAGGATCGCGAAGAGATCATCCCGGTCAAGGGCGTGCGCAAGGCCATCGCCAAGGGCATGTCGCGCAGCGCCTTCACCGCGCCGCACGTGTCGGTGTGGGTCGACGTCGACGCCACGCGCACGATGGAATTCGTGCGCCGTCTCAAGACCTCGCCCGACTTTGCCGGCGTGAAGGTTTCGCCGCTGTTGATCATGGCGAAGGCAATCATCTGGGCCGTGCAGCGCAACCCCACAGTCAACTCGGCGTGGGTCGACACCGACAACGGTGCTCACATCGTGGTGCGCCACTACGTCAACCTCGGCGTCGCCGCGGCAACGCCGCGCGGCCTGATCGTGCCCAACGTCAAAGACGCGCAAGAGCTCAGCCTGCGCGAGCTCGCCCAGGCGCTCGAGCAGCTCACGCTCACCGCTCGCGATGGCAAGACCAGCATGGAAGAGCAGGCCGGCGGCACCATCACGGTGACAAACATCGGCGTGTTTGGCATGGATGCCGGAACGCCGATCTTGAACCCCGGTGAGGTTGCGATCGTTGCCATGGGCACGATCAAGCAGAAGCCGTGGGTCATCGACGGCGAGGTGCGCCCGCGCTACGTCACGACGGTCGCCGGTTCGTTCGACCACCGCGTGGTCGACGGCGACGTCGTCTCGCGCTTTGTGGCGGATGTCGCATCGGTGCTCGAAGAACCCGCACTGCTGCTCGACTGAGCTGAACGCGCGGTGCGTGAGCAAGGCCGGAGCGCACGGCGAACGTATGTTGCACGTGAAACACTTGAGAATCATTATCAATAGGGTTTAGTCTTGACGGGTGCCAGTCTCCCGACGCTTGACCATGCCCGCATACGCGATGTCGCTTTTGGCGACGCTTGCGGCAGCGATGCTCGTGCTTTCGGGGTGCTCGGCCGGGCCGAAGGGCGAGGACGATCCGCGGGTGCGGGTTGTGGCATCCACCAATATCTATGGCCAGATCGCCGAAGAAATCGGCGGCGACCGCGTCACCGTGACCTCGATCATCGACTCGGGTGCGCAAGACCCGCACGCCTACGAGTCGACGGCCCGCGATCAGCTTGCGGTGCAGCGAGCCCAGCTCGCGATTGAGAACGGCGGCGGCTACGACGAGTTCTTCACGCAGCTGATCAAGGCTGCAGGCAATGGGGCCGCCGACGGTGGCCCCGTCGTCATCACCGCGGTCGATTTTCTGCCAGAGGGTTTTCTGCCAGAGGCGGATGCCGCGGGCGACGAGCTCAGCGAGCACGATCACGCGCTCAACGATCACGACAACGATCACGATCACGAGCTCAACGAGCACGTCTGGTTTGATCCCGCCACCATGATCGGGCTCGCCCGCCAGATCGCCGCCGACCTCGGTGCGCTCGATCCCGAAGGGGCCGAGGGCTTCGCCGCGAACGCTGCGACGTTTGCTGCCGACCTTGAGGGCGTGCAGGCGCAGCTCGCGCAGATCGCCGCCGAGCACGCGGGGGAGGGCGTCTTTCTTACCGAACCGCTCGCCGGCTATCTCGTGACGGCGGCCGACCTGGTCGATCTCGCGCCAGAAGGTTTCGCCGCGGCGGTCGAGTCTGGCCGCGACGTCTCACCGGCCACGCTCCTCGCATCGCTGCGCGTGGTCGAGTCGGGTGATGTGCGCGCCGTGCTCGTGAATGGGCAGACCGCCGGTGCAGAGACGAAGCGAGTGATGGATGCCGCAACCACCGCAGGTGTGCCGATCGTGGCATTCACCGAAACCCTGCCGGACGGCTCGGGCGCCGACGCCATCACCACGTACGTTGACTGGATGAGCGACAACGTGAAGCGGCTCGCGACCGCGCTGGGCGCATGAGCGACGTGAACGCGGCACCCGTGCTCGACATCTCTGGCGCGGCGCTCGTGCGCGATGGCAACGAACTCTGGAGCGGCCTTGACCTGGCCGTGCGCCCCGGCGAGTTCATCGCGGTGCTCGGCCCGAGCGGCTCGGGCAAGACAACGCTGCTGCGCGCGATCCTCGGGTTGCAAGCGCTGAGCGCCGGCACCGTCACCGTTGCCGGCCGGCCCGTGCGCCGCGGAAACCCCGAGATTGGGTACATCGCGCAGACGCGTCCGCTGCCGCCCGACACCAACCTCCGTGCCCGTGACCTCGTCGAACTCGGCGTCAATGGCACGCGGTTCGGCCTGCCGCTGCGCCGGAAGAGCGATCGCGAACGCGTCGACCAGCTCCTGCACGACGTCGGGGCCGAGGCCTTTGCCGAGCGCCCAGTGGGCTTGCTCTCTGGCGGCGAGCAACAGCGCCTCCGCATCGGTCAGGCGCTCGCCGACGAGCCCGCGCTCCTGCTCTGTGACGAGCCGCTCTCGAGCCTCGACCTCGCGAACCAGCAGGCGGTCACCGCGATCATCGACCGGCAACGCCGTGAGCGGGGCGCCGCCGTGCTGTTTGTGACTCACGATATCAACCCGATCCTCGGGATGGTCGACCGCGTGCTCTACATCGCCGGCGGCAGGTTTACGCTCGGCACCCCCGACGAGGTGCTGCAGACCAGCGTGCTGACCGAGCTCTATGGTGCCCCGGTGTACGTGCTGCGTGCCGGTGATCGCCTGGTCGTGGTCGGTGTGCCCGATACCGACCACCATCACCCGCATGACGACGGGCACGGCGCGCACGGCGGCGAGGTCGTCGCATGATCTCTGTACCCCTGGTCTCGTGGAGCGACATCTTCTCGTTTGAGGACTACGGCGCGCTGCTCGCGCTCGTGCAGAACTCGCTCATCGCGGGCGCCGTGCTCGGGCTTGTCGGTGGCCTGATCGGCGTGTTCGTGATGCAGCGCGACCTCGCATTCGCCGTCCACGGAGTGAGCGAAATGTCGTTCGCCGGTGCCGCGGCCGCGCTGCTCTTCGGCTTCAACATCGTTGGCGGGTCGCTGGTGGGCGCGATGGTTGCCGCCGCCCTCATCGGCGTGCTCGGTGCAAAGGCGCGCGACCGCAACTCGATCATCGGCGTGTTGATGCCTTTTGGTTTGGGCCTCGGCATCCTGTTTCTCTCGCTCTATGACGGCCGCAGCGCCAACCGATTCAGCCTGCTCACGGGGCAGATCATCTCGGTCGATACCCCCGACCTCGCATGGCTGATTGGCATCTGCGTCGCGGTGTTCGTCGTGTTGCTGCTCGTGTGGCGGCCGTTGCGGTTCGACTCGCTCGACCCGGCGTCGGCGGCGGCGCGGGGCATCCCGAGCACGCTCGTGAGCATTGGGTTCATGCTGTTGCTCGGCGCGGTCGTGGCCGTGAGCGTGCAGATCATTGGCGCGCTGCTCGTGATGGCGCTGCTCGTCACGCCGGCTGCGGCGGCGATGCGCCTGAGCGCTGGCCCGCTCGCGGTGCCGGTGCTTGCGGCGGTGTTCGGGTTCGTCTCGGCCGTCGGCGGCATCCTCCTCGCGATTGCCGGCACGCTGCCGGTGAGCCCATACATCACCACCATTTCGTTCTCCATCTACGTCGTGTGCAGGGTGGTGGCCTGGGGCCGCGCCCGCGTCGCGCGACCCGTCGCGGCCTAGACTGACGGGCATGGCGAAGCGCAATACGTGGCAGCGTGAGGCGGTGCGTGAGGCACTCGACTCGCGCGCGGGTTTTGTCAGCGCACAGGCGCTGCACTCGTCGCTGCACGAAGCGGGCACGAGCATCGGCCTGGCGACGGTCTACCGGGCACTCGCCGATCTTGCCGAGCGCGGCGAGGCCGACTCGCTCCAGGGCCCCGACGGCGAAAACCTCTTTCGCGCGTGCGTGAGCACCGACCACCATCACCACCTCATCTGCAAGTCGTGCGGCATGGCGGTCGAGATTGAGGCCCGCGAGGTCGAGCAGTGGGCCCAGGCAACTGCGGCGCAGTACGGCTTCACCCAGGCCCAGCACGTCGTCGACATCTTCGGGCGGTGCCCCGCCTGTTCACGGGCACGAGATGGCCAATAGCCGGCCGGGCTTTCACCAGCCCACGCGCGGTGACCTTGAGCGCGACGCCCTCGCGGTCGCGCCGACACTGCTCGGAGGCATCCTCTGCACGAGCGTTGCTGGCGTTTCGGTGGCGCTCCGCATCACCGAGGTCGAGGCGTATCACGGCCGTGGCACTGGCCCCGTGCCCGATCCTGGATCGCACGCGCGCATGGGCAAGACCAACCGCAACGCCACGATGTGGGGTGAACCCGGGCATCTGTACGTCTATTTGAGCCGTGGCATCCACTCGTGCGTCAACGTCGCCTGCTCGCCCGATGGCATCGCCTCGGGAGTGTTGCTTCGTGCCGGCGAAGTGATCGAGGGCACGGATGCCGCGACCCTGCGTCGCCCCGCAAGCCGCGCGCCGCGCGACCTGGCCCGTGGCCCTGGGCGGCTCGGCCAGGCGCTGGGGCTTGTGTGGTCGCAGCACAATGGCATCGACGCGCTCGCCGGCGGCGCACCGCGCGCGGGGGCTGTCGCGCGGCTCTGGGTGCGCGATTCCCCGCTCGTCGATATTGCGTCCGGTCCGCGCGTGGGTGTGAGCGGGCGGGCGGGGACGGCCGAGTTTCCGTGGCGCTTCTGGATTGCCGGCGACCCGACGGTGTCGGTGTTTCGGGCCGGGCCGGGGGCTGCGCCCGGTGTCGAGAGCGCGCTGCCGTGACGCAAACGAGCCCCGGGCGACACGTCTTGCTGGGCAGCTTGGAACCGCTGGCTGGCGTCGGAGCGCTCTGAACCCGCTCCTTTCGCGCCAGAAAACGCCGGAATTTCGGGACTGGACGAATGGTCGAGGCGCCGAACGCACGAATTGGTGACCCTTGACGACGTTCGGTTGGTTGGATGGAAGGCATGCACAGCACCAAACATGACTTCGGCAAGTTCGTCGCCGAAAGGCGCCGCTCAGTCGGGCTCACCCAGCGCGAACTCGCACGCCAGCTGCACGTCACTGAGTCGGCGGTCTCCAAGTGGGAACGCGGACTCTCGTACCCCGACATCACCTCCGTGCCCGCGCTCGCAAAGGTCCTCGGGGTGAGCAGCGACGAGCTCATCAGCGCAAGCGAGAACCGCGAGGAACGGCATGACCGCCGTGATGCCAAGGTGTACCGCCGCTGGCGAGCGGCATTGCTCTGGACCACCTCGCTCGCCTACGGCGCCGCAATCATCACCTCGTTCATCGTGAACCTCTCGGTGGAGCACACGCTGAGTTGGTTCTGGGTGGTGCTCACCGCGGTCGCCCTCGCATTCACGCTCACGACGCTTCCCCTGCTCGGAATCGCGCGCCGTGGCTGGGTGACACTTGCTTCCGCCACCTTCTGGCTGTTCGCACTGCTCGGTGTCGTGGCGCTGCTCTATGGTGCGGGGCCGTGGTTGCCCATCAGCATCGCGGCCGTGGCGCTGACGATCGTCATCTGCTTCGGGCCGATCTTGTTGCGCGTCGCACCGCTCCCCGCTGGTCTCCGCCCACACGTGATGGTCCTCGCTCTCGCGATTGACACGATCGCCATCGCCGCGTTCCTTGCCGTCACGCTCGCCGCGCTTGGGATGCCGGAACTCTGGCTCTCACCCGCACTGGTTATCGCAGCCATCGGCCTCGTGCCGGTTTGGATCATCGCGCTTGTGATTCGATATCTACCTGGACCGGGCCTTTACGGTGCCGCAGTCGCGGTCTTCGTCGCCGCGGTTGCCTCGATCACGGTCGATCCGCTGATCGCTCGAGTGCTCGGCGAGGACTCTGCTGCTACCGCCGTTGACCTCTCCACGTGGAACGTCGAGACAATCAACGGCAACGTCAGGTTGCTCGTATTCGTGGGATTGTGTGTCGTGGCGGTCGCCCTCGCCGCGGGTGGTTTCGTCCTGGATCTGCGGCGAAGAAGCGCGCAGCGCGGGAAGACAGCACGGCCGAACGCCGCCGCCGACAGCGCCGAGAAGAATCAACCAAACGACTGAGCACATGCCAAGGTACGCGCCGTAGGCTGAGAGCCTATGTCTCCTCGTATTCTTTACCGCACCCTCGCCATCGCCGAAGTCATCACCTGGGCGTTGCTGCTGACCGCGATGTTTCTCAAGTACGTCACGAAGACCACTGACATGTGGGTTTCGCCGGCTGGAGGCATCCATGGCTTCGTTTTTCTGAGCTACGGCGCGATGACGATTTTTGTGTGGATCAACCAGAAGTGGAAGCCGAGCGTCGGTATCCTCGGCCTCGTGAGCGCGGTTGTGCCGTTCGCGACGCTGCCGTTCGACATCGCGATCGATAAGCGCGGGCTACTGAACGGCGGATGGCGCCTCGCCCCGGGCGGTGAGAAGCCGAGCGGCTTCTTCGAGCACGTGCAGGCGATGGTGCTGCGTCGACCGATCGTGTGGACGAGCATCGCGGCCGTGGTCATCGCCGGTGTCTTCACCGTGCTGCTGATCCTCGGCCCGCCGATTCCGATTTCGGCGTAGCACGAGCAGGACTGGGCCCCGGCCGTTGCCCGGCTGCATAGTCCCAACTGTTGGCGATGCAAAGCGCGACGCGCGGGGCGTGCTAAGATTTCCCGTGGTCTGCGTGCTTCCTCGCACGTAGTTCGGTACCCACCCCCTCATGTTGGCCGTCAAGGTCGTTGCCCGAATGGGTCGTGAAGCGGTGTGTGCAGACAAGGGATCTTGGGTGCGGCCGTCCGGTCGCACGGTATCTAAGGAGAAAAAATTATGGCAGCAGTGTGCCAGGTGACTGGAGCTATTCCCGGCTTCGGTCACAACATCTCGCACTCGCACCGCCGGACGAAGCGTCGCTTCGACCCGAACGTGCAGCGCAAAACCTATTTCGTGCCCTCGCTTGGGCGCAACATCAAGCTCAACGTGTCGGCCAAGGGCATCAAGGTCATCGACGCGCGTGGCATCGAGTCGGTCATTCGTGACCTGCAGGCGAAGGGTGTGAAGCTCTAATGGCCAAGAAGTCACAGGACGTTCGTCCGATCATCAAGCTCCGTTCGACGGCCGGAACCGGGTACACCTACGTGACCCGCAAGAACCGTCGCAACAACCCCGACCGTATCGTGCTCAAGAAGTACGACCCCGTAGTGCGCAAGCACGTTGACTTCCGTGAGGAGCGCTAGAGATGGCGAAGAAGAGCAAGATCGCTCGCAACGAGCAGCGCAAGGTTATCGTCGAGCGCTACGCCGCAAAGCGCCTTGAACTCAAGAAGGCACTCGTCGACCCGACCAGCACGGACGAGCAGCGCGAAGCTGCACGTCTGGGCCTGCAGAAGCTGCCCCGCAACGCTTCGCCGGTGCGCGTTCGCAGCCGCGACGCCATCGACGGTCGTCCCCGTGGAATGCTCACCAAGTTCGGTGTCTCGCGTGTTCGCTTCCGCGACATGGCACACCGTGGCGAGCTGCCCGGCGTGACCAAGTCGAGCTGGTAAGCACGACGCAGTAAGCACCAAGTAGTAAAGAAGAGGCGGGGCCGAATGGGCCTCGCCTCTTCTTTGTTGCGTACGGGTGGCCTGCGATTGCATCTGCGTTTGCGCGCCGGAGTGCGCAAGTATTGGCGAAATCCGGCAATTTCAGGCGAAATCCGGTGAAATTGGGTCGCGACACGCCCGAACCCGCTCCAAACACCGTGAAAATCCGCGAAATCACGCGGAGAGTTGGTACATTCGTCACGGTCGATCAGACCAGCCGGGGGCATTCGCGCCTTGGTCCAAGCAAATTTTGCGGCTCACAAGCCGCAATGTCCGAGGAGGACATCTCCATGGCTGACAAGTCCATCACCAAGACCGAACTCGTCGCGAGCATCGCAAGCGCCACCGGCCAGAGCCAGGCAGCCGTCAGCGGCGTCCTCGACAGCCTCTTCGCCACGGTTTCTGACGCAGTTGCCGCAGGCAACAAGGTCTCGATCCCGGGTTGGATCGCATTCGAGAAGGTTGCAACGTCGGCTCGCACCGGCCGCAACCCCCAGACTGGCGACGAAATCAAGATCCCCGCTGGCCACCGCGTCAAGGTGACCGCAGGCTCGAAGCTCAAGGCAGCCGTCAAGTAAGACCGCTTTCTTGCCAGAGGGGGACGCCGCGAATCGCGGTGTCCCCCTCTGACGTTTTTGCGCCGACGGCCACGGTTCGATACTCACGCCAAGCAAACGTAGGCTTGGGGGGTGTCACCCCGTCGTTTGCGCCTTCTCGGCCCCCTCATCCTCCTTGGCTTTGCGCTCGTTTCGCTCGTTGCGGGGCTCGCGTTCGGTGGCGGGGCCGCGCCGCAACTCCTGCTTGACGCCGGCCCGTTCGTCCGCTGGGGCCTCCCGGTAGCCCGGCTCTTCGTCAACCTCGGCGCCGCGGGCATCATCGGCACGCTCGTGCTCGCGCTCTTCGCGCTCAAGGTGGGCGAGCGTGAGTTTGAGACCGCGATGAATGTGGCATCCGTGTCTGCTGCGATCTTCACCATCGCGAGCGCCGTCACCGCCTTCTTTACCTACCTCAACGCGTTTCCGACGACCGTCCGCCCCGACGCCGAGTTCGGCGCCCAGCTCGCGG
This sequence comes from Actinomycetes bacterium, assembly GCA_029777095.1. Taxonomy (GTDB): domain Bacteria; phylum Actinomycetota; class Actinomycetes; order Actinomycetales; family Microbacteriaceae; genus Microbacterium. The sequence continues at coordinate 53,968 of JAKOTS010000057.1, read as the reverse complement.
CGTTCATGCTCGATATCCCGATGGGCCGCGCCTGGCTCATGACCGTCGTTGCCGGCGCGATCATCACCGTGGTCGCGTTCGCCGTGCGTGGCTGGCTCGGCACGGCGCTGCTGCTCGCGCTCTCGATCGCCGCGCTCTACCCGATGGCGACGCAGGGCCACACGGCCGGCGCCGCGGGCCACAACATCGCCGTCACCGGACTCTTCCTCCACCTCGTTGGCGCCGCCGTCTGGCTCGGCGGGCTGATCCTTCTCATCGTGATTCGCCCGGTCATCGACCGCGACAAGATGACGCGCGTGCTGCTGCGCTACTCGTCGCTCGCCCTCGCCGCGTTCTTGGTCGTCGCATTCTCGGGCTACGCGAGCGCCGCGCTGCGCGTCGGCGCATGGGACGCCCTCCTCACTCCCTACGGCATCCTCATTCTCGTCAAGGTGACAGCGCTGCTCGCGATCGGCGTGCTTGGGGCGATCTATCGCCGCGCCATCATCAACCGCATGGTTGGGCCTTCGCGCGCCGTGTCGGCACCGCGTCGGCGAGTGGATGCCTCGGCTGCGGCATCCACACATCAAAAGCGTTCGGCAACCCGCACCTCGCCCGCCGAGCCCAGCCGAGCCGCGTCGCGCGCCGGCCAGGTTGCCGCAGACCGCCGGTTCTGGGGATTGATCGTGCTCGAGTTGGTGCTGATGGGGATCGCCTCGGGCGCGGCCGTCGCGCTTGCCCGCACCGCGCCGCCCGTACCGCAGGAGGCCGCCGAGATTCCCACGCCCGCGCAGCGCCTCACCGACCGGCTACTGCCGCCCGAGCTCGGCCCCCTGCAGTGGCTGACCGAGTGGCACGTCGATCTGCTCTGGATCGTTGCGTGCGCGTTCGGACTGTTCTTCTACCTCGCCGGTGTGCGCCGCATGCGCCGCCGCGGCGATGCCTGGCCGCTCTATCGCACCATTGCGTGGGTTGCCGGCGTGCTGCTGTTGTTCTGGGTGACGAACGGCCCGATCAACGCCTACCAGGAGTACCTCTTCAGCGTGCACATGCTCGGGCACATGGCGTTGGCCATGGGCATCCCGATCTTGTTGGTCACCGGCGCGCCGGTGACGCTTGCGCTGCGCACGATTCGCAAGCGCGACGATGGCACCCGTGGTGGGCGCGAGTGGATCATGTGGGCCGTGAACACCCCGTTCGCGAAGGTCATCACGAACCCGTTCGTGACCGCCGCGATCTTCGTGGTCTCGCTCTGGGTGTTCTACTACACCGGGATCTTCCGCTGGTCGATGGAAGACCACCTCGGCCACCAGTGGATGGTCGTGCACTTCTTGATCTCGGGCTACCTCTTCGCCCAGTCGCTCATCGGCATCGACCCGGTGCCATACCGACTCCCGCACGCCGGGCGCCTTGTGCTCCTGCTGCTCGTGATGGCGGTGCACGCGTTCTTCGGTGTGGCGATCATGGCGCAGGAGGGCCTGTTCGTTGCCGAGTGGTTCGGGGCGATGGGCCGCACGTGGGGCGGGACGCCGATGGACGACCAACGCGCCGGCGGTGGTGTCGCCTGGAGCGTGGGCGAGATCCCATCGCTGATCTTGGCGATCACGGTGGCGATCCAATGGAGCCGCAGCGACCAGAAGGAACAGACGCGCCTCGATCGCACTGCCGACCGTACGGGTGATGCCGAGCTGGCCGACTACAATGCCCAGCTCGCCGGCATCGCGGCGCGGGACGCGGCGCGCGAGGCGGCCCAGGAGGGCGCTGGTCGGCAGTAGCTGCTCGGCAGTAGCTGCTGGTGTCGGCAGTAGCGGGCGCTCAGTAGCGCGCTAGTCGAGCCCCTGCTCGCCGCCGCCGACGCGGATCGAGATGGTGCCGTCGCCGAGCAGCGTGATCGTGCCGTCGATCGTAAACTCGACGTCTTCGTCGACGTTGCGCACCGAGCCGTCAAAGAGCGACCGCACGCCAACATTGATGTGCGCCCGGCCGTCAGCGGGCACGATCCGCCAGTCGGCGCCGTGCGGCACGACGTTCACGACCGGGTATTCGGCCATCGACCACTCCGGCGGCGCGACGATCCGGTTGGTGACGAAGAATCCGAACGGGCAACCCGTGGGCTGCAACACCTGCTGGGTGGCGCAGGCATCGAGGAAGCCGTTGACCTCCTCTTGCACAACGTTCACGAACTCGGGCGTCGGTTCGGCCTGAATGTCGATGGGGGTGTTTCGCAGCGGCGCATCGGCGAGCACAAGCACACCGTCGCTGCGCGAGATGGCGGTGTCGACCGTGACCGAATAGATGCCCGGGGAGAACACCAGCATCGGAACGGGGGCGAGGGGGTCAGCATCCACGCCATCGACGGAAACCTGACGCTTGTCGACCTCGAAGCCATTCACCGAAAAACGCATCGAGCCGCGCACCGTGAGGTCGATGACGCTCAGCGGGCTCTGAGTGAAACGCCAGGTGGGGGCGACCCCAAGCCAGCCGTCCTGAGCGATGCGGAACGTCGTGGTGCCGGGGGTCCCGTGCGCCGTGTAAGAGACGGTCACGGTGGTGACACCGTTCTTCGTGGTCTCACTCACCGGCTCGATGTCGCTGAGCTGGCCGAGGGCGGCGCGGCGAAGCAGGGCATCGGATGCGCCCGCCGGGAGTGACGCCTTGTCGAGCGCGATCGAGTCGACGCGAACACCCGGCATGTCGAGTGCATCAGCGGCCCGGTGGTCTTGGAGGAGCGACAGGTAGCGCATCGCATAGGCGGTGGGGCTGTAGAACTCGCGATACAGGATCACGCCGGTGGCGCCGAGCGCCGCGATCAGCAGGAGGCCGACGACGCCGAGGATCGTCAGATCGATCGCAAGAGCGCGCTTTCGCCGCGGCGGCGCGTCATTCTCGGCAGGCTCCACCCGGCCAGTCTACGAAACCCCGCCGGGTAACATTGCTTGGGTGATGCTGTCGTGACCGTCGTGGAGCTGTCTGCCGAGCAGCAGGCCCTGTTTCGTCTCATTGAAGACACCAATGAACACATCTTTGTGACGGGCCGCGCCGGCACCGGCAAATCGACCGTGCTGGGCCACCTGGCGTGGAACACGGCGAAGCAGATCGCCGTGTGTGCCCCGACGGGTGTGGCCGCCCTCAACGTCGACGGGCAAACGATCCACTCGCTCTTCCGGCTGCCGATCGGACTGATCGCCGACCAAGACATCGACCAGAACGATGCCACGCGCAAGATCCTCAACGCGATCGACACCCTCGTCATCGACGAGATCTCGATGGTCAACGCCGACCTGATGGACGCGATCGACCGTTCGCTCCGCCAGGCCCGCGCCCGCCGACGTGAGCCGTTCGGGGGCGTGCAGCTCGTGATGTTCGGCGACCCCTACCAACTCGCGCCCGTTCCGCCCCGCGGCGACGAGCTCGCGTACGTGCGCGATCATTACCGCTCGTTCTGGTTCTTCGACGCCAAGGTCTGGGCGGGAACGTCCGGCGGCGATGGTGCGCTCGATTTAGAGGCAGTGGATGCCGCACCCCTCCGCATCGTCGAACTCGTCGACATCCACCGCCAGGCCGACGACGGTTTCAAGGCAATGCTGAACGCCGTGCGCCATGGGCAGGTGACGGCCGAGATTGCCGGCATTCTGAACGGAATGGGGGCGCGAAAGCCGCCCACCCTTGGCAAGGGGCTCGATGCGGGCGACTCGATCATCACGCTCGCGTCGCGCAACGACATTGTGTCGAACATCAACCGGCGCCACCTCGAGGCGCTCCCCGGCCGCGCGCAGACCGCGGTGGCAGAGGTCAACGGCGACTTCGGTCGCGAGTCGAACTACCCGGCAGACGGCGAGCTCTCGCTGAAGGAGGGCGCGCAGGTGATGTTCCTGCGCAATGACGTGGGTGGCGGGCCCGACGGCCAGCGCTGGGTGAACGGCACGATCGGTACGGTGACGAGCATCGGCGGGACCGTGCACGTCGACGTCGACGGGACCGATCATGAGGTTGACCCGGTCGCGTGGGAGAAGTACCGCTACAGCTACCACGCGGCATCCAAAAAGCTCTCGCGTGAAGTTGTCGCCGAGTTCACTCAGTTTCCGCTGCGCCTCGCCTGGGCCGTGACCATTCACAAGTCGCAGGGCAAGACCTACGATCGTGCGATCGTCGACCTGGGTTCGGGTGCGTTCAGCCCGGGGCAAACGTACGTCGCGCTCAGCCGGCTCACGTCGCTCGAAGGGCTCTACCTTTCGCGGCCACTGCGGCCGAGCGACATCAAGGTCGACCCCGATGTGCAGCGCTTTATGGCGCAGCGAAGCGCGCCGCTGCGGGGCTAGCGGGGCGGGCGCCCGTATACCTTGACTCCGGACGAAGTCGTGCTGCGGGTTGGGTGTACTCGTCGAGCGCGTGCGCGATCCAACCGGCTGTTCGCGAGACCGCGAAGATGAGCTCCCCTGCGTCTGTGTCCATCTCGCCGCCAATCGCCAGCGCCGCAAGGGCGAGGTCGAGATTCGCGGGTCGTGGGCTCCGTGCGCGGACGACGGCAACGATGCGATCGGCGGCGGTTGTCGCACCTTGAAACGAGGGAAGCTGCCGCATCGCTGCGAGCAGCAACTCCGCGCGCGGGTCAACGTCGCGGTAGATGAGGTGACCGAACCCCGGAATCATCCCCGTCTTCTTGATTTGGCGAGAGATCGCCTGCTCGGCGTTTCCGGTTTGCAGCGTCTCGGTCAGCATGCTGACTGCTGCGATGCTCGCAGCACCGTGCACAGCGCCGTCGAACGTGCTCAACGCCGCGGTGACCGCGGCGTAAGGGTCTGCGCGGGCAGAGGCCGCAACTCGTGCAGACATCGTCGAGATCGCGAGGTCGTGGTCCATGCAGAGCACCATTGTCGCGTTGAGGACGCGAAGGTTGCCGGTCGACGGTTCAAGCGGCGAGATTTTCGCCCAGAGCCTGCGCGCGAGCGGAGCCGCTGCGGACGGAGCCGGTTGGAGGTCGGGCAGCGCGTCAACGACCGCCGCGAGCATCCGTCTGCCAGCGCTCATGACCGCCGATGGCTGCAATGAAGCCCGCTCCGGGTCATGCAGGGCGCAGATGAGGAGCGCGAGTCTGAATCGATCCACGAACCGCGGGGTATCGCCCAGACTCGCGGCGGCCAGACGGATTGCAGCGACGGTCTCGGGATCGCTCACGAGCTGGTCAGGGGCGCCATCGCGCTGGTGCGGTGTCGCCCAGAGCATGCTTACAGCTTCTTCGAACTGGCACCGACGGGCGAGATCGACGGCCGAGACGCCCCGAAAATAGAGCGCGTCGTCTTGCAGCAGCGTGAGGTCGGACTCGACGACCGTCAGTGGCCGTCCGGCCGAGCTGCCGCCCGACCTGGATCCCCTGCGCCGTGACGCGGCGAACGCCTCTACGTCGAGCGGATCGAACGTCGAACCCCCGTTCTCAGCCCGTGCGCTCCTGAGCAGGCCCCGCGACACGTAGGCGTAAAGCGTCGCGGGCTTCACGTCAAGCCGAGCGGCGACCTGGGCGCTGGTCAATCGCGTGCTGGGAGGTGTCATATCGACCGGCCTAGGAGGAGGGTGTTGATTCGATCAATGTTTGATTGCCGAAAATCAATGTCGGTGCTGTAGTCACCCTAGTTGCACGAACGACGCAGCGCTCGCAAGACGCGGTGAACAAACGACTCGGGAGAACACGATGAAGTCAGCGATCCGGATGGATGACACCCCAATTGACGTGCCGCGTGGTCTCGCGAACGTGATCGTCACCGAGACGGCGCTCAGCGACGTGCGGGGGCAGGAGGGTTTTTACCACTACCGTCAATATTCGGCGACTGAACTTGCTCGCACGCGATCGGTTGAAGACATCTGGCAACTCATGCTTGACGGTGCACTGCCCACACCGGTCGAGCGCGCGGCGTTCGCGGCACAGATCGCGGATGCATCAGCGCTCCCCATCGCCTTGAGCGAGGCGCTCCCCGCCATCGCGAAATCGTCGATGCACGCTGATGGGCTTGCTGGGTTGCGAGTGGCGCTGTCGCTCGAAGGTGCACGAGCCGGGCTTTGCCCGCTCTACGACCTCAGTGTCGAACAACGTCGTGACGATCTCGTCGGTCTGGCAAGCAAGACTCCCACGATTATCGCGGCTCTCCACCGGCTCCGACTCGGGCTGCACCCCGTCGCGCCGAGACCGGAGATGGGGTACGTCGCCAATTACCTTTACATGCTGCAAGGAGTTGTTCCGCAGCGGCGAGCGGTCGAGGGTCTCTCTGCATATTTGGCGGCGGCAGTCGACCATGGTTTCAATGCGTCGACCTTCACGGCCAGAGTGATTGCGTCGACAGGTGCCGATGCCGCCTCATGTTTGGTGGGGGCGCTGGGTGCGTTGTCAGGACCGCTCCACGGAGGTGCACCAAGCCGCGCGCTTGACACGCTCGACGCGATCGGGAGCCCCGAAAATATCGATGCCTGGATCGGCGAACGGCTCACCGCCGGAGAGCGCATCATGGGATTTGGCCACCCGGTCTACCGCACCGAGGACCCGCGGTCGGCGCTGTTGAAGGCCGTCGCAAAGACGTTCGGCGGGCCGAGAGTCGACTTCGCGATCCAGGTAGAAGAACGCGTTCCAGTGCTCCTCGAGGCGTTCAAACCGGGTCGAGCACTCCACACCAACCTTGAGTGGTACGCCGCAATCGTGATGGAACTTTGCGGCATCGACCGCGACCTGTTCACGCCCACGTTCGCAGCTGCCCGCGTCCTCGGATGGACGGCGAACGTCCTTGAACAGTCGATCGACCCGAAGATCATCCGCCCATCGGCACGATATGTGGGCCCGCAGGCGCCTGAAGCCGTTCCGCCCGTCGCGATCTAGGACGGCTCCGAACGTAGGCGCTGCGGTTAGACCAGTGCACCGTTCTTGGCGGCAGCGAGGTCTTCGAACACGTCGGTGTTGAACTGGTAGGCAGCGAGGACCTCTTCGATCACGCGCTCGCGCTCTTCTTCGCTCCACGTCACGGCGTCAAGCTGTGCACGGTACTCGTTCTTGAAGACGGTCGGGTCGGCGATGTCATCGAACGTATAGAACGTGACGCCACCGTTTTCGAGGTTGAAGCGACGCGCCATCACGCGGCCGATGAAGATGCCGCCCGAGAGGTCGCCGAGGTAGCGGGTGTAGTGGTGGGCGATGAACCCACCGGCCCAGTCAGAACCGATCTCGTTGATGCGGTCGACGTAACGCTGCGTCGCGGGCAGCGGTGCGATCTGCTCGAGCCAGTTCGCACCCAAAAGCGCCGTGAGGTCGGCTTCGCAGGCGGGCAGGCGCGTGAGGGCATCGGTGATGAACGCGGATGCCACGGGCTCGCTGCGCATGTTGTCGGCAGCGGCCTCGAGGGCAACGTAGATGAAGTAGTGCTGGGCAACGAGCGCGATGTAATCGTCGAGCGTGCCGTCGCCCTTCAACAGCTCGCTCATGAAACCCGAGCCTTCACTGCTGGAGTGGGCGGCGGTGCTGCGCTCACGCACGGCGGTGGAGAAGGGTGTGACAGACATGGCTCAATTGTAGCGAATTCACGAGGCGCTTACTTAGGCAGACCTTAGCAACCGCCGTCAGGCGCCTGTGAACCTGACGCGGTGTCGAGAAATCCGCGGTAATTCGCTACTCGTGCGGGCGCGGCTCGACGCCGAGCGCTACGCATGCGTCGTCATAAAGCTGCACGATCTGCTGACGAACCTCGATGCGCTCCGAGATCGAACCGATCGGCCACGCGATGCGGGCCTCGGTGCTCGTGCCGTCGGCAAGCGTGATCGTCCAGTCGCCGCCGTCGCCGTCGAAGCCGGTCATCTCGGCAGCGGTCACATCAGCCTTCGTGCCACCGGCGCCACCGAACGCGCGCGTGATCAACAGGTTGTCGTCCTGGTGGTCGTCGTTCATGTGGTGGAGCACTGCGGCGCGGACGTTGTCTTCAAAAATGTGGGGCACGATCACCATGTTAGGCGGGTTGTGCTCAGGGTATGGCTCGCAGGGCGGGATAGAATCACCTGGACATCACACCGGGGGTTCACATGCGGGCAGGCACCACGCGCCGTCGAATCGTTGCGCTCACCGCGACAATTGGCGCGATGCTCCTCACACTCAGTGCATGCGCCGGTGGCCAGGCCATCTCGCTCGACCTGCCGGCGCAGTCAGAGTCACCGTTCGCGCCAGAGACGCAGGCCGCGCTCGAAGAGGCGGTCGGCCACGCGATGGGCATGGCCGCAGCACCCGGCGCGATCGTCGGAGTCTGGGCGCCGTGGAGTGGCTCGTGGGTGGCCGGGGTGGGCACGACGACCGCCGGCGGCGACATCCCCGTGACGACTTCGATGCCGTTCCGTGCCGGTGATGTGACCCGGCCCATGATTTGTGACGTGCTGTACGGGCTCGCGGCTGACGGTCGCGTTGCGCTCGACGACGCGGTGACCAAGTACGCCGGCGGCGTCCCCGCGCTGAAGAACGTCACCCTTGAGCAACTGTGTAACGGCAGCTCGGGGGTCGGCTCGTACGCCATCTCGCTCGAATCCACGTGGATGAGCAACCCGGCTCGCGTGTGGAGCCCGCGCGAACTCGCGAGCTTTGGCCTCGGCGAGGCACACGCGGCCACGCCCGGCGCGGCCTACACAGACGCCGATGCTGGGTATGTGCTCCTCGGCATCGCGCTCGAAAACGCCACCCGCATGAGCGCGGCAGACCTCCTCTCGCAGTACGTCTTCACGCCCCTCGCCCTGCGCAACAGCGTGCTCCCGGGCTCTGCGGCAGCTTCACCCGGCGCCGATGCGCTCCCGGGGTATCGGAGCAGTTCAGACTGCGCCGCCCTGCAAGACGTCACGGTGCTCTCGTCGTCAATTGGCTTCACCGACTCGGGTGTCGTGACAACGGTGAATGACCTCGGTGCCTATATGCGGGCGCTCGCCGCGGGCTCGCTGCTCGCCGACAAGGCGGGCGGCAACGACGAGTCGGCGGCAGCGAAGCTCGCCGTGCAGCGCTTTGCAACGCCGCTTCCGGCTGGAGAGGGCGTGCCGGCTTGGTATACCGCGACGGGTGGCGTCTTTCAGGCCGGTTCGTTGATCGGCCAGTTCGGTTCGATGCCCGGCTACCTCACGGCGGCCTTCGCCGACCCAGCCACGGGCCTCGTGGTCGTCGCGGTGCTAAATAATTCGGCCGCGAGCCCCGCACTGGTGCGCGACCTCGCGTGGCAGCTCGCCGCCATCGCCTCGAAGGCCCCGGCCGCCGCGGAGCATACCGCCCCCGAGTTTGGCTTGCCGTGGACGGCGGAGCAGTACGGCGAAGAGATCACGCAACTGGCCGTCTGCCAGCCGGCGCCCGCCGCGGCCGAGTAGGTTGCTGAGTTACGCGAGCAGCGTGTCGCCCACGAACCCACCCTCGGCGCAGCCGGGCGGGATCGCGAAGACCGACGAACCGATTGGCGTCGTCCACGTGTTGAGCAGGTCGAGCTCGTCGAGCCGGCGCTGCATCGGCGTGAACTGCCGGTCGACATCGGCCTGAAACGCGATGAACACGAGCCCCGCATTCGCGATCTCGGTTCCCTCCGGCGCGTCGTCGTAGTTGTACGCGCGCCGAAAGATCTGCTCGTCCGGGTTGTCGCTGCGCGCTCGGCGCATGTGCGAGAACTCGGGGATCACCGGAAACCCAATCGCCGTCTTCGCTTCGAAGTCGGGCTCGTCGTGCTCGTTGCGTCCGGTCAGCGGCGCCCCATTCGCGAGCGTGCGCCCAACCGACTGTTCGCGGCCACCCCGGTCGAGGTGATCCCAGGTGTCGAGATTCATATGGATGCGGCGCACCACCGCACTCGTTCCGCCGGCCATCCACGCGGCTGTGTCTGTGCTGCCCGTGTTCCACACGACCTTGTCGAACTCGGCGGTGCCTGGTGCGACGTTGGCCGTGCCATCCACTTGCCCGAAGAGGTTGCGCATGGTTGTGCCCGACGCTTCGGTGCCGGTCGCGCGCCGAAAACCGCGCTGCACCCAGCGGACCGTCGCGAAGCTGCGAGTGTCTTTGAGCAGCATGCGCGCCGTGTGCGAAACCGTGAGTGGGTCGTCTGAGGCGATCTGCAGCAGCAGGTCGCCGTCGCTGAACTCGGGCTGAAGACGATCGACCGTGAACGGCGGGAGCGGGGCGAGCCACGGCGGCGCGGTGCCGCCCGCGCGGGCCACGAAACCCGGGCCGAAGCCGAACGTGACCGTGAGCCGCGCGGGGGCGACAGCGAGTTCTGGTTCGGAGTCGGCCAGGGCAGCCCGCCCCTGCGTGAGCCGAGCCGCGTCGTCGCTCAACAGGCGCATCATGCGCCCGAGTGCCCCGCGGTCGCTGCCTTCGCGCAGGTCGAGCGCGATCAGGGTGGCGTGCGCCTGCGGTGTGGTGGCGATCCCGGCCTGGTGACGGCCGTAGAACGGTACCGTCTCGCCGCCGTGGATCGTCGCGATTTCGGGTGCCGCTGGCGTCGCGGTGGCGGGGGTGTCGGGACGGTTCAGGATGCTGTCGAGCCCGATCACGGCGGCCGCGCCGACGCCGGCGACGGCTCCTCCGAGGAGGAACTGTCGCCGGGTCGCCTTGGCCCGGGCCGCCTTGTCGTGCGTTCCGGACGTGGGCACTACTCGCCCGTTTCGTAGTTCTCGTTCGCGCCCGAGTAGTCCTTGACCGGAGCCTCGAATGTGAACGTCGAACCGTCGTCGAAGGTCACGGTGACCTCAACGGTGGCACCCGCCTGCAGCGGCGCCATCAGCCCCATAAACATGAGGTGATTTGCGCCGGGCTCGAGAGCGAACGAGCCGCCGGCGGGGATCGTGAATCCGCCCTTGACCTCGCGCATCTCGAGCTCGCCACTGGCGTTCTCGGTGGTCTCGTGGAGCTCGACCATGTGCGCGACCTCGCTCGACGCCGACACGATGGTCACGTCATCGGCGCCCGCGTTGTTGAACGTACCGAATGCCCCAGACATCCCCTCATCGGCGGCCTTGAACCAGGCATCGGTGATGGTGACGACGGTGGATGCCTCAGCCACCCCCTGGCTGGCAGCCGGGGGCGTTGGAGCTGGTGTTGCCGCGCAGGCAGTGAGGGTGAGGCCCGCCGCGGCGACAAGGGCGGCAAGACGGAGGGTGGTGGAAGTGTTCATAGAGATGCCTTTCACAGCGAAGAGTTTCCGGACGATTCGTCGCGGGAGTGTGGTGTGGTGGCGGGGTCCTGCCCGGCCACCTGGCCGCCTGCGCGAGCGCGCCGGCGGGTGAATGCAATGAGTGCGGCGATGGCGAGCGCAACGACGGCGCCGCCCACCCCGAGTGCGACGACTCGGGGGATACCGCCGAACCCTTCAGCGACCTGACCTTGCGCGGGTTCGGTGGTGTCGACAACAACATCGGGTCTGGCGTTGTTCGCGCCGTCATCGTTGGTGTTGTTGCCGGTGCTGCCGGTGTTGCCGCTTTCGCCGTCGTTGTCGGCGGTCGACCTGACGAGGGGTGCACCCTCGCCGACCGTGAACGGCACGAGCCCCGAAATGGGGTGGCCGTCAGACGAGACCACGCGCCAGCGCAGCTCGTAGCCGGCCTCGGGGAGGGGCCCGTCGAGCGCCGCCGAGACGGAGTTGCCGGCGATTCTGACATCGCCCACCACCCAGTCGCGGCCGGCCCCGTCGGCGACGATGACCGCCGCCCCGAGGGTGAGCACATCGTCGGAGAACCGCAGCGAGACCTCGGCCGGCGCCTCGGTGAGGCGTGCTCCCGGCTCCGGCGTGCTGCCGATCAGTGCGTCATGGGCCGATGCGGGCACAGACGTCGCGAACACCGCGAACGCCGCTACCAGCACCCCCATCGCAAACAGGCGAGGGCGAAACATGGCAAAACCTCTCTCTGGACGCCGGGCTGCGGCATCCACGCGCAATTGATCACTCGACAAGGGCCGAGCAAGAAGCGGTGCATGGCGCCACAATTGGCGACCACACCGCGGTCAGATCAGGCGCAGAGAGGTGGGCCTCGCCGCTGAAGCGACGAGCGAGCGGGACCGGCGCCGGGGGCGCGGAGTGAGAGGCGGGTGGCGCGCACGCGGACCGGCCGCAGTGGCAGCGGCAGTGCGACGACGCCGAAGGCGCGGGCGGTCCAAGCCGAGATGTCGCGTGCGAGCTCGCGCAACTGCAGGAGCGTGCGCTCGCCGCGGTAGAGCGACGCGACGGTGATGAGGGCGGCGATGCCGTGCGAGATCCACATGGCGGTGTCGCCAACGAACGCGTCGACGGGGATCGCCGAGACCGGTGGCAGCGTCATCGTGCCGGGTGCGGAGTGGTGGGCGTGCGCGTTCTGGGCGGCGGCCGCCGCACCACTTCGGGTGATGAAGCCGAAGATGAAGAGGAAGTGAAAGAGCGCCTGGCTCGCGATCACGCTGAGTGACAGGCGAATGAGCGAGAGCGCGCGGCCCGCGAGCAGGGTGCACACCATCACCGAAAGCAGCCAGGGGAGGGCGATACCGATCCATCCGGGCATCGCGCCACCGGCCGCGAGGTGCGAAAGCAGGGCCACGAATGTAGCAATTGAGGCCCCGATGAGCCCGCGCAGTGCGCGAGAAGCTCTGGACCGTTGCATTTCGTCATTCTTGCAGGAATCTGTGGCGACTTCACATCGTGGGGGCCGTGCGTAGTTACTCTGATTCGCATGGATCTTCAACTCAAAGAACGCGTCATTCTCGTCGTCGGTGGGCACGGGTTGCTCGGCAGTGCTGTCGTCAAGCGCCTGCGCGCAGAGGGTGCAATCGCGATCCCCGCGTCACGCAATTCGACTGACGGCGTCGTCATGGATGCGATGAGCGACGAGTCGGTGGATGCCGCGGTTGCGAGCGTCATCGCCGAGCACGGGCGCATCGACGGCCTGGTGATGACGGCGGCAACGGTGCCGACCATCACCGACCCCAAGCTCAACTCGGAGCCGTCGCGCGTGCTCGACGGCATTGACACGAAGGCGATGACGTTCTTGCGCGTCGCCAACGCCGTGCTGCCGAGCATGACCGCCGCCGGCTACGGCCGCGTGGTTGGGGTGAGCGGACAGAACGCCTCGCTCACCGCAAACATGACCGGCTCGCTGCGCAACGCCGCGCTCATCATCGCGTCCAAGCACCTCGCCGACCAGGTCGCGGGCACCGGGGTCACGGTCAATGCGATCAGCCCCGGCGTCATCACCCACACCCCCATCCCCGACGTACAGATGGGCTCGAGCGGACAGTCGAGCCCCGACGAGATCGCCGACCTCATCGCGTTCCTGATCTCGCCGCTGTCGCGTCCGCTGAGCGGTGAGTCGATCGCGGTCGGTCACCGCCTGCGTGGCATGACGGGGCTGTAGGGGCCTCGGCGCGGCGGCGCGCCGCGCGTCTCTGCCGTTTCGCCGCGCGCCCCGCACGCCTCTGCCGTTCCCTCGCGCGCCCCGCACGCGCCGCGCGCCGCGCGTCCCACCGCCTCTCCCGTTCCCCCGTCGCGTCTTGTCGCTTTGTGCGGGGTTTCGCGGCGTTTCGCGACTGCTGAGCGGGGCGCGGTGCGGGGCGGGAGCGCGGAACCAGTGACGGGCGATGCTTTGTCCCGTTCCCCCGTCGCGTTTTGTCGCTTTGTGCGGGGGTTCGCGGCGTTTCGCGACTGCGGAGCGGGACGGCATGGTGCAGGCGGGGTGCGCCGTGTGGCGACACTAACTCAGGAAAACCTGGCGACGGGCGCCATGCGCCCCCGTATTTCCGGGGGCTTCGTCTCGCTGGACACCGTTTTTCCTGAGTTAGTGTCGCGCGCGCCCGCGACTGGGCCGCGCGGGAGCGCCGAACCGGTGACGGCCCGACCCATGTCCCGTTCCCCCGTCGCGTTTTGTCGCTTTGTGCGCGGTTTCGCGGCGTTTCGCGACTGCGGAGCGGAAGGGTGGCCGATGCGGAGCGCCGGTCAGACAGGGCGGCGGAACGGCAGAGGCGTGCGGCGGCGCGGCGGCCGGGCGTGCGGCGCATGGGGAAGCACCCGAACGGGCGCGTGGAGGGGCTGACGGGAATCGAACCCGCGCTATCTGCTTGGGAAGCAGAAGTTCTACCATTGAACTACAGCCCCGCACTCTTGCCGGCCGAGAAGCCGGGCCGTGCAAGTGAACGACATCACCCGAGTCGCGGTTTGCTCGCGAATTGAGGGCAACACTGAATATCCTAGCGCGACCGGCTCGGTAGGCTTGGCGCGTGCTCCTCTCAGACCGCGATATCAAAAAAGAGCTTGCCGCCGGTCGCATCGGCCTTGAGCCCTTCACGACCGACATGGTGCAGCCGTCGAGCGTCGATGTGCGGCTCGACCGCTACTTTCGACTCTTCGACAACCACAAGTACCCGTTCATCGACCCGGCCGCCGATCAGCCCGACCTGACGCAGCTCATCGAGACGAGCCCCGACGAGGCATTCATCCTGCACCCGGGCGAGTTCGTGCTTGGCGCGACGTTTGAGCAGGTCAGCTTGCCCGACGATGTGGCGGCGCGACTCGAGGGCAAGTCGTCACTTGGACGCCTCGGCCTGCTCACGCACTCGACCGCGGGTTTCATCGACCCCGGCTTTTCAGGGCACGTCACCCTTGAACTCTCGAACGTCGCCACGCTGCCGATCAAGCTGTGGCCGGGCATGAAGATCGGACAGCTCTGCTTCTTCAGGCTGTCGTCGCCGGCCGAGAACCCTTATGGGTCGGGGCCGTACGGCAACCGGTATCAGGGGCAGCGGGGGCCCACGGCATCCCGATCATTCCAGAACTTCCACCGCTCGGACGTGGCGGTCACCGACGCGGGATCGCCTGGCGCTTAGGCAACGCCGCGCCAGCAACAACTTCCGCCCCTACCTCCGGTGCGGCGGAAGCTTCACCAACAGCAGGAGAAACAGGCCCACGGCCAGCACGATCGTGATGCCGAGGATGCCCCAGTACGTCGCGCCGAAGAGTGCGATGAACAGGGCCCAGAGGCCCGGTGCGATGAAGCTCGCGACGCGTCCGGTTGTGGCGTAGAGGCCGAAGATCTCGCCCTGCATGCCCGTCGGGGTGACGCGGGCGAGCAGCGAACGGCTTGCCGCCTGCGCCGGCCCGACGAATGCCGAGAGCAGGAGCCCGCCGACCCAGAACACGATCGTGCCGACGTCGCGGAAGAAGAACAGCAGCAGGGCGATGGTTACGAGCCCGGTCAGTGCGGTTACGATCACGCTGCGCGCGCCGAACCGGTCGTCTGCGCGCCCCGCAAGAATCGTTGAGATGCCGGCGACGACGTTAGCCGCGATGCCGAAGATCATCACCTCGGTGGGGGTGAAGCCGAAGACGACGGCCGCGAGGATGCCGCCGAAGGCGAAGACTCCGGCGAGTCCGTCGCGGTAGACGGCGCTTGAGACCAAGAACCAAAACGTCGGGCGGTGGTTCTTGTACAGGCGCGTGATGTCTTGCACCAGCACGACATAGCTGCGGAAGAAGCCGACCCGCGCGGCGCCCATGCGCGCGGGCGCCTCGGGCACGTTCAAGAAGATCGGGATCGAGAACACGATCGTCCACACGCCGCAGCCGACGGCGATGAGGCGGTACGCCATGCCGTCAGACGTATCCATGCCGAACCAGTTGAAGGTGGTCAGCACGACCACGAGCGTGAGTGCGACGATGCCGCCGATGTATCCCATGCCCCATCCGAGCCCGCTGACGCGCCCCACCGTGCGCGGCGTCGAGATCTGCACGAGCATCGAGTTGTAGTTCACGCCCGCGATCTCGGCGACAACAGCCCCGAGCGAGAGCACGATCGCGCCGAACCAGAAATACGAGGGGTCGGCGTGCACGAAAAACAGCGCAAACTGCGCGAGCGCCAGCAGCGCGGTGAACAGCATGAGCCCGCGCTTCTTGTTGCCTCGGCGGTCGGCCTGCTGCCCAAGCACCGGGGCAAGAATCAGAATCAGGATGCCGGCAATAAACGTCGCGAGCCCGTAACCGCTCGTCAGCGTCGCCATCGCGCTCTGCTTCAGCGGGTCGTCGTTTGCGAGCCCCGCAACGTCGGCCGGCAAGAAATTGTCGGAGACAAGATAGAGCGATGCGAAGACAAAGGTCAGCAATACCGAGTTGAACGGCTGGGTCGCCCAGTCCCACAGGGCCCACGAATAGATCTGCTTTCGTGGCACGACACGGTTGTCGTCGGTGTCTTGGAACATTGCGCCCATTGCGCTCAGGGCGCCAGTGTTCGCGGTGGGCGGCGGCGTGGCCGGAGCGCCGGGGGCAGGTGCATCTGACAGCGACATGGTGGTCACGCTACGGCGAATTGATGAACGATGGGTGTCTCTGGCGGCGCGCCGCGGCACCTCGAGAATTGTGGCCGCGGTGCCTCAAAAAAGGGAGCTTCAAAGTTGAGCTAGCTCATATCAACTTCGTGTTGACACGGGTTGGCTCAACCTGTAACATTGAGCCTGTTGGACTCAAGTCCAGCCCCAAGAATTTCAGATCAACCCCAACGCCGCGCGGCACCCCGCGCGACACGAAAGAGAGAGACACATATGTCACGTGCAGTGGGAATCGACCTCGGAACCACGAACTCGGTCGTTGCCGTCCTCGAGGGTGGCGAGCCGAAGGTTATCGCTAACGCCGAAGGCTTCCGCACCACCCCGTCGGTGGTCGCATTTACCAAGGACGGCGAGGTGCTCGTCGGTGAGACCGCAAAGCGCCAGGCCGTCACCAACGTTGACCGCACCCTTGCTTCAGTCAAGCGCCACATGGGCACCGACTGGACCTTCGCGGTCGACGACAAGAAGTACTCGCCGCAGGAGATCTCGGCCCGTATTCTCGGCAAGCTCAAGCGCGACGCTGAGGAGTACCTCGGCGACACCGTGACCGACGCTGTCATCACCGTGCCCGCCTACTTCAACGACGCAGAGCGTCAGGCAACCAAGGAGGCCGGTGAGGTTGCGGGCTTGAACGTGCTCCGCATCATCAACGAGCCCACCGCCGCGGCGCTTGCATACGGCCTCGACAAGGGTAAAGAAGACGAGCTCATCCTGGTGTTCGACCTCGGTGGCGGAACGTTTGACGTCTCGCTGCTCGAAGTGGGCAAGGACGACGACTTCTCCACCATCCAGGTGCGCTCGACCGCAGGCGACAACCGCCTCGGTGGCGACGACTGGGACCAGCGTCTCGTCGACTACCTGATCAAGCAGTTCAAGGACACCACGGGTGTTGACGTCTCGGGCGACAAGATCGCACTGCAGCGCCTCAAGGAGGCTGCAGAGCAGGCAAAGAAGGAGCTCAGCTCGTCGACCTCGACCAGCGTGAACCTTCCCTACCTCTCGCTCACCGAGAACGGCCCGGTTTCGCTGTCTGAGACCATCACGCGTGCCAAGTTCGAAGACCTCACCAAGGACCTCCTCGACCGCACCAAGAAGCCGTTCGCAGATGTCATCCGCGAAGCCGGCGTCAAGGTCAGCGAAATCGACCACGTCGTGCTCGTTGGTGGTTCGACTCGCATGCCCGCCGTTGCCGAGCTCGTCAAGCAGGAGACCGGTAAGGACGCCAACAAGGGTGTCAACCCTGACGAGGTCGTCGCCGTCGGCGCCGCCCTCCAGGCTGGCGTGCTGCGCGGCGAGCGCAAGGACGTGCTGCTGATCGACGTCACCCCCCTGAGCCTCGGTATCGAGACCAAGGGCGGCATGATGACCAAGCTCATCGAGCGCAACACGGCCATCCCGACCAAGCGCAGCGAGACCTTCACGACCGCCGACGACAACCAGCCTTCGGTGGCCATCCAGGTCTTCCAGGGTGAGCGTGACTTCACGCGCGACAACAAGCAGCTCGGCACCTTCGAGCTCACGGGTATCGCTCCGGCACCCCGAGGCGTCCCGCAGATCGAGGTCACGTTCGACATCGACGCAAACGGCATTGTGCACGTGTCTGCAAAGGACAAGGGCACGGGCAAGGAGCAGTCGATGACGATCACCGGCGGCTCGTCGCTGTCGAAGGAAGACATCGAGCGCATGGTGCGCGAGGCTGAAGAGCACGCGGCTGAAGACAAGCAGCGTCGCGAATCGGCAGAGACTCGCAACCAGGCCGAGCAGCTCACCTACTCGATCGAGAAGCTGATCAAGGACAACGAAGACAAGCTGCCCGAAGACGTGAAGACGTCGGTGCAGGCAGATGTCGACGCGCTGAAGACCGCGCTCGCAGGTGAAGACGACGCCGCAGTGAAGACTGCGTACGACGCGCTCAACGAGAGCCAGCAGAAGCTCGGCGAAGCGATCTACGCGCAGGGCCAGGAACAAGAAACCGCAAGCGACACCAGCGACGACCGCGCAGAGTCGGCAGACGCTGACGAAGACGTGATCGACGCAGAGGTTGTCGAAGACGAGGACGAGAAGAAGTAATCATGACGGACAAGAACCCCGATCAGGGCCCCGAGGGTCACGACGAGGTTCAGCCCGGAGCGACGCAGGGGTCGGAGGCACACGCCTCCGGCCCCGGCCCGCGCGGGTCGGACTTCGATGGTGACCTCACGATTGACGACATTTTGAACGCAGAGCAGACGGCTGAGGCATCCGCTCACGGCGTTGAAGACGAGGCGCTCGCCGAACACAACCCGCAGCTTGCGGGGGCGGCCGCCGAGCACCTTGCTGATCTGCAGCGGCTGACCGCCGAGTACGCCAACTACCGTCGGCGCACCGAAGAGCAGCGGCTGGTCGAGATCGAGCGCGCGAAGGGCGAGGCTGCACGCAGCCTGCTGCCCGCGCTCGATGACCTCGACCGGGCAGAAAAGCACGGTGACCTCGAACCTGGGAGCGCCTTCGCGACCATCGCCGAGAAGATTCGTTTCGTTGCCGAGAAAATGGGCCTCGAATCGTACGGTGAGGCGGGCGAGCTGTTCGACCCGCAACGCCACGAAGCAATCTTCCAGGCTCCCACCCCGGGTGCGACCGAGCCAACGATCCTCGAGGTCGTCGAAATCGGCTACATGCTGGGTTCCGTAGAGCTTCGACCCGCAAAGGTCGTCGTCGCGGTTCCGGCGGAATAGAGGCGATATGGCGAGTCAGGATTGGTTCGATAAGGACTTCTACAAGACGCTGGGTGTGGCCAAGACGGTCGACGCTGCCGAGCTGAAAAAGACCTATCGGAAGCTCGCCCGCAAATATCACCCCGACTCAAATCAGGGTGATGCCGCCGCCGAGGCCAAGTTTAAAGAGATCAGCGAGGCGTACTCGGTGCTCTCTGACGCCGAACAGCGCGCCGAATACGACCAGATTCGCGCCATGGGCTCTGGCGCCCGCTTCACCGCGGGTGGCCAGAGCAACCAGGGCTTCGATGACGTGTTCAGCAGGTTCGGCCAGCAGGGTGGCGGCCGCGGCCGCCCGCAGGCCTCCGGGCAGAGTTACGAAGACCTCTTTGGTGGCCTCTTTGGCCAGCAGGGTGGTGGTTTTGGTCAGACGAGCGGCGGATACCGCGGCTTTGGCGGCCCCACCAAGGGTCAAGACGTCACGGCACGCACCACGCTCGATTTCGTGACGGCGGCGCGTGGCGAGACGATCTCGCTGCAGGGCGAAGACGGTCGGCCATTCAAGGTCAAGATTCCCGCCGGCGTTGCCGACGGGCAGAAGATCCGCCTCCGCGGCCGCGGTCGTCCCTCACCGGACGGCGGCGAAAACGGCGACATCGTCGTGCAGGTGAAGGTGCGCAAGCACCCGGTCTTCGAACGCGATGGTCTCAACCTTCGCGTGACCGTTCCCGTCACCTTCGTGGAGGCAGCCCTCGGCGCCACCATTGAGGTGCCGACCCTCGGCGGTGACCCCGTGAAATTGCGGGTCGCGCCGGGAACCCCGAGTGGTCGGGTGCTGCGTGTCAAAGGCCGCGGCATCACGAGCACGAAGGGCACGGGCGATTTGCTCGCCGTCGTGCAGGTTGCCGTTCCGGCACACCTTGACGACGCCGCGCGCGAGGCGCTCGAGAAGTACCGCGAGGTCGAACCGGGTGAGAACCCGCGTGACGAACTGATGGCGAAGGCAAGAGGCTAGGCGCCGCATGTTCGGTCTAATGAGTGAGGTGAATGACGATGGATGCCTCGATCGATGAGGATGTCCCGCTGTTTGCGATCGCGATTGCGGCCGAGCTTGCGGGAATGCACCCGCAAACACTGCGACAGTACGACCGGTTGGGCCTTGTGGTTCCCGGTCGTACTCGCGGTGGTTCGCGGCGCTACTCGACCCGCAACATCGAGCAGCTGCGCGAGGTGGCACGCCTGTCGGCGGACGGCATGAGCCTGCCCGCAATCTCGCGGGTGTTGCTGCTCGAAGAACAGGTGCATTCGTTGCACCGCCGGGTGGCTGAGCTCGAAGGGCTCCTCGCCGCCGAGCGCGAGCAGCGCCCAGGTGGGCGCGTGTTCGCCGCCGCCGCAACCGGCTCTGTCGTGACGCTGCGGGCCGGAACCCGGCTTCGCCGGCAGACCGATGTGGTGCTGTGGCGGCCGGGGTCGATGCATCCGCAAGCCGGCGAAGACGACCAGCGCTAACCCGCACCTCTCTTTTTGGGGCGCAGGCGCACCTCACTTTTGGGCGCCTGCGCCCTTCTCTCTGAAATCGATGCCGAGTACGCTCGAGGCACATCGATCGAGGGGGATCATGCGCACTCGAGCATCGCAGTTGCTTGTGACCATCGGCGCGGCCACCGCGCTCGCGTTGCTGCTCGGCGCGTGTAGCGCCGGGGGCGCTGGCGGCGGCCGGGTCGACGTCAGCCCCGACGCGGATCGCCCCTTTGTGCTCTCGGGCGTGAGCGGGTTGAAAGAAATCGCCCAGCTCACCGGCCCGGGGGCAATCAACGACACCGAGGCGGTGGGCGTTGCCGGTACCGACCTCGGCTCGATGCTGACGGTCGACGATCGCACCTACTTCTTCTTTGGCGATACGTTCGGACTGCGCGACCCGGATGCCTATGGCGGCGAGGGCGGCATGTGGCGCTCGAACGTGATGGCGTGGAGCACCGACGACGACCCGAGCGACGGCATCACCTTTGGCGGGTGGGCCGAAGATGCGATCGGGCTCGCGGCGGCACTGGTCGAGGGCGATCACGGGCCGGGCGATGGCAGCGGCGAGGTCACCAAGATTCCCACGCACGCGTTCGCGATCGGCGACGCGATGTACCTGGCCTACATGTCGGTCTCGCACTGGGGCGATGCGGGCATGTGGGATGCCGGTTACAGCGGCCTTGCAAAGTCAATCGACCAGGGCCAAACCTGGACCCAGGTCGAGGGCGTTCGCTGGCCGGGCGACTCAAACTTCATTCAGTTCGCGACGGTGCAGGTGCGCGAAGGCGGCACCGACTACGTCTACATCTGGGCGATTCCTGCCGGCCGATTTGGCGGCGTCGCGCTCATGCGCGTGCCTGCGACGACGGACGCGGTTGAGGATGCCGGTGCCTACAGCTATTTCACCGGCACCGATGCCTCGGGTTCACCCAAGTGGAGCGCGCAGATGGACGACGCCGCGATCGTGCTCGATGGCACGATCGGCGAGATGTCGGTGATGTATTCGAACTACCTCGAGCGCTGGCTGATGACGTACTCGGATGGCGGCTCGGCGTACATGCGCGAAGGGCTCACCCCGTGGGGGCCGTGGGGCGACCCGCTCGAGATTGTGTCGGGCACCGAATATCCGGGCCTGTACGCGCCCTACATGAACCCGCGCTATGTGAGCGACGACGGGCGCACGGTCTACTTCGATCTCTCGCAGTGGGGCCCGTACAACGTGTTCTGGTTCTCAGTGCATCTCGACAAGGTGTCGGGCTGAAGACCAGCCCCGCTATGACCGCGGCGGTGTCGCACCGAGGTCGGGCACCGCGCTTGTGCCTAGGTGTACCTCCATGTCGTCGGCCGAGGGCGACTTCGGTCGACGGGCGGTGGGCCGGTCGAGGTAGAACAGGGCGGTCGAGGCGATGTCGTCGCGCAGCGGCAGGTAGCGCCATCCGCTCTTCCAACCGAGCGCCTGCACATCGACCTTCGCGAGCCGCTTCGAGAAGAAGATCGGGTCGGGCAGGTGCCACCTGTAGAGCCCGAATCGCTGCTGGCTGACGTAGAGCCCATCGGGCCGGATCACCTGCGGCATCCCCAAATATGGCGTCGAGAACGCGGTGTAGCCCTCACCAGGCACATCGAAGTTCCAGGCCCCACCGAAGTAATCCTCGGTGCCGGTGCCGCAGATTGTCGGGTGCTCGACGTCGTCATCGAGGTAGAACTTCACCTCGCCCTCGCCCCACCACCCGTTGGAGTTGACCCCCCACGCGATGTAGGTGCCGACGTAGTGGCCCTGCCCTTCGACGCCCTCCACGAGGACGTGGGGTGTTGCCTCGTCGAGCGGGTTCGAGCGGCGCCACTGGGCGTGGAAGTAGCCGTCGTTCTCGTAGTTGCCGCCCTCTTCGTACGTGATTTGGTAGTACACGCGTACGTCGACGACCGAGGTGTTCTCGACGGTGAGGCGCGCGCCGGTGCGAAACGGCATCGGCCAGTACGAGTTGAACCCGCCGTGCGGGTTCGCGGCGATCACCTGCGAAGTGACCTGCGCGAACACGCCCCAGCCGTTGCAGAAGAAGTCGCCGTAGGGCACCTCGACCGCGGGCTCGTCGGCGCCGTCCCAGTAGGCGCGGAGGATGAGGGTGCGCCAGTTGTCGGTGTGTGTCGTGATCCAGATGTGGGTGATCTTGCCGGCGCCCGAAATGTTCGCGAGGTCGAAAGTGTCGCCGGCCTTGATGTCGACGCTCGGTGAGATCTTCCAGCCCGGTCCGAGGTCGACGGCGCACGCTGCGCCGGTGCCCTCGGTGGCGCGTGCGCCGCCGCCGACGCTGCCGTCGAAGTTTTCTGGCGAGATCGATCTCGTGCGCAGCGGCCGCAGGCCAGCGATGCTCGAAAGTCCGGGGCTCGAAAGGCCGGAATTGAGCGGCGATTGTGTATTCATCTTGACAGGCACTTCCTCGTGTTCTGGCATGACGCGTCCATCGATTGTGCAATCGATTTCAGTCAATCTAGTGACACACTCCCGGGCTGTCAACGGCCCTGCCGGGCGACAGCCCCGGAAAATCGCGTGGGTTTTCGATTCCCCGTAACAATCCATGCAATCGCGCTCGAGTGGGCAAGTGCGAGCGCTCGCTCAGGCCCTTGTGGATGAAATCGATTTCTCCTAGCCTCCTGCGTGAGAGGTCATCCGACCCGCCACGTTTACGAGCACCGGAGAATCGATGCCAATGCTCCCCTTCCGTGGTGACTCACCGACGAGTCTCAAGTCTGAGGAGGATGCGATGCGTTTCAGAAGAGGCAGAACAGCACTTGCAGTGCTTGCCATCGCCACGACAAGTGTGTTGATTGCCGGGTGTTCAGGCGGCGGAGGTGGTGGAGGCAGCAGCCCGTCGGGGAGTCCCGATAGTGGCGAGCTGACCTTCGTTTACCTCGGTGACGCCAACCAGCAGAAGGCGTTCAACGCGCTCTTTGCAGAGTTCAACAAGCAGTACCCCGACATCAAGCTCAAGGCCCAGGGCATCCCAGCCGGCAACTGGGCCGACTTCTCGAACACCGTCGCCACGCGGCTCGCCGGTGGGCAGGTCATCGACATCATCCAGGTGGCAACCGAGGGGCAGCGCCTCTTCGCGTCAAAGGGTGTGCTCGCCGACCTCGGCCCGTTCATCGAACAAGACAAGGCAGTCGTCGATGACTACTGGGCCGACATCAACCCCAAGTTGAAGCAGTTCAACGAGGAGTTTGCGTCGGGCCCCAATGGTGAAACGCTCTTCATTCCGGGCGGGTTCAACACCATGGGCATGTACCTCAACAAGTCGGTCTTCGACGCCGCGGGGGTCACGATCCCGGCTGATGGCAACTGGACGTGGGACGAATATCTCGCGGCCGGCCACGCGATCAAAGACAAGACCGGCGCCTACATTCAGGCCGCTGGGTCGAGCTACTTCGGTGATGCAATGCCGTGGCTGACCACGAACGGTGCGAGCACCTTCAACGCGGACTGGACAAAGCCGACGTACAACAGCCCCGCCGCGATCCAATCGGCCGAGATGGCACGCCAGCTCGTCGCCGAGGGGCTCTCACCCGAACCGGGCGGGCAGTTTGACGCCGAGGCAGCCTACAAGCAGGGCAAGCTCGCAAGCCTCAACGGTGGTCGTTGGCCGGTCCTCAGCATCCGTAATCTCGACATGGTCGCCGACACGGTGGTCGTCAACTGGCCCACCAAGACGACGAACGGGTCGCCAGTGGGTTGGGATGCCTGGAACATCGCGAAGAACAGCAAGAACCAGGAGGCCGCCTGGACCTTCATCAAGTTCTTGATGTCGAAGGATGCCGGTGAGTACTTCGCCACCATCGGTGGCACCATCGTGCCCGCACGCGAATCGGTGGCGAAGTCGAGTGCCTTCACCGACAACGCGCCCGAGGGCAGTATCCGCCTGAGCGAAGCGATGAGCTACGCAACGCCGATCCCGTCGATTGACCGTGGCGCCGAGGCGCAGAAGGTCATCGAAGAGGCGTGGCTGACGATTATCTCCGGTCAGGGTGACGCGAAGGCCACCCTCGACGCGGCCCAGACAAAGCTGGAGAGCCTTGTCGCTAACAAGTAGTTCAGCATCGGTGCGACGTCCTGGCGCAGTGCGCCAGCGGCGTCGCACCGAGGTGGCGGGCTGGCTGTTCGTCAGCCCCGCCACCCTGCTGTTCCTGATCTTCATCGCGGGCCCGTTCGTCTTCGCCATTGGGCTCGCCCTCTTCAAGTGGGATCTGCTCACCGACCCGGTGTTCATCGGGCTCGACAACTTCGTCAAGCTGTTCACCGATCCGATCCTGCCGCGCGTGCTCGCGAACACGTTCGTCTTCGCGTTCGCGTCGATCGTGACGCACATCGTCTTGGGACTGCTCCTGGCAATTGCCGTGAACCGGGTGGTCAACCGATACCTGAGCTATTTCTTGCGGGTCGCCGTGTTCTTCCCGTTCCTCATCTCGTGGGCGGCAGTGTCGCTGCTGTGGAAGTACGTGCTTGACCCCACGTTCGGGTTCGTCTCGCAATACGCGGCGATGATCGGCATCGACACCCCCAACTTCTTCACCGATCCGTCATGGGCGCTCCCGGCGATTATCTTCATCGACCTCTGGCACACGCTGGGCTTCACCTTCATCATCATGCTCGCCGGGCTGCAAACGGTCTCGCCCGAGCTCATCGAAGCGGCCCGCACTGACGGCGCGAACTCGTGGCAGGTGTTCTGGAAGGTCACGCTCCCGCTGATGTCGCCCACCATGTTCTTCGCCATGATCATCACGTTCATCGGCGCGTTCCAGGTGTTCGAACCGATCCAGATCATTACAAAGGGCGGGCCGCAAAACTCGACCACGACCATCGTGATGTACCTCTACGAAAAGGGCTTCCAGTCGTTCCAAATGGGGTACGCGGCGGCCGTGGCCATCCTGGTATTCCTCATCGTGATGGGCGTGACGCTCCTGCAATTCTGGGGGCGCAAGAAGTGGGTGTTTGAAGCATGAGCATTGCACCCGGTGTTCGCACCGGCCTCCAACCAGACCTGCTCGGGCGCGTGAACGCGCGCACGCACACGCGACGCCTGCACTGGGGCGACGTCGTGCTCAGCATCGTGCTGATCGTGTTCGGCGTGCTGATGCTTGCCCCGCTGTACTGGCTCATCTCGACGAGCTTCACGGTGGGCGCGGAGGCGTTTACCGAACCCCCAAAGTGGTTGCCCGTGCCGTTCACGGTTGACAACTTCGTCAACGTGTTCGAGTACGTGCCATTCATGCAGCAGTTCATGAACTCGCTCTTTCTCGCGGTGATCATCACGGTCGGGTCGCTGACCTTCTCGGTGCTCGCGGCCTATGGGTTCGCCCGCGTTTCGTTCCGGGGCAGCGGCGCGCTCCTTGTGGTCATGCTCTCGGCCATGATGGTGCCGGCGCAGCTCGTGATCATCCCGATTTTCATCATGATGCGCCAGCTCGGTCTGGTCGACACGCTCGCCGCGCTGTGGTTGCCCGCCCTCGTGAACGTCTTCCAGATCTTCTTCCTCACGCAGTACTTCAGGACGATCCCACGCGAGCTCGACGAGGCCGCGAAGATCGACGGCGCCGGGCACGCATGGATCTTGTTCCGGATGCTGCTGCCACTGTCGGGCCCCGCACTCTCGGCGCTCGCGATCCTGAGCTTCGAGGCATCCTGGAACGGATATTTCGGACCGTTGATCTTCCTCTCAAGCCCAGAGAACATGACGCTGCCCCTGGGCCTTGTCGTGTTGCAGCAGGGGTTCGGTGCGGCGCCCGCGACGGTCGTCTTCGCCGCCATCACGATGGTGGTCGCCCCGTTGCTGATCGTGTTCCTGATCTTCCAGCGCCAGTTTGTGGCGAGCGTTGCGTCATCGGGGCTGAAAGGATGAGCGCGGCCGAAGGGCTCGGTGGGCAGTCAGCCGCCTCGCGCCAGGCCGACCCGGTTTTGCGGCGGATGCCGATGGCGTTCTGGCGAAGTCTTCCGGTGTTGTTGGCGAGCGGATGCGCCCTCTTGGTGCCCACCCTCATCGCCGGCGCGATTTTCGGTGCCGACAGCCCGGTCGTCGCGCTCGCCGTCTGCCTGTTTGGCGCCCCGCTGCTGCTTGCCTGCGTCGAGCGCCTGCACTCGGAGGTGTTCGAGCGCACCGGCCCGCGCCCGGCCTGGTGGCGCCGGGCGCTGCGGGCCGAGGCGATCGTGCTGCCGTGCGGGCTCGCCGCGGCACTGAGCCTGGTCGCGGCATTTGCCGCAGCGCAATCGGGGGCGACGTTGTTCGCGATTGCCGCGACCGCCGGTTCGCTCGCAACCGTGGTGTTCGCGCTGGTGGCGATCGTGGCGTTGCCGCTCGCGGACGCCCGCCCCGAGAGCTCGCTGCGCGCGATCGTGCTGGTCGCCTGCTATTCGGT
The DNA here is from genome assembly GCA_029777095.1 of Actinomycetes bacterium. Taxonomy (GTDB): domain Bacteria; phylum Actinomycetota; class Actinomycetes; order Actinomycetales; family Microbacteriaceae; genus Microbacterium. The sequence goes on along the minus strand of JAKOTS010000057.1, from coordinate 27,055 downwards.
GCTGCGGTTTCCGCTCCCGGCCATCGCGACCGCAATCGTTGGCTGTGCGCTCGCGTGGGTCGGGATGTCTGGGCTGCCGGGGCTCACCGCCCTCGCCCCCGGCCTGCTGGCCGCGCTCGCCGTCGGCGCCGCGTGGCCCACCGTGGTTCGCGCCGGGGTGTCGCTGCCGGCGCTCGCCCCGCTGTTCACGAGAACCACCACGACGTTTGACGCGAAGTTCGCCACGAAGCCCACGAAGCCCTCAAAGCCCTCCACGCCCTCCACGCAGTCCTCCACGAAGGAGTAGCAACATGAGTCAGGTTCTTGGTCAACGGATCCCGCACACCGACGCACCCGCACTGGCAATGCCGGTCGGGGGCATCGGTACCGGAGGGTTCGCCGTCAACGCCGATGGCTCGCTTCGCCAATGGCAACTCAGCGGCATGCCAAATCACCGCGGCGCCCTGCCCGGCACTGGCTTCTGGCTCCGGCTCTCTCGGGTCGAGCCGCCGGTGCAGGTGGTCACAATGCTGCAGGGCACCCCGGTGCCCGATCCCGCGGCGCCGCTCGTGACCGACGGCGAAGTGCCCGAGTGGATGCTTCGGGCCGCCGATCGCGTCGGCACCATGGCCGAGGCTCGATTCAGCGCCACCTACCCGGTCGCCGAGGTCGAGTACGGCGACGATCGGGTGCCGCTGCGCGCGAGCATGCGGGTGCTCAACCCCATGGTTCCGGGCGATGTCGATACCAGCAGCATCCCCGCCGCCCTGTTTGAATTCACCCTCACCAACGACGGCCCCGTCGAGGTGCACGGCACGCTCGCCGGGTCACTGTTGAACGCGATCGGCTGGGACGGCGTCACCCCCATTGCCGAGACGACCCCCGGGCTCGGCGGCAACGTCAACCGCCTGGTGCGCGGCAAGGGGTGGACCCGCGTGGTGATGGACAACCCGAGCCTCGCCGAGAGCGACCAGTTTGCCGGGCAGATGGTGCTCGCGGCCGACGATGAATATGCGGCGGTCGTGCCGCGGTGCGCGGGCGTCGAACACCTCGTCTCGTTCCTCGAATCGCGCGCGCTCAACAACGGTCGGGCGAAGCTCGAGCAGGCGCCGATGATCGCCGACCCGCAGCTGAACGGACCGCGCTCGGCGTCGGGGCCGAGCGCGCCGGGCCGCTCGTGGCTGGGTGTCGTGGGCGTGCCGTTCTGGCTTGAGCCCGGGCAAACCCGGGTGATTCGGTTCAGCATGTCGTGGCACTTCTCCAACCGCTTTGTCGACATCGAGCAGTTCGGCCAACCGCACCCCGAGTGGGGCGGTTCACGCTTCTTCGTCGGCAACTCCTACGCCGGCCGCTATCTCGACGCCCTCGATGTGCAGCAGCAGGTGGCCGAGAACTGGGACTCGCTCGTGCAAGACACGCTCGCGTGGACCCGCACGCTCATCGACTCGGATCTTGACGAACGCACCGTCGACCGGATGGCGGCGCAGGCCTCGCTTGTGCGCAGCCCCACGTGTTTCATGGGCGCGGACGGCCGCTTCTATGGGTATGAGGGGTCGCTCGGGGCATCGACCACGATGTGGTCGGGCGCGTTCGGTGGCTCGTGCCCGCTCAACTGCACCCACGTGTGGCAGTACGAGGCTGCGCTCGCCGCCCTTTGGCCCTCGCTTGAGCGCAACATGCGCGACACCGAATTTGACGTGATGCAGGCGCCGAACGGCGCGATCCCGCATCGCCTGCGCGTGCCCGTCTATCTGCGGCAAATGTGGGACGAAATGATCGGCGGTCCCGAAGAACCCGCGCTCGACGGCATGCTTGCCACGATCCTCAAGTCGCTCCGCGACGCGCAACACGGCGCCGGGGACGCCTGGGTGAAGGCGCGCTGGCCGCGGCTGGTCACGCTGTATCGGCATATTGCCGAGAAATGGGATGCCGATGGGGATGGCGTGCTGCGAGGCATCCAACCCAGCACGCACGACATCGATCTCGCCGGTGTGAACACGTTCATGGGCACGCTGTGGCTCGCGGCGCTTCGTGCGATGGAAGAGCTGGCCGCGGTGGCGGGCGACGCCGAGGTCGCGGCCGAGGTGCGCGAACGGTTCGAGTCGGGCTCGCGCCTCTATGACGAGCTGCTCTTTGACGGCACCCACTATGTGCAAAAGCTCGACCCCGACGACCCGTCTGATTTCCAGTGGTTGACGGGGACCTTGAGCGACCAGCTGATCGGCCAGTGGTGGGCGCACCAACTCGGTCTCGGGCACATCCTGCCCGCAGACCACGTGCGCACCGCGCTTGCCCACGTGGTCGCCACCAACCTCAAACACGGCTTCGAGAACTTCGAGCACCCGTACCGGGTCTACGCCGATGCCGCCGATGATTCGGGCCTGTTGATGTGTTCGTGGCCATCGGGTGGGCGCCCGGCGGTGCCGACGCGGTATGCAGACGAGGTGTGGAGCGGCATCGAATATCAGGTGGCGGCGCACTGCCTGTGGGAGGGATTGGATGCCGAAGCCGACGCCGTGCTCGATGCGCTCTGGACACGGCACGATGGCCGGCGCCGCAACCCGTACAACGAGATCGAATGCGGCGACCACTACTCGCGGGCGATGGCGGGGTGGACGGTCTTGCAGGCACGCACCGGCGTGCGAATCGACGAGCTGAGCGGCGAGATGCACCTCGCCCGCGACGGTCGCTGGCCGTGGGTGTCATCGACCGGGCACGGCACCGTCGACGTGCTCGGGGGGCGAGTACGGGTGAGCTGCGCGGCCGGGGTGCTCGATGCCACGGTGATTCGATTTGGGGATGGCGAGCTGGGGCGGGTGGTGCTTTCTGCAGGGGCGCCAGCCGCCGCTCCGGTCTTTGCGGCCGGCGGGGGCGCGAGCGGCGAGGTCAAGGGGGGACGACCGATGAGCTGACGCCGGATTTTGACGCATTTAGCGAGTGTGATGCAATCGATTTCAGACAACGAATCACACGCAGGGGAGGGGGCGATACATGGTCACGATCTATGAGGTTGCGAAGCTCGCGGGGGTGTCTCCGGCGACGGTGTCACGCGTGTTCAACGGCATGGGGGTGTCAGAACAGAAGACGCTCGCGGTGCGCGACGCTGCACAGCAGTTGCGCTTCACGCCCAATCGCAACGCGCGGAGCCTCCGCAGGCAGGCCTCCGAGGTCATCGCGCTCGTGCTCCCCGACATTGAAAACCCCTACTTCACCGAGATGGCCAGGGGCGTCGAAGACGTCGCCTCAGCGGCCGGCTACTCGCTCGTGATCTGCAACTCGGATTCGCAGATCGAGAAGGAAGCGAACTACCTGAAGATCGCGATCTCGGAGCGGATGGCGGGCGTGATTTTGGCACCGGCATCCGATCACACGAATCTCGACGATCTGATCGCCACGGGGCGACCGATTGTGGCCGTCGATCGCGGCGCCGGCTACGACATCGACGGCGTTGTGATGGAGAACCGCGCGGCCGGACAGGCCGCCACCGAGAACCTCGTGCAGGCGGGGTTCACCCGCATCGCGTGCATCACGGGGCCCGAGCCGATCGAGACCGCGCAGGAGCGCGCCGAGGGATGGCGGGCCGTGCTTGCCGCGCGCCTGCCCGACTTCGACCCAGAACCCTACCTGCGCTTTTCGACGTTTCGGGTTGATGGCGGCCGCGCCAAAATGGAAGAGCTGCTGTCGATGCCCGAGCCGCCCGACGCGGTCGTCGCGGCAAACAATCTGCTCGGCGTGGGGGCGATTCAGGTGCTCACCGAGCGCGGGCTGACGCCGCCCAAGTTCGGGGTGGCGGTGGTGGGCTCGCTCCCGTTCACAACGCTCTCGCCGAGTGCCGTGACCGTGGTGCGGCTGCCCGCCCGCCACATGGGCGTCACCGCGGCAAAGATGCTGCTCGAGCGCATCGATGGCGACCAGCAACCCGCACGCACGGTGGTGTTGCGCAGCGAACTGCAACCAGCCCGTGGGTGCGATGCACCTGCGGTGCCAGCGGGCGGGTAGCCCCGCGCGGGTGAGCACGCAGCCTGCCTCGCGCGCCCCAGTTCGTCGCCCTTGTCCGTCGCCCTACTGACCACTTCTACAACTAAACTTGAAATCGATTTCACTAGGTGTGAGCGCAGCACGCGCCCGCACGTTTCACGAGGAGAACATGATGCCCGCGCGGTGCACCATCGGTGTCGATATCGGCACATCAAGCAGCAAGGGTGTCCTTGTCGACGCTCACGGCGAGATCCTCGCCTCGGCCACGGTCGCACACGACGTGCAGCGCCCCCGCACAGGCTGGGTCGAGATGGACGGCCGCATCTGGTGGGCCGAGTTTGTGCAGCTGACGCGCGAGCTGCTGGCCGCGGCATCCGCTTCGCAGCTTGAAGTCGAGATCGCGGCAGTGGGGGTCAGCGGCATGGGGCCCTGCGTGCTGCTTGCCGACGACGCCGACGAGCCGGTGCGCCCGGCCATTCTGTATGGCGTCGACACGCGAGCGACCGCCCAGATCGACCGGATGACCGACGAGCTCGGCGTGGCCGAGATCACGCGCGTGGGCGGCTCGACGCTCACCACGCAGGCCGGTGGGCCCAAGATCGTGTGGATTGCCGACGAAGAGCCGGCCGCCTACGCCGCCGCGCGCCGCCTGTTCATGCCCGCTTCGTGGCTCGCCCGCCACCTCACCGGCGCCTACGTGCTCGACCACCAGTCGGCGAGCCAGGTCTCGCCCCTCTACGACGTCGAGCGCGAAGAGTGGCATGCCGACAACTGGGCGCGTTACGCACCCGGCATCGAGGCGCCCCGCCTGCTCTGGGCGGGCGACATCGCCGGTCAGGTGACGGATGCCGCAGCCGCCGCAACCGGTCTGCCCGCGGGCATTCCCGTCATTGCCGGAACGATCGATGCGTGGAGCGAGGCTGTCAGCGTCGGCGCCCACGAGTTCGGCGACCTGATGCTCATGTACGGCACCACGATGTTTTTGGTTGCGACGGGCACCGAGACGCTTCGCACCCCCTCGATGTGGACGACGGTCGGGGCCTTTCCCGGCACCCGAAACCTCGCCGGCGGGCTTTCGACCTCGGGCGCGCTGACCGCGTGGCTGAAAGACCTTTCGGGCGCCGACTACCCGACGCTGCTGGCCGAGGCCGCAGAATCTGGTCCCGGCGCGCGGGGCCTGCTGACGCTGCCCTATTTCGCGGGCGAGCGCACCCCCATCCTCGACCCGGACGCCCGCGGCGTGATCGCCGGGCTGACGCTCAGTCACACCCGCGGTGACCTCTATCGCTCGGCGCTGGAGGCCACGGCCTTCGGCGTGCGGCACAACGTCGAGACCATGCGCGCGGCCGGCGCCGACATCCGCCGCATCGTTGCCGTCGGCGGTGGCACCCAGGGTGCGCTCTGGTTGCAGGTCGTCTCCGACGTCACGGGCCTCACGCAGGAGGTGCCCCGCACGACGATCGGCGCGAGCTACGGTGTCGCGTTCCTCGCCGCGTGCGCGATCGCGGCCCCCGGCACCGAGCCGACGATGGGCGAGTGGAATCCCGTCGCCCAAACGATCAAACCGAACCCCGATGTCGCGGCAGCCTATGACGAGCTGTTCGCGCTGTACCTCGAAACCTACGAGAACACCAAGCGAGTGGTCCACGAGCTCGCTCGCTTGCAACGCACAGAAAGAAGCACGAAATGAGCACATACACTCTGCCCGTTCGAAGCGAACGCCCGGTTGCCGCGCCAAAAACCGCGTACTTGATCGCGAGCGGCGACCTGCGCGAACCCGCCAATACCGAGGGGTGGCCGACCCAGGCGGCCATGGAGGCCGCTGTCACCGCAGCGTTCGCCGATCTCGGCTGGACCGTCATCCGCGCAAATGAGATCGACCCGGCCACCGGCCACGGCTTCATCTCGAGCCAGCGCATGGGCATGGAGGTCTTCAAGTCGATCCCCACCGGCGCGCCGCTGATCGTTGCCGAGGCCGTCTGGCAGTACTCGCACCACGTGCTCGCGGGCCTGCGCACGCACGAAGGACCGATCCTCACCGTCGCCAACTTCGAGGGCGAGTGGCCTGGCCTCGTGGGCCTGCTCGGCCTGAACGCCGGCCTCACCAAGATGGACAAGCCCTACTCGACCCTGTGGAGCGTTGACTTCACCGACGAGTGGTTCAAGACCAAGCTCGCCGAGTGGATCGAGACCGGCAGCATCACGCACGACGTCTCGCACGTGCGCCCCCTTCCGGCGCTCGCCGAGAGCCCCGAGCGCGAGCTCGGCTACGCGCTCGCCGACGAGATGCTGGCAGACAAGGCAATCATCGGCGTGTTCGATGAGGGCTGCATGGGCATGTACAACGCGATCTTCGATGACGAGCTGCTCAACAAGCTCGGCATCTACAAGGAGCGCCTGTCGCAGTCGGCGCTCTACGCCGAAATGCTCACCGTGGGTGACGAAGAGGCAGAGGCCGTTGGGACCTGGCTGATCGACCACGGCATGACCTTCAAGCTCGGCACCGACGAGGCGACCGAGCTGACCACCACGCAGCTGCGCTGGCAGTACAAGATGTACATCGCGGCGCTGCGCATATCTGACGACTTCGGTCTCGACGCGGTGGGCATTCAGTACCAGCAGGGCCTGAAGGACCTGGTTCCGGCATCCGATCTCGCCGAAGGCCTGCTCAACGCCACCGAGCGTCCGCCAGTGACGAGCCGCGACGGCTCGCGCGTGCTGCACGAGGGTCGCGCGTTCCCCCACTTCAACGAGGCCGACGAGGGCGTTGCTGTCGACGCGCTCATCACCGACCGCGTCTGGCGTGCGATGGGCCTCGTGCCCGACAACACGCTGCACGATGTGCGCTGGGGCGAAGACTTCGGCGGCGACTTCGTCTGGGTCTACGAGATCTCGGGTTCGGTGCCCGCATCGCACCTCGGTGGCTACGACAAGGCAGAGGGCTGGCGCCAGGGCCACGTCTTCTTCCCGGCCGGCGGCGCGACGCTCAACGGTGTGTCGAAGCCCGGTGAGATCGTCCTGAGCCGCGTCTACATCGCCGGTGGCGAGCTGCACGTCGACCTCCTCCGCGGATCGGTCGTCGAGCTCCCCGCCGAAGAGACGCAGCGACGCAAGGATGCCACGAACCCCGAGTGGCCCATCGCCCACGTCGTGCTGCACGATGTCACGCGCGACCAGTTCATGGCGCACCACAAGGCCAACCACGCGCAGCTGGTCTACGCGCCGGACGCCGAAACCGCCGATCGCGCGCTGCTCGCGAAGGCCGCAATGTTCGAGCGCCTGGGCGTGCACGTGCACCTCGTTGGCACGGTGAACATCCCGGCATAGCCGGGCTCGTCGGGGTCACACCCGATCAGGCATGGCCGGCGGGTGCTGCGGGTCGATCAAGAAGGGTCGAGCCGCAGCACCTCGCCGGTTTCGCCGACAGCAATGTCGTCGACCAGGCGAACGGTGCGGGCGAGCTCATCGAGCGCCGGCGCCAGCGTGCCCACGCGCAGGGGGTCGCCCGCGATCGCCGAGAGCGTGACGAACTGCGAGCCCGTGTCCCAGAGGTACGTGATCGTGGCGGTCGCGCCGCCCGGTTCGGTGCGCACAAACTTCTCGCCCATGCCGAGGTAGCGCGAGCGAAAATCTTCGCCCACCTCGTCAGACATCGCCTGCGCAATGCGCATGTCGTTGCTTGCGTCGATCACGGTCGCGAGCGTGACGACGAGCTCGGGGTCGTCACGCCACAGGTACGCGAGCACGCGACCCTCAAGCTTTCGCATCATCAACGGCGCGGCCTGGCTGAGCGTCCACGCGGCAAGCCCTTTGCCCCGGATGCCGCCACCCGGCGCTTCACCTTCGCCCGTGCCGGGCGTGACACCACGCAAAGCTTGGGCAAGCAGCATCCCGATCGCCTTCTTTCTTGCGCGACGACCGCGCAGGCCAAGCGATCCGGTGACCGGAATCCACAGGGTCAGGTCGGGGGTGGCAATGAGACGGGGCATGCATTCAGGGTAGTTGCGCGGGTCTACGAAGCGCACAGGGTGCCGCGGTTAGACTTGGCCCTCCTGGATGCACGCAACTCGTGTCGTCCCGCCGCAGAGAGATAGGCAGTAGTTCTCCCGTGACAACTGAGACGAGGAGCGCCGACCGCGCAGACTCGGCCCCCAGCAAGCCCCTGCGCATCGTCATCGGTGGTGACACCTTCTACCCCGACGTCAACGGCGCCGCGCGATTCACCGAACGGCTCGCCGCCGGACTGGTTGCGCGCGGCCACCATGTATTTATCATGGCGCCGGCACAGGAATACCGCCGCAGCACGGGCATCGAGATCATCGAGGGCGAACCGATGACCGTGCACCGCCTGCCCTCCCTGCGCTGGCCCCCACACGACTGGCTTCGTTTCGTGTGGCCCTGGCGCTCCAAGTTCTATGCCAGGCAGGTGCTCGACGAGGTGCAGCCCGACGTGGTGCACTTCCAGTCACACATCGTGATCGGCCGCGGCCTCGCCTACGAGGCGCACAAGCGCGGGATTCGTGTCGTCGGTACCAACCACGTGATGCCCGAGAACATCCTTGACTTCACCAAGCTGCCGCCCTTCCTCAAGGGCAGGTTCGTGAAGTGGGGTTGGGACATGGCGAAGCGCACGTTCGTGCTCGCCCAGGCCATCACGACCCCGACCCAGCGCGCCGCCGACTTCTTTGTGCAGGCGACGGGTTTGACGGATGTGCGCGCGGTGAGCTGCGGCATCCGAGCCTCGAATTACACGGCAGACCTCACTCCGCGCGCCGAGAATCGCGTGCTGTTTGTTGGCCGCCTCACCCGCGAGAAGCAGATCGACTTGCTGCTCGAAGCGGTGCAGTCGATGGACCCGAAGCTCAACGTGAAGGTCGACATCGTGGGCGGCGGCGACCAGCTGCGCAACCTCGAGCACCACGCGAAAAGCCTCGGGCTGAGCGATCGCGTGACCTTCTACGGCCGCGTCGACGAAGACGAGTTGCGCGCGATCTACACGCGGGCGAGCGTCTTCGCGATGCCCTCGATCGCCGAGTTGCAGTCGATCGCGACCATGGAGGCGATGGCATCCGGGCTTCCGGTCGTCGCCGCCGACGCGATGGCCCTGCCGCACCTCGTGCACGACGGCGAGAACGGCTACCTCTTCGACCCGACGAGCCGTGACGACCTCGCGGCGAAGCTCACGACCGTGCTCACGGCCGACCCCGCCGAGCGCCTGCGCCTGCAGGAGAGCTCGCTCGAGGGCGTGAAGGTGCACGATATCGACCGCACGCTGCGCACCTTCGAGGCGCTCTACCGGGGCCTGCCCGTCGAGGGCTAGCGGGGCTCAGTCATGCGCATCGCGCTCGTTTGCGACTATTCGCTCGACTACCTCGGTGGGGCGCAGAGCGCGTTTCTTGATCAGGCGCGCATTCTGCGCGAGCGCGGGCACAGCGTCACGATTGTGGCGCCAGTGCGTGGCGGGCGGGGCCGCGGGGCTGGGGCTGGGGCTGAGTCTGGTGTTGGTGCTGCAGCTGGTGCTGGCGCCGAGAATGGCGCCGAGAGCTGGGCGGATGCCTGGGCCCAGGGCGACGGCGGCGTCGTGGCCGTTCCGGCCCGCGTCACACTCGCCGGGGTCGACCTGCCCGTCGTGCGCAACAGCACGAAGTTGCGGGCGCGACTGCTCGAAGAGTTTCGCGTGCGCGGCATCGAGGTGGTGCACCTGCACTCCGAGTTCGGGCTCTCTGCGGCGGCGGTTGCCGCGGCTCGCGAGCTCGGCCTCCCGATCGTGCAGACGGTGCACACGTTCTTCTGGCAGGCGCCGATGCCCCGAGCGGCCGGCGTGATCGCCGCGGCCGGGGTGCGCGGATTCACGCGGTGGCTTCGCGGGTTCCCGGCCGGACACGAGTCGCTCGCGGTTCGTCCGCTCGATTCGGCGCTGCGAAATGTCACGCTCTCGATGGGGCAGCATGTCGACGCGGTTGTGTCGCCGTCGGTGCACCAGGGCGAGCGCCTTTCGGCGGCGGGCCTCGCGCACGTGCACGCGGTGCCGAACGCGATTGCCCTCGGCGACGAACCGGGGGAGGCCCTGGCGGCGGTGCCTGACCTGTCTGATTCGCCCGCGGATGCCCCTGCCCCGCCCCTGCGCATCGTGTGGGTTGGCCGGCTCGTGCCCGAAAAGCGGTTGCTCGAGTTTGTTGACGCGGTCGCGGCCGCCGCGCTCCGGCTTGCCCCGGGCGCCCTCGACGTCGAAATCATCGGCGACGGGCCGCTGCGTGCCGAGGCCGAGCAGCGCGCGGCCGGCGCGCCCGTGCGCTTTGCCGGACGCCTCGCCCGGAACGACGTTTCGGCCGCGATGCGCCGAGCCGACCTCGTCGCGCTCACGTCCTACGGCTTCGACAACCAGCCGATGACCGTGATCGAAGCGTTGCACGCTGGGCGCAGCGTCTTGTACGTCGACCCCGCGCTCACCGAGGGGCTCGAGGCCGCTGGGATCCTGGCATCCCCCCACACGAGTGCTGGCATGGCCGACGCCATCGTGCATCTTGCCGAGCACCCGAATGAAGTGGTGGATGCCTCGGCCCGCGCCGTGCTCGCCGCCCGCGAGTTCGATCCTGAGGTCGTCTCCGAACGCATGCTCGGGGTCTACGCGGCGGCCGCCGAAGTGGCCGCGAAGCGCTGACACACCGTAGTCTGTCGACTGTCAACAATTGGCAGGAGAACGTCGTGGGAAAAGTTGTGCAACGGAGCGCTTCACTGGGAGCCCAGGTAGCCGATGTGCTGCGTCAGCGCATCGTGCGGGGCGAGCTGGTCCCCGGTTCGCGCCTCACCGAAGAGGCGCTCGCCGAAGAGTTTGCGGTCAGTCGCGGGCCGGTGCGCGACGCGATCATGCAGCTGAGCTTTGAGAAGCTCATCGAGGTGCACAAGCCGCGCGGCATCTACATCGTTGGGCTGAGCGACGACGACGTTGACCAGCTCTATAGCCTTCGCGGGGCGCTCGAACATCTCGCCACCGAACGCGCGATGCGCGTTGTCGACGATGCGCGCTGGCGGCCCTCACGAGACGCCGTGAGCCGCATGCTGGCGGCGGCAGACCTCGGTGAACACAACGCTTTTGCGGTTGCCGACCTCGACTTTCATTCCGAGATCTACGCACTTGCCGACCACCCGCGGCTCGAGGCTGCGTGGCAGCAATACCTGCCGACATTCGCGGCGCTGCTCGAAGTGACGATCAACCACGACGAAGATCTGCAGGACTCGGCGGCCGATCACGACCGTCTCTACGCGGTGATGCGTTCGGGCGATGTCGCTGCGGCGCGCAGAGTGCTCGGCGAGCATCTTGACGGTGCCCGCACCCGGCTCTCGCTCGAGCTAGCCGCTCGCCCCACGAGATAACAGACGCGCATCTTTCTTAATTGTTAACAGTCAACAGTGCTAGCGTTACCGGGCCGACAACTCCGTCGGCCACGCACCAAAGGAGCGATGATGCCCCGTAAGCGCATCTTCCGTGCCGCCGCCGCCGTTGCGGCTGTCGCGGCCGCGGCCCTCGTCCTCTCTGCCTGCAGCAAGGTAGAAGAGGGTGGAGACGCCGCCGAATCAGCTTTCCCCCAGAAGGACATCCGTCTCATCATCCAGGCGAACCCGGGTGGAGGATCCGACCTCTCATCGCGCGCGCTTGCGGCTGAGCTCGAGGGCATCCTCGGTGTCAGCGTGATCGCCGAGAACATGCCCGGTGCAGCCGGCGCGCTCGCGATGGAGTACGTCGCAGCGCAGCCCGCCGACGGCTATGTGATCGGTTTCGGCCCCGTCGAGATCGCCATGCTCAACACCACGCAGGGCGCAGACGTCCTGCCCAAGAACTACGACATGCTCGGCCAGATCATGCTGGCCCCGGGCGTTGTCACGGTCAGCGCGAAGAGCGACATCACCACGCTCGAAGAGCTCGTGACCAAGGCCCGCTCCGGCGCGGTCACCGTCGCGAACTCGGGCGCTGGCTCGATCTGGGAAGCTGCGGCCCTCGGCCTCGGCGCAGAGACCGACGCGACCTTCACCCCCGTTCCCTACGACGGCGGCGCAACCGCCGTTGCCGCGGCGGCATCGGGCGAGACCGACGCAGCAGTTTCGGGCCTCGGCGAAGCACTCGGCCAGGGTGACGCTGTTCGCATCCTCGCCGTGCTCAACGACGTGCGTCACCCGGGCGTCGCTGACGTCCCGACCTCGTCTGAGGCAATCGGCAGCGAGGTCATCTTCGGTGGCTGGGGTGGCATCTACGCACCCGCCGGTCTCCCCGCCGATGTGAAGGCAACGCTCGAAGCTGCCATCAAGAAGGCCGTCGACAGCGACTCGTACCGCGAGTTCCAGGAGGGCGCGGGCAACCTCGTCGTCTACCGCGACTCGGCTGAGTTCACCACGTTCGTGAACGAGCAGTTCGGCCTGTTCAAGGAACTGCTGGGCTAATCGGATCTTGTGGGGTGGGGCGCGCGAGTGCCCCACCCCACAAACCGGAGCAGCAATCATCATGTCGACCACCGACATCGCACCAGAGCACGACACGGGGGGCAGCGCCGCGGCGTCGCGCCCACTCGAAATCACCCTTGCCGTCGTCGCGCTCCTCTTCAGCGCCGGCTACCTGTACCTCAGCACGCAGATCGTCCTGCGCCGGGAGGCCCCTCCCGGCCAAATCGACGCGCGGTTCTGGCCGCTCGTGCTCGGCACCACTGCCGTCGCCATTGCGGTGCTGCTGCTGGTCGTCGCGATCGCGCGCCCGGCACCCACCCGCGAAGACATCGATCGCATTCAGCCGGGTGGCGTGGTCCGCGTGCTCATCACCGGCGTGCTGACCGTCGCGTTTGTCGCGGTGTGGAGCGCATCCTCCGCGGTGCTCTTCGGTTACCGGGTTGAGCTCTTCCCCGTTGCCACCGCGCTCTATCTGTTCGCGCTGATGTTCGTATACGGACAGCGCCGCTGGGTTGGGCTGGTCGTGTATCCGGTCGCCCTCACCGCACTCATCTACGTCCTGTTTGGCATGCTTTTGAGGATCCCCCTGTGAACGCCTTTTTCGATGGGATCGGCGCCCTCATGGACGTCTCGATCATCCTCTACCTCATCGTCGGTCTGCTCCTCGGCTTTCTCGTAGGCGCATTCCCGGGGATCACCGCGACCATGGCCGTTGCGCTGGCCGCCGGTTTCACCATGACGCTCGAGCCCGTCCAGGGGCTCGCGGTGCTGCTGACCATCTACGTCGCAGCAAACTTCGGTGACCGGGTGCCCTCGATCCTGATCAACACGCCGGGCACGCCCGCCTCAATCGCGACCACCCTTGATGGGTATCCGATGGCGAAACAGGGCCGTGCCGGCCTCGCGTTGACCATGTCCGCGATCGTCACGGCAATCGGCATCCTCGCCTCACTCGTGCTCTTCTCCGTTGCCGCCGTTCCGGTGGCGACGTTTGCGCGCGACTACTTCCGCTCGCCCGAGCTGTTCGCGCTCGTCGTGTTCGGAATCTCGATCATGATCGGCATCTCGTCGAAGTCGATGCTCAAGGGCATCCTCGCCGGTCTGTTCGGCCTCATGCTCGGCACGGTCGGCACCTATGCCGCGACTGCCGACCACCGCTTCACATTTGGCGTGTTGGAGCTGGTTGAAGGCGTCAACTTTATTGCCGTGATCATTGGGCTGTTCGGCATCGCCGAGCTCTTCGATCAGATGCTCACGCACAGCAGTTCGAAGGTGCGCCCGATCTCGAGCCTCGGCCGCTGGTGGCCCACCAAGGGCGAGTTCAAGCAGTCGCGCACCGCGCTCTTCGTGGGCGGTGGCGTCGGCCTCGGCGTGGGCCTCGTGCCCGCCGCCGGCGGCGACATTGCCGGCCTCATCGGCTGGGAGCGGGCCCGCAAGGCGTCGAAGCGACCCGACCTGTTCGGCAAGGGCTCGCTCGAGGGCGTCACCGCGGCCGACACCGCATCGAGCGCGACGCTCGGCGGCTCATTGACGACCACGATGGCGCTCGGTATTCCGGGCGACTCAGTCATGGCCGTCATGATCGGTTCGATGATGATCTGGGGCATCACCCCCGGGCCCACGCTGTTCGCAAATCGCCCCGACCTGGTCGTCTCGATCGTCGCGATCATGCTCGTCGCCACGCTGCTGTCACTCGGCCTGAGCCTCGTGCGCATGCGCGGCATGGTGAAGCTGCTCGATGTGCCGCAGAGCTTCTTGTGGCCCGGCATCCTGATCTTCTGCATCATCGGCACCTTCGCGACGTCAAACAGCCTCTCGACCGTCGTGACGATGCTCGTCTTCGGCGTCATCGGGGTGCTGCTCAAGCGCATGTCGGTGCCGGCCGGCCCAATCGTGCTGGGTCTGCTGCTCGGCCCGCTCGCCGAAGAGAACCTCTCGCGCACGCTGGCGATTCTCCCCACGCGCCCGTTCTTCGAGGTCATCAGCCCGATCACGATCGTGCTGCTCGTGCTCGCGGTGCTCTCGATCCTGATGCCCGCCATCCGCAACGCTCGCAAGCCGCGCGGCAAGCGCGCCTCGCTTGCCGATTCGATCCTCGCCGACGACCTGGTCGCCGATATCGAAGCCAAGCACGGAGCCATCGACGCGCTCCCAGACCCCATGACGGGCGTTCTGCCCGTCGACCCGAACACCATCAACGCCGCGAGCGATGCCGCACAGCCTGCCGCCGCAGCAACCGACACCAAGGAGAACGACAAGTGACCCGCCGCGATATCGTGACCGCCATCCCCACGAGCTTCCACACGGACGGCAGCCTCGACCTCGAGGGGAGCCGCTCGATCTTCCGCTACGTCGCTCAGTCGGGCAACGAGGGCGCGTTCGTGCTCGGCACCACGGGTGAGTTCCCGGCCATCGCCGAAGACGAGTTCACGCAGATCGTCGGCGTCGCGCTTGAAGAGCTCAGCGAGAGCATGCGCGTGATCGTGCACGTGGGTCGCCCCAGTGCCTACGAAGCGGTTCGCCGCGTGCAGATCGCTCGCGAGCTCGGTGCCCGCGAGTTTGCAGTGCTCACGCCGTACTACCTCTCCTCGACGCAGGATTCGCTCTACGACTACTTCGCCGCCGTGTCTGAGGCCGTCGGCGACGGCGCGATGTTCATCTACATCTACCCGAAGCTCTCGGGCAACACCGTGAGCCCCGAGCTGCTTGCACGGCTCGCGAAGCTGCCCAACGTTGTCGGCGCAAAGATGAGCGAGCTGAGCCTCGACGACATCCGCGCGTACCGCGCCGTCGTGCCCGCCGAGTTCGTGCTCTACACGGGCGCCGATCGCGAGCTCGTCGAGGCCGGTTCCGCCGGTGCGCAGGGTGTCGTCTCAGGCGTCTCTTCGGTGCTGCCGAAGCCGTTCCGGGCGCTGGCCGCCGCCGCCGACAGCGGTGACGCCGAGCTGCTCGCGCGTGCGCAGGCCGACGTCGACGACATCGTTTCGGTGATTGGTGGCGACATGCCGCGCATGAAGGCTGCGTACCGCGCGATGGGCGTTGCCGACGGCGTCTGCCGCATGGCGCTCGCAGAGCCCGATGATGCGGCCCTCGCCGAGATCGACCGCGTGCTGGCGGCGTACCGCTAGCCACACGACGTACCACGCCGGCCCCGCGATGCGGGCCGGCGCTTCGCGGGGCGTGCCTTTGGGCACGCCCCGCTTTTGCGTTGGTGGGCAGCGCGCAGGAATGCGCCGGCATCGCGCAAAACCCTTGCCGCCGGCATCCGCCTCTGGTAAACTTGAGCCATAGCGACTCAACTTTGAAGTCGCACTCGAATTTCAGGAGAAACATGAACGCTACGCAGAACCCCGGACAGGAGGAGCAGAAGAGCGCCCTCGAACAGTTTGGTATCAACCTCACCGAACTGGCACGACAGGGCAAACTCGACCCGGTGATCGGGCGCGACAGCGAGATTCGTCGCGTCAGCCAGGTGCTCACCCGTCGCACGAAGAACAACCCCGTCCTCATTGGCGAGCCCGGCGTTGGCAAGACCGCTGTCGCCGAGGGCCTCGCGCAGCGCATTGTCGCTGGCGACGTGGCCGAAAGCCTCAAGGGCAAAGACCTGATCAGCCTCGACATCTCGGCACTCGTTGCCGGCGCGATGTATCGCGGGCAGTTTGAAGAGCGCCTCAAGAGCGTGCTCAAAGAAATCACCGAGTCTGAAGGCCGCGTGATCACCTTCATCGACGAACTGCACGTGCTGATGGGCGCGGGCGGCGGCGAAGGGTCGGTTGCGGCATCCAACATGCTCAAGCCGATGCTCGCACGCGGCGAACTGCACCTCATCGGCGCAACAACGCTCAACGAGTACCGCGAATTTATTGAGAAGGATGCCGCGCTCGAGCGTCGATTCCAGCAGGTCTATGTTGGCGAGCCCTCGGTCGAAGACACGATCGCGATCCTTCGCGGGCTGAAGGAGCGCTACGAGGCGCACCACAAGGTCGCCATCGCCGATTCGGCGCTGGTCGCGGCCGCGAGCCTGAGCAACCGCTACATTCCGAGCCGTCAGCTGCCCGACAAGGCGATCGACCTCATCGACGAAGCCGCGTCGCGCCTGCGCATGGAGATCGACTCGGCGCCCGTCGCGATCGACGAGCTGCGCCGCGGGGTCGACCGCCTCAAGCTCGAAGAGCTCGCGCTGAAGAAGGAGAAAGACGACGCCTCGAAGGAGCGCCTCGCGAAGCTTCGCGAAGACCTCGCCGAGCGCAAGGCGCGCCTTGCCGAACTGCAGGCCCGGTGGGAGGCAGAACGCGCATCGCTGAACCGCGTGGGCGAGCTCAAGACTCGCCTCGACGCGGCCCGTAGCGCTGCCGAACGCGCCCAGCGTGAGGGCAAGCTGGAGCAGGCGTCGCGCCTGCTGTACGGCGAGATTCCACAGCTTGAGCGCGACCTTCTCGACGCCGAACGTGCCGAAGAGACCCCCGCCGAGGGCCGCATGGTCAACGACCAGGTCACCGAGGAAGACATCGCGGGCGTGATCGCGGCGTGGACGGGAATCCCCGTCGGGCGTCTCCTCCAGGGCGAAACCGAGAAGCTGCTGCACCTTGAGCAGGAGCTCGGCAAGCGGATCATCGGGCAGAAGGCGCCGGTCAAGGCCGTCTCGGATGCGGTTCGCCGCTCGCGTGCCGGCATCAGCGACCCCGGTCGCCCCACCGGTTCGTTCCTTTTTCTCGGCCCGACCGGTGTCGGCAAGACCGAGCTCGCCAAGGCGCTCGCGCAGTTCCTCTTCGACGACGAGCACGCCATGGTGCGTATCGACATGTCGGAGTACGGCGAGAAGCACTCGGTCTCGCGACTGGTTGGTGCACCTCCGGGCTACGTGGGCTACGAGCAGGGCGGTCAGCTGACCGAGGCCGTGCGCCGGCGCCCCTACAGCGTCGTGCTACTCGACGAGGTTGAGAAGGCGCACCCCGAGGTGTTCGACGTGCTGCTGCAGGTGATGGACGACGGTCGGTTGACCGACGGCCAAGGCCGCACGGTTGACTTCCGCAACGTCATTCTCGTGCTCACGTCAAACCTCGGGTCGCAGATTCTCATCGACCCGACGCTCGACCTCGCCACAAAGAACGAGGCCGTGCAGGCGCTCGTGCGGCAGGCGTTCAAGCCCGAGTTCGTGAACCGCCTCGACGATATTGTCGTCTTCCAGGCGCTCACCGAAGACGATCTCGCGCAGATCGTCGAGATCTCGGTCGATCGGCTCCAGGAGCGGCTGCACGAACGTCGCCTCACCCTGGCGGTCACGCCCGATGCCCGGGCTTGGCTGGCCGAGCGAGGCTACGACCCGATGTACGGGGCGCGCCCGTTGCGCCGGCTGAT
Organism: Actinomycetes bacterium; assembly: GCA_029777095.1. GTDB lineage: Bacteria > Actinomycetota > Actinomycetes > Actinomycetales > Microbacteriaceae > Microbacterium. The sequence goes on along the minus strand of JAKOTS010000057.1, from coordinate 9,304 downwards.
CCAGTCCGAGATTCAGGACCGCCTCGCGATGGCGATCCTCTCGGGTGGGGTGCGCGATGGCGACACGGTACGAGTGGATGTCTCGGCCGACGGTTCGTCGCTCTCAATCGTGAGCGACTCACCGAGGCGAGAAGGCAACTAGCAGTCATGGCCCAGGGAACGCGCCGCGTTCCCTGGGCCATCTTCCTGTGCTGCCGCCACCGCTGGCAGGATGAGGGCATGGCAGCTCCCATCGAGGACTACGCAGTGCTCAGTGACTGCCGCGCCGCGGCACTCGTTTCTCGCGAGGGCAGTATCGACTGGTTGTGTCTGCCCCGCTTCGATTCCCCCTCGCTCTTCGGCGCGCTGCTTGGCGATGAACGCCACGGCCGATGGCGGCTCCGCCCCACCGACCCCGAGGCAACCGCCACGCGCGCGTACGAGGGCGACTGCTTCGTCCTGCACACACGCTGGACGACTGCGACCGGCGTGGCCGAGGTGATCGAGTTCATGCCGCACGACGAGCACACCGATATCGTGCGCCGCATTCGCGGGGTCGAGGGCCACGTTGAGTTCGAGGTCGAACTGCGGGTGCGCCCCGACTATGCCAGGTCGATGCCGTGGATGCGCCAGGTCGGCACCGACGACGAACCCGCCCTCGTCGCGATCGCGGGCCCCGACGCAATCGTCGTCCGCGGCGTGCGGCTGCACGCCGATGGTTTTGCGCACCGCGGCACCGTCACTGTGACTCCCGCGCACACGACCGACCTCACCCTGACCTGGTTCCCCTCGCATCACAGCGCGCCGCCCGCCTGCGATGCCGACGCGGCACTGGCACACACCACCAGCTGGTGGCACAACTGGGCCGCAGGCATCGACCACGACGGGCCGCGCCACGCGGAGGTGGTGCGATCGCTCCTGGTGCTGCGCGCGCTGACGCACGAAGAGACCGGCGGGATCGTCGCGGCGCCGACGACATCGCTGCCCGAGGAGTTCGGCGGGGTGCGAAATTGGGACTACCGCTACGTCTGGTTGCGCGACGCCTCGTTGACTATCGAGGCGCTCATCGCGCACGGGTTTGCGGCCGAGGTGCAGCAGTGGCGCGGGTGGTTGCTTCGCGCGATTGCGGGCGACGCGGCCGACGTGCAGATCATGTACGGGATCGCCGGCGAGCGCGACCTGCCCGAACGCGAGCTACCAAACCTCCCGGGCTACGACGGCGCGGCGCCGGTACGAATCGGCAACGGGGCCGTCGAGCAGTTTCAGGCCGACGTCGTCGGTGAGGTGATGGTCGCGCTCGAGGCGGCGCGGCTGGCCGGCCTCGAAGAAACCGACTTCTCCTGGCCCCTCCAGCGCGCGCTCCTCGATTTTGTCGAGGCGCAGATCGACAAGCCCGACCACGGTATCTGGGAGATGCGCGGAGAGCCCCGCATGTTCACGCACTCGCGCGTGATGGTGTGGGCGGCGCTCGACCGCGGCGTGCGCGCAGTGCGCGAGCACGGCCTCGACGGGCCCGCCGAGCGGTGGGAAGCCCTGCGCGATCGGATCCGCGAAGAGGTCGAAACGCACGGCCTCGGCGATGACGGGGCCTCGTTCGTGCAGTCCTACGGCTCGAATGAGGTGGATGCCTCTTTGCTCCTGTTGCCCCTCGTGGGGTTCTGCGCCCCCGATGATCCCCGCATGCTCCGCACGGTCGCCGTGATCGAGTCCCAGCTCATGCGCGACGGCCTGGTGCACCGCTATCGCACCGACACCTTGGGCGACGGGGTGGCGGGGTCGGAGCATCCATTTCTCGCGTGCTCATTTTGGCTCGTGGAGCAGTACGCGGCGACGGGCCGGCTCGGCGAAGCGACGGCGCTCATGGACAGACTGTGCGGAATCGCGAACGACCTGGGCCTGCTCTCGGAGGAGTACGACGTGACGATGCGCCGCCACGCGGGCAACACGCCACAGGCCTTTTCGCACCTCGCGCTGGTGCGCGCCGCCGACGCGCTTGGCGGCAATCTGGGCCGCGGTGCACATCGGCGTAATGGGCCAGGTTCGCTCGCTAGTGTCGATACATGAAATATTCGGTCGCCGGCAGAGTCGCATTTATTGCCCAGTGGATTGCGCCCGTCCTGGTCATTTCCTTCTTGTTCTGGGGACGCGGTCTCTTGGGCGCCGAGCTCGGCTGGCTCGCCGTCGGAGGGTTCATTTTCGGGATCCCGATGATGCTCTTGCTCTACATCGCCCCGGTCTTGACCGTGTTTGACCGCGATGTGCGGCCGGTGGCATCCACTCGCCGTTCGTTCGCGACCGTGTCATGGATGCTGTGGGGCGCACTTGTGCTCCTGGGCCTGACGGTGCTCGACCAGGCCGACGGGCCGACCTCCTCGTCGGCGATCTCGCTGTTGACGGATGGCGGCATCAGCGACGAGATGAGTTCGTTCATCAGCGTGCTTGCCGCGGTGTTCGCCTTCATCATGTGGGTGGCGACGATTGTGCTCGCGATCCTCGGTATCGTGCGCTCGCGGCGTCCGGATGGGATGCCGGCGCCCCGGGTCGGCGCTGAGCCCTCGTCGGGCGCGGTGCGCTAGGGCGGGCGTCTCGTCCCGGCCTGCCCTGCCCTGTCGACCCCCGCCCCGACGCGGCGCCCTGTCGCGCCCTGCCGCGCATCGATGCGGTGCCGCGGTGCCGGCGCCGCCCGCCAAACTTTGCTCACCCGTCGCGTTTTGTCGCTTTTGGGCGTGTGTTGCGGCGTTTCGCGACGGGGGAGCGAACGTGACGGGGGAACGGGCGACGACGGCGCGCGCTGCCCGCGTTACGAGGTCGTCGTCGTGGTCGGTAGCTCCCGCATGCGCCAGAACGGCCCGATCACGACGAAGAGGGCCGAGAAAAGCTGGCCGATCGCGCCGATCCACATGGTGGCGAGCACCCCTAGCGACTCGCCAAGCATGCCGGCGACGAGCGCGGCGATGGGCATGACGCCCCACACGACGAACCGGACCGACGCGTTCATACGTCCGAGCAGGCGTGGCGGCGTGATGCGCTGGCGGAAGGTGACCTGCGTGATGTTGTACAGCAGCACCGTGAAGCTGCCGATAAACCCCTGCACGACCAGCAGCGCGAACGCGAATTGCGGGATCATGGCCGCGATCGGCAACCCCATCGCCACCACGCTGAACGCGATCGCGCCCACCGGGATCGCGCGCGCCTCGCCGATCTTGCGAACGATGTGCGGTGTTGCGATGGCGCCGAGCAAGCCGCCCACTGCACCGAGCGCGAAAATCACGCCCATCGACGCGGGGCTGAGGCCGAGCTCGCGGAGCAGGAAGATGGGCAGCATCGTGAACGAGATCGTGTTGAACAAGTTCGAGACGCCGGTCGTCGCCACAATGCGGCGCAACAGATGGTTGCCGAACACCCAGCGCAGGCCTTCGCCGATTTCGTGCAGAATCGGCGCGTGATCGGCGGGGTCACGGGGCTGCTCGAAGTCGCGCGTGCGCAGCAGCGCGAAGAACGACGCGAGGTAGGTGATGGCGGTGCCCGCGATCGCGAGGGGCGCGCCCAGCACGCCGATGAGCCAGCCGCCCGCGGCGGGACCGGCGACGCCAGCGAGTTGGTGCGTTGACTCGAGCTTGCCGTTCGCTTCGGCGATCTGCGGCGGCGGCACGAGCGACGGGATCAGGCTCTGGTACGAGACGTCAAAGAAAACCGTCGCCACGCCCACGACCAGCGCGACCGCATAGAGGTGCCACATCTCGAGCATGTCGAACGCCCACAGCGTGGGGATCACGGCGAGCGCGAGGACGCGCACCCCGTCGGCCCAGATCATCACGTGGCGCTTGCGAAGCCTGTCGATCCACGCACCGGCGGGCAGGCCAACCACGAGGAACGCGGCGAGACCCGCGGCCGTGAGCACTCCGACCTCGAACTCGGTCGCGCCCAGCACCAAGACCGCGAGCACAGGAATCGCGAGTTCGGTCAACTGCGCGCCGAACTGGCTAAGCGACTGACCTCCCCACATCGTGAGGAAGTTGCGGTCGTGCCAGAGTGAGCGGGGTGCGAGGGATGCGGCATCCTGCATTTCTTCACGCGGGTCGGATGCTTGTGGCTCGCCCGTGGGCGATCCCTCCGATTGAGACATGCCAATCAGTCTGCGTCACTGATTGAGATGTGTCAATCGGTGACGTAGCGTGGGGGCATGACCGCGGATGCCGAAGCCCAGGCGATGGCGCGCGCGCTGAGCTCGCCGTTCCGGCTGCGCACGCTGCGGCTGTGCGCCCACACATCACGTACCAACAAGGAGCTCGCCGCGCTGCTCGGTGTCAACCCGGGCACGATGCTGCACCATGTGCGGACGCTCGTGCAGACCGGATTCCTCGTCGCAGAGCCCGAGCGGGCGGGTGCGCAGGGTGCCCGAGAGGTGCCGTATCGCGCCACGGGGCGGTCGTGGACGGCCAAGATTCCGAACGCGGCGCCCGTGCTGGTCGAGACGTTCCTTCAGCAGATCGAAGGCCTGAGCCCCGACGATCTCCAGATCAGCTGGCTCGGTCTCAAGCTCAACGACGCGTCGAAATCCGAGTTCGAAGACAGGCTCTACGCTCTGATCAATGAATTCAAAGAGCGTGGTCCGGATGCCGGTGGCGAAACGTATTCAGTCTTCACCGCGTTCCATCCCGATCGCCAAGAACTTCCGGCGTCGAGCGACGGCACCGCTTAGGGCCGAGTGCTCCGGGTGCCGCCGCCGCCCCGCCCCAATTCCGCTCGCCCAAGCCCGCGCACGCAATGCCGCTCACCCGTCGCGTTTTGTCGCTTTTGGGCGTTCGTAGCGGCGTTTCGCGACGGGGGAGCGGGGGCGCGCGGGAGCAGGGGAACGAGCGCGACGGGGAACCGCTGGGGCGACGCAGCGAAGCGCCGCGCCGGCGCCTACGCGTCGACGATGACTGAGTCGCCGAGGGCGCGGCGTGTGCGCGGTGCGACCTCGCGCTCCTGCAACACCTCGGGCAGCTGCGCCGGGTCGCCGAGCGTGCCGAGCGTCGCAACGGTGACGGGGGCGAAGCGCGAGTCAAGCTCGAACGCGTCGCTCAGCGCCGAGCCGTCGAAGCCACCCATCTGGTGCACGTGGAGGCCGTCGTGGTGCGCCTGCACCGAGAGGTGTGCCATCGCCTGGCCGAGGTCGTAATGCGCCCAGGTCATGGCGTCGCCGTTCTCGTTCGTGTGCTCGGCGATCGCGACGATCAGCACAGCGGCGTCGCCTGCCCACTCCTTGTTGAAGCCGACGAGGTTTGCTTGCACGGTGGCGTGCTCGGGGGTGCCGCGGCGGGCCACGATGAAGCGCCAGGGCTGCGTGTTACCGGCCGAGGGCGACCAGCGGGCAGCCTCGAGTGCGCTCCCCAGCTTGGCTTCGTCGATAGCCTCGGTCGCGTCGTACGCGCGCGGGCTCCAGCGGTGCACGAGCACATCAAGCAGGGGGCTGTCGGTCTCGGCGCGGCGGTCAGAACTCAGGGTGGACGCGTGCACGGCGACCTCACTTTCACATTTCAGGCGGGATGGGTCGCCATTGGCCCATAGGGTCTAACTCTATGCGCGGGAATTTATTCCCGGTGCACCCGGCGCACCCAACACGTGCGGCGCACCCGGCGCACTACCCACACCCAGCGATGATCGCGTCGGCAAAGGCGTCGACGTGCTCGGGGGTCGTGTCCCACGAGCACATCCACCGCACTTCAACGGTTCCATCGGCGAACGGGCCCGCCCAGTCGTAGAACCCAAAGCGGGGGCGCAACGCGTTCGCCGCAGCGGCGGGAAGCCGCGCAAACACGGCATTCGATTCGGTTGGCTGGGTGAAGGTCAGGGTGAGCGGGGCGGTGGCGGCGGCATCCGTGAGTCGGCTGCGAAGCCGCGTGGCCATGGCGTTCGCGTGCGCCGCCGAGTCGCGCCACAGCTGGCCCTCGAACAGCGCGATGAGCTGGGCCGAGGCGAAGCGCTGCTTTGAGCCGAGCTGCATGTTGAGCTTGCGCAGATAGCGAAGACCCTCGGATGCCTCAGGCCGCAACACAACGATCGCCTCGGCCCCGATCGCCCCGTTCTTCGTGCCGCCGAGCGACAGCACGTCGACGCCCGCATCGGTGGTGAATGCGCGCAGCGGCACGCCCAGCGAGGCGGCGGCATTCGCGATGCGCGCGCCGTCAAGGTGGAGGCGCAGCCCCTGCGAGTGCGCGGCATCGGCGATCGCACGCACTTCCTCGGGCGTGTAGTTCGTGCCCAGCTCGGTCGACTGCGTGATCGACACCACGAGCGGCTGCGCCCGGTGTTCGTCGCCCCAGCCCCACACTTCGCGGTCGATCTGCTCGGGGCGGAGCTTGCCGTCGGGGGTGTCGAGCGCGAGCAGCTTCATGCCGCCGATGCGCTCGGGGGCGCCGTTCTCGTCGACGTTGATGTGCGCGGTGCGCGCCGTGATGACGCCGCCCCAGCGCGGCAGCATCGACTGCAGGCCGACGACGTTCGCGCCGGTGCCGTTGAACACCGGGTAGACGTCGACGCCCGTCCCAAAGTGCCCCTCGAGCACCTCGTCGAGCCGCGCCGTGTAGGCATCGGCGCCGTACGCGTCTTGATGTCCGCCGTTGGCCGCGGCCAGGGCCGCAAGCACGTCCGGGTGCGCGCCGGCGTGATTGTCAGAGGCGAAATGGTGGATGTTGGCATCGTGCAGCGAGTCCATGCATCCATTTTCACAAATACAGCGGATGCCGCGGCCCAAACATCGCACTTCGGGCTGGGGTGTGCGGGCGCAAACGCCGCGGCGGGCCGACCCGGTGTGGGCCGACCCGCCGCGCGCTCGCGCTCGCACTCAACGCGAAACGCGAAACGCCAAGCGCCAAACGCTAGCCGCGCAGCGCCTCGCCCAGCTTCACGCGGGCGCCCATGCGCAGGAGCGAGTTTTCGTAGATCTTCGCACCCACCCAGATCGCGGCGACGCAGGTGACGAGGAGGATGACGAGCGACAGCAGCGGCTCCCACCACTGCGCCTCGCCGAGGAACAGTCGCATGGGCATGCCCACGGGTGCCGAGAACGGCACGTACGACATGATCGACATCACGAGGGCGTTGTCGTTGAACAGGATCACCAGCATGTACGGCGCCATGACGAGCATCGTGAGCGGCATCGTGGTGGAGCCGATGTCCTCCTGCCGCGAGACCATCGCCGCCGCGGCCGCGAACAGCGACGCGAGCAGGATGAAGCCGAACAGGAAGAACACCGCGAACCACACGATCGGCGTGCCGAGCCCCTGCAAGAGGGCGGTCTGCCCGGTGACGGTGAGCCCGATGATCGCGATCGCCGCGAGCCCGAGGATCTGCCCCATCGCGAGCACGGTGTTGCCGATCACCTTGCCGGCGAGCAGCGACCGGGCAGGAATCGCCGAGATCAAAATCTCGACCACGCGGGTCTGCTTCTCTTCGACGACACTCTGTGCGATCGTGCTGCCGAACAGGCTGGCGGCCATCAAGAACACGACGCCGAAGCCGATCGCGACGAGGTAGCGGAGCCCCGCATCGGTCTCGGCGGGGTTCAAAAGCTCGACCGGCGGCACCTGCGCGAGCGTCAACAGCAGCGAGGTGGGTGCGCTCGAGTCGGCGATGACGACGTAACCGACGGGGCTGGATGCATCGGCCACAACGGCCGCATCAACATCGCCGCTCGCGACCAGCGCCTCAGCGGCGGCACGATCGGCGACCGGCGTGATCTCGAGCCCGGCAACACCTTCAAGTTCGGTTGCGACGGCGCCGGCTGCGGCGACCGGCGTGCCCGAGACATCCTTCGAGGCGAAACCCGCGAAGAGGATGCCCGCCAGCGCGATCGCGAACAGAATCGCGGTCGAAATGATGAACGCCTTGCTGCGCAGCTTCGAGCCGATCTCGCGCTCGGCGACGAGCCAGACGCTCCCCAGCTCGTTGGGCGCACGCGTGGGGGTGCGGTTTGCGCTGGCGTTCGAGTTGCGTGTTGCGGTGCTCACTGGATGACCTCCTTGAAGATCTGGGCAAGAGTTGGATGCTGCGGCGAGAAGCTTGCGACATCACCGAGGGTGACTGCCTGGCGCAAGACCCGCTGCGCGGTGGCGTCAGAGTCGACGTCGAAGAGGGCGTATCCGCCGTCGAAGTCGATGATCGTGACGCCCTGCTCACCGCGGAGCCAACCGGTATCCGCCGAGGAGACGAGCTCGTAGCGACGCGTGGAGTGCTGCTCGCGCAGGGCGTCGCGCGGGCCGGCGGCCCGGATCGTGCCGCCCGCGATGATCGCGAGGTCGTCGCACAGGCGCTCGACGACATCGAGCTGGTGCGAGGAGAAGAGCACCGCGGTGCCGCGCGAGGCGCGCTCCTGCAGGACGCTCGCGACGACGTCAACGGCGAGGGGATCAAGACCGGAGAACGGCTCGTCGAGGATGAGCACCTTCGGGTCATGCACGAGTGCCGCGGCGATCTGCGCGCGCTGCTGGTTGCCCAGCGAGAGGGTCTCGACGTTGTCGCCGAGGCGCTCGCCGAGTCCAAGCTGTTCGAGGATCGCGGTTGCTTCGGCCGTGGCATCCGCCTTGCTAAAACCGTGCAGGCGGGCGAGGTAGACGATCTGCTCGAGCACCTTCATCTTGGGGTAGAGACCACGCTCTTCGGGCATGTAGCCGAAGCGGCGGCGGTCGGCCGCGGTGAGGGGCGTGCCGTCGAGCGAGACGCTGCCGCCGTCGTCGGCGAGCACACCGAGCACGATGCGCATGGTGGTGGTCTTGCCTGCGCCGTTGCCGCCGACGAAGCCGGTCAGTCGGCCTGGGGCGACGTTAAACGTGACGTCGTCGAGCACCCGCCGTCCGCCGTAACTCTTGGTGATGCCTCGAAGCTCGAGCATGCGTCCTCCTTGATTGCGATGACATCAACGCTACGGAGTGCGGGCGGGCGGGGCATCCGCCATGCGACGGGTTTTGCGGTGCGTGTTGCATCTCCCCCGTGTGGGGGAGAGAGTCGGCGTGTCGAGAGACAGTGAGCGGATGCCGCGGCTCACGCCAACCCGTTGCGATGAGCAAACACCACGGCCTGCACCCGGTCGCGGGCGCCGAGCTTTTGCAGCACCTTCGACACGTGCGACTTCACGGTTGCCTCGCCGATGAAGAGGCGCTCGGCGATCTCGGCGTTGCTCAGCGCCTGGGCGAGGAGCGAGAGCACCTCGGCTTCGCGGTCGGTGAGGGCGTCGCTCGGGCAGCCTGACCCGGCGCCCGCCCCTGTGCCTGCCCGCTCGCCGCCCATTGCCTGCTCCCCCGTCGCGGTTTGTCGGGGTTGGGGCACGTTTTGGTCAAAACGC
>JAKOTS010000020.1 GCA_029777095.1 Actinomycetes bacterium | reverse complement strand
GTTGGCGATCGGCTCCCCCGCCGACGTCGCGCTGGTGGTGCCGTCGGCCCGGCGGCCGCTGACATTGCGGGCCATGAACTCGACGCAGTATGCCGGCGCCCCGCGCAGGCACGAACTGCACCACCCGCACGAGTCGAAGCTGATGAGTACGTGGTCGCCGACCTTCGCGCGAGTGACGGCAGAGCCAACACCCTCGACGACACCCGAGCCCTCGTGGCCGAGGATCGCAGGCGCAAGCGCCGCAGCCATGGCCGGGCTTCGGAGCAACATGTCGGTGTGACACATGCCCACCCCGACAATACGAACGAGAAGTTCGTCTGCCGCCAGCTCTCCGAGCGTGACATCTTCAATACGGTAGGGCTCGTCGTGCGCCCGAAATACAGCTGCCTTCATGTGCTTCACGTCCTTGTGATAGCCGGGTACAAAACGGCCTGACGCTCGAGGGCGGCGGGGCCGTGGCATCCTGAGTCTACGACCGGCGTGTCGCGATGCCTATGGCGCGTCCCAACATTACTTTCAGCGCAGCGTCACGGAACGCGAACGCCCGTGAATTCGGTGTGCGCGCGGCGAGCAAAGCCCAGCCGCTCGTACGCCGCGATCGCACCGACGTTGGTTGCGGCAGCGTGCATGAACGCCCGGTCGCCCCGCTGTTGGATGTGAAACGCAACGTCGAGCACCAACCTGGATGCGAGCCCCTGCCTGCGGTAGGCATCGTCGGTGGAGACCGCGCTGATCTCTGCCCACCCATCGAGTCGAAGCCGCTCGCCGGCCATCGCCACGAGCTGCCCGTCACGGCGGAACCCAACGTAGCGCCCAAGCTCATGCGTGCGAGGCATAAACGGCCCGGGCTCGTTGCGCGCGACGAGCCCAAGCATTTCGGGCACATCGGCTTCGCCCAAGAGGAGGGCCTCCGCATCTGGCACCGGCTGGAGCGCCGCCGTCTCGACGAGCTGCACACCGTCGATCCGCCACAGCGCCTCCCACCCGTCGGGCACGGCCGGTGGCCCACCGAACAGCACAATGTTCGTCTCATGCCCGACCAGATCGACCACCGAGTCCCACACCCGCGCGTCTTCCCAGTTCTGCGCCGCGATGAACGGTGCGACATCGGCCGGGTAACGCCGCACGAGGGCGTCGCCCTCGGCGAAACGTGCGTGGCCTTCCACGAGCGCGTGCCAGGCCGCGTTATCGAGCATCGTGGCGTCGTGGTGCGGGGGCTGCGGTGCGTCTGTGAATTCCGGCATGTTCCAATTGTGCGCCCGCTCGACGCGCAGCGAACTCAGCACCTCGCCGCTTTTCGCTCTCGGGTGACGCGCGGGTGATGCGGCTGGTGAAATCGCATGCCGTCGAATCAACGTATTCCCGCGCCTTCATAGGCTGAGCCCACGTCGAAGCACGCGGTTCGACATCACACCAGTGCCACGAAACTACTTCAGTTCAGAAAGGATGTTCGACGCTATGTGCACACGAGTTGTATGGCCCGACGCCAACGGATCAGTCATCATCGGCCGAAACATGGACTTCCACATGGATCTCCTCTCCAACCTCTGGAAGTACCCGCGAGGGATCGAACGCACGGACGGAGTGAATGGAAACCTCACCTGGCGCTCGAAGTACGGCAGCCTCGTTGCAACCGCGTTCGACCTCATCGGCACCGATGGAATGAACGAGAAGGGCTTTGCCGGGCACATCCTGTGGCTCACCGAATCGGACTACGGCAAGCCCGAGGCAACGGCCACCCAGCTGAGCCAGGCCGTCTGGCTCCAGTACTACCTCGACAACTTCGCCACCGTGGTGGAGGCCGTCGAATGGACAAACAGCTCGCAGGTCGCGATCGCCCAGCTCTTCGACCCGACCGGGCACCTGGTGCCAGCGTTGCACCTCGCGATCGACGACGCGACGGGCGACTCCGCAATTATCGAGTACGTCGACGGCAAGCCGCAGGTTTATCACAGCCGCGACTACAAGGTCATGACCAATTCGCCGACGTTCGACAAACAGCTCGAGCTGGTCAAGCAGTACTCGGGCCTCGGTGGCGACAAGCCGCTGCCCGGTTCGACGCTGGCAAGTGACCGCTTCGCTCGTGCGCAGTTCTACGTCGAGCACCAGGTCAAGCCGAAGACGCAGGTCGACGCGATCGCGGCGATGTTCAGCATCATCCGCAATGCCGCGCAGCCCTTCCGCACGCCGGAGCCGGGCAAGCCAGACGCCTCGCAGACCATCTGGCAGGTCGTGCTCGACCTCACAAACAAGCGTTACGTGTTCGAGTCGACGACTCGCCCCGGAATTGTCTGGGTCGACCTCGACGAGCTCAGCTTCAACGAGGGATCAAAGACCTTGCGTCTCGACCTCGTGAGCAAGCTCGCGCTCGAAGGCGGCCTCGCGGGCAACGTCAGCCACCAGTTCAAGGACGTCGGAGACGTTGTAACCGGTGCACTTGACACCGGGGTCAAGGCACTCGAGTTTGTCGCGAAGAAGCAGGACGACTTCGAAGTGATCAAGAAGGCCGTTCAGTCGCTGGTCGGCAAGAAGAAGCCAGAAGCGGTAGCGAGCAAGTAGCCACAAGACCACGGGAGCGGGCCACCACGATCTGGGGGCCCGCTCCCGTTCTTGTGTCGATGCGCTGGTGCGCCGGCGCTCTGCTGCCCTGCCGTCCAGCCGATCTTCAGACCGTCGCTCAGCCCCAGCACCCTGGCGCGGGCAGCTCGTGATCGCGCATTGTCACGCCGTGCGACGACACCTCGGCGACGGCATAGAGCAGTGAGACCGTCGAGTACCCGAGGGTGCGGTTGTCGCGAATGATCGCGCGATCGTCGTCGATCGACAGCGCGGTGCTTTCGGCGAGCAGATCGACCCAGGGGGTCCACCACGGCGTTGCCGCGGCATCCGGAGTATTCGTCGCGGCCGCTGCCGCCATTTCGCGAAAGCGCGGCAGCCAGTGGGCGATGCGAGGCGTGCGGGGGTCGTCGAGATCGTCGTGCGCGATCATGTGCGTGCCCGCGCTGACGGGGGTCTCGCTCAACGTCTCACCATTCCACGAGATCACCCGCGCTCCGGCGGGGTTCACCTCGAGCAGATTAAAGCCGTGCACGCGCTGGGAGCCCTCCGGCGAGCGCCCGGCTACCGACTCGAGCACGAGGGCGCCGCGAGAGCGCACCTCTGCTTCAGGCAGGCCGAGGGTGTCGGCGCGGTTCAACAACACGGCGAGGCGCCTCGTCGAGGCGTCCGCGGCCAGCCAGGCGCCACCCGCGCGGCGGTCACGAATACCAACGACGTTCGGGTAGCTCTCGGGCCACCATTCGCCCAGGGCGTCCCACTCGCGCGCGGGGTTTTCATCGCGGACGGCCAGCAGCCGCGCTACCCCGTCTTCGGCGATGTTGATCATCACTGTGCACACGCCCGACAGTCTAGGCCGGGCGTGGCGAGCAACGCCGCGCGAGCGACAGAACCGACACTTCGGCGAGAATACGCAGAGCAATGGTGCGGTGCGTGGGGCAGAATCAAGCGCATGAACATCGTTGTGGGAGTCACTGGTGGAATTGCCGCGTATAAAACGGTGCAGATCGTGCGCCTGTTTGTGAAGGCCGGGCACGAGGTGCATGTCATTCCGACGGCCGATGCGCTGAGATTTGTTGGGCTGCCGACGTGGGAGGCGATCAGCCGCAACCCCGTCACGACGAGCGTGCACGACGATGTCGCGAAGGTGCGCCATGTTGCGCTCGGCCAAAACGCCGACCTGGTGATCGTTGCACCCGCGACCGCGAACACGATTGCGAAGATGACCGCGGGCCTCGCCGATGACCTGCTCGGGACCACATTGCTTGCAACGTCGGCACCCGTCATGATCGCGCCGGCGATGCACACCGAGATGTGGCTGCACGCCTCGACGCAGGCGAACATTCGTACGCTGAGCGAGCGTGGCGTGCACATCGTCGGCCCCGCGTCGGGCGAGCTGACCGGTGGCGACAGCGGGCCGGGGCGCCTGGTCGAGCCCGAAGACATCGTGGCCGCAGCGCTCCGGCTGCTCGCCCCTGGTGACCTGGCCGGGCTCAATGTGGCCATTTCGGCGGGCGGTACCCGGGAGCCGATCGATCCCGTACGTTTTCTCGGCAATCGTTCGAGCGGGCGACAGGGGGTCGCGCTCGCGCTCGAGGCGGCCGACCGCGGCGCCGAGGTCTTGCTGGTCTCGGCGCACATCGGCGCTGACGTGTTGGGCGAGGCATCCACGCATCCGCGCGTGCGCGTCGAGCCCGTATCGACGGCCATCGAGTTGGGTGCAGCGATGACGGATGCCTCACGCACGGCCGACATCGTCGTGATGGCCGCCGCGGTCGCCGATTACCGCCCAGCGACCGCGTCACCCACAAAGCTCACGAAGGAGGGCGGTCCGCTGCGTCAGATTGCGCTCGTCGAAAACGACGACGTGGTCGCGGGGCTCGCCGCCGCCCGAGCGAACGGTGCCGCACCGGACGGGCAGGTCATCGTGGCCTTCGCTGCCGAGACATCGACATCGCCGCAGGAACGACGCGAACGCGCTCGCCGGAAGCGCGCGAGCAAGGGCGTCGACTTGTTGGCGGTGAATCTTGCCGATGCCGAGCACGGCTTCGAGGTTGCCGACAACGCGGTCGAAATCATCGGCGAAGGCGGCGAGGTTGTGGGCGAGGCCGCCGGCCCGAAACGCGTGGTCGCCGCAGCCATCGTGGATGCGATCGCCGCGCTGCGCGGGTGAGATCTCGAGGTGGCCCCGGGCGGGCACGAGACTGCGCCGCCGCGATCCGATCTGCCCGGACCCCTCAGTCTTGCTTGCGGACCGGGGCAGTCGCCGGATCTGAGGCCGGGGCCGGGGCCGGGGCCGACAACCCTGCACGCCGATAGCCGATCACATTCACCAGTATCGCGGCGAGGATCGAGAGCCCCGCGCCGACGATCGTGAAGCCGATCCGCTCGGCATCAAGCAAGAGGGTGTTCACCTCGGCCATCCCCATGAACACCACGGTGATCGTGAGAAACAACGCGTATTGCCAATATGGCCGGCCGATGACCATGAAGACCAGCGTGAGCCACAGCGCAGGCAACGCGAGGATCAGCAGCACATTGTCGGGGATGCCCACCAACACGAGCAGCGAGACCACGGCGAAACCTGCCAGCGTGCCGAGCACGCGGCCCCACATCTTCGCGGGCGTGTAGAGCTGTTGCGGGTCGGCGAGCACGTAGAGCGTCAGGGTGACCCACACCCAGTGGGTTTTGAGGTCGGTCGAGGTGCCGATGATCATGACCACGGCCGAAAGCACGCCCAAAATCGTGCCGTAAAGCAGCGGGACGCGCGGCTCGCGCACTTCGACGTGTTGCAACGTGCGAGTCCCGGCCGCAAGGTGCAAGACCAAGATCGCCCAGAGTCCAGTCACCAGCATGACCACGAGCACGCCGACGATGTACTTCGCGTCGATCACCGGCGGGTCACTGAACAGGGTTGGGGGTTTCAGGATGAAGTACGGGGTGAGGATCGGCAGTTGCAACACCGCCTTGCCGACGCCCCGGCTGGCCGCGTAGCCATAGAGGACGCCGAGCCCGATGAGAATCAATGCCAGGGCCCACGTCTGCCCTCGCAGCAACGTCACCACGACCCCCAACACGGCGAGGGATGCGACGACGAGCGCCCCGATGCGCACTCCCCCGGCGATCCAACCGAATGAGGCGGCGAGGATGCCGAAGAATGCGACGTCGCTCAGCCCAGGCACCCAGATGCCCGCGATGAATACTGGGGCGGCGATGATCATCAGCCCGGCCAGGAGCTTAAGCCCGAGCACAATGGTGTGGCGCCGGGTGACCGAATCCTGTGTGGCAGCCTGCACGCCAACTCCCCTTCGTCCAGAGCAACATTGCACCGTGATTCCTGCACGCCGAGCTTAGTGCAGGACGAGAACGCCCTCACCGCGCCAACAGCAACACGGGCAACAAGGGCAACCTTTGAGAGCGCCGGTAATAATCGGCGCTCGCTGGCAGATTTCTCACGCCCCGGCGTGCCTTTGGTGAATACTGCGAAGCACACCCTGGGAGGTACATCTTGAAAGACACCAGTCCGATTGAGCAGATCGTTGAAGAGATCGGCTCAACATTCACCCAGCTCAGCGACGAGATCTGGGATGCGCCGGAGCTCCGTTGGATCGAACACGAGTCGGTCGAGAAGCAGATTGCAGTGGCCGAGCAGTTCGGCTTCCGCGTCGAACGTTCACTGACCGGCATCCCCACCGCGTTTTCTGCCGAGAAGGGTGAAGGCGGTCCGATCATCGCAGTCCTCGGCGAGTTCGATGCGCTCGCGGGCATGAGCCAGGCCGACGGGGTCGCCGAAGTGCAGCCGAACCCCGAGACTTCAAATACCAGCGGTCACGCGTGCGGGCACAACCTGTTCGGCGCCGGCTCGCTCCTGGCAGCGGTGGCGGCAGCCCGACACCTCGAAGAGCAGGGCCTGCCTGGCCGGGTTCGCTACTACGGCTGCCCGGCTGAAGAGGCCGCCGCGGGCAAGTCGTTCCTCGTGCAGCGGGGCGCATTTGAAGATGTGGATGCCGCTGTGTCGTGGCATCCGGGATCTGCAATGCGCACCAGCCAGGGCCTTTCACTTGCATACACGCAGGTGTACTTCCGGTACCGGGGTATCGCCTCGCACGCGGGTGCCGCGCCGCACCTTGGCCGCAGCGCGCTCGACGCGGTCGAGCTCTTGAATGTGGGCGTGAACTTCTTGCGCGAACACATGCCCGACAACGCCCGCGTGCACTACGCAATCACCGACGCCGGTGGGGTCTCGCCCAACGTGGTGCAGGCCTACGCCGAGGTCTATTACATCGTTCGTGCCGTCAACGTCGCGCAGATGCGCGAACTGTACGACCGGGTCGTGAAGATCGCCGAGGGCGCCGCCCTCATGACCGAGACCACGCTCGAGATCGAGTTTGACGGCGCGAGCTCCGAGCTCCTGCCGAACGCGACCCTCGAGGCCGCGCTGCACGCGAACGTCCAAGCGATCGGTGGCGTGCCGTTCGACGCTGCCGACCAGGCAACGGCGGCGAAGTTCGTCGCCAGCATGGTGCCCGCGGAGGTTGTGCGGGCGCGCCAGCGCCTTGGCGTCGATCAGAGCCAGTCGTTGTTCGCCGGGATCTCGCCGCTCGTGAACCCCGCTTCGCGCAACCAGTCGACCGGTTCGACCGATGTTGGCGATGTGAGCTGGAGCGTGCCGACCGTGCAGATCAGCGGCGGCACCCACGCCATCGGCACACCGCCGCACTCGTGGCTGATGGTCGCGCAGGGCAAGCTGCCCGCGGCGCACAAGGGCATGCTGCACGCCGCGAAGGCGATGGCTTCGACCGTCGTCGACATCGCTGCCGACGCCGATCTGTTGGCTGCCGCAAAGTCTGAATTCGCCGGCATCATGGCCGTCACACCGTACGACTGCCCGATCCCTGACGGCATCCTGCCCCCACCGATGCGCGAAGGCAACATCGCGAACCTGAGTTAGCGGAGCGTTTGTGAAGTGGCCGCGCCCGCGATCGCGAGGATCCGTGCCGCGGCCACTTCAGCACCCGGAACAGCGGCACGGAGCCTGCGCCCCGTTGCCGCGGCCGTCGCACGCGTGTGTTCGCCGCCGGTGCTGGCCCCCAGCAGATTGCTGACCGCATCACGGATGCTCTGCACGCTCGCGGACTTCGGCAACCACTGCCCGAGCCCGGCCGCTTGCATCGTGGCGCCCATGAGCTTTTGATCGGCGGTCGGGTTGATGGGGATGATCAAGAGCGGGATGCCGTGGGCCAGGGCTTTCATCGTGGTGGAGTGTCCGCCGTGCCCGATCAGTAGGTCAACGCCCGGCAAGAGTTCGTCGTGCGCGACCCAGCCACGCACCTCGACGTTCGCGGTGCCGACGAGGTCGCCGCCGAGTTCGGCTCCCCCCGTCGTTACCACCGCGTCAATCGGGAGATCACTGATCGCCTCGACAATGCGCCGATACACGGGGAGCATGCCGGGCCACTCGGTGCTGCTGAGCGCAACGAGCACGCGCGGCCGGGCGCCCCTCGCTCCTGGCTCCGCCCCGATCTCGGTTGTGCCTGTCCATTCGAAACCGGCCAGCGCTGGATCATCGCGGGCCGGGTCGAGCTCGGCGTCGGTGACGAGGAGGCGTGCGGCCGCGGCATCCCACAGCTTCTTCGGTCGCACACCCAACATCGCGAGCAATCGTCCCCTCGGGCCGCGATCGAAGTCGCGCACCCAGAATGCGCCGAGGGTGTGGAAGAGCAGCACGACCGGCGCCGTGGTCGTGAGCGCGCCACGGATCGGCCCCAGTGTCATGCAGTCGATCACGACGAGGTCGCAACCGCGCTCGGTGATGAGGGCCGCAGCCGCATCTGACGTGCGGCGACCGGCCATGAGGCGGAGCAGGGCGCCGGCACCGCGCGACCGCTTGACCCCGGGCTCGGGACTGATCGCTGTTGCGGGAGCGAACGGTACCTCTACGAACGGGGTTCGCCCGGCCGGGAGTCCGGCGATCTCGACGGTCGCCCCGGCCCGGGTGAGTGCTTCTGCCACCGCGAGCGTCGGTGGAATGTTGCCGCCAAGATCGGCTGTGAGAAAGAGAATCTTCATGAGTGGGCGCCCCTTCGCCGCGCAACACGCTACGCCTGTATGCGCCGCGCAACCAGTACCCGCGGAGTGCGGCGGGGCACTCTCGCTGGCGCAACGGATCGCGATCGCTCACCGGAGCGCTCGTTGCAGTCATTGGGCGCCCCCAACCTCATTTCCGGGCGATGATGGCACCCCAATCGCCGCGAGGTGCGTCTCGGGTCTCGCGTCTCGCTACTGCGCGCGGGTCGCGTC
>JAKOTS010000015.1 GCA_029777095.1 Actinomycetes bacterium | reverse complement strand
CAACACCTTCTTCACGTTGCTGTGATGCGGGTCCGGGATCGACTTGTCGGACTCCACGATGAACTTTCCGCACGATGCGACCACGGTTAGCTTTGGCATTTCCATGATGCCATTCTAGCACATCACTCGCTGACCACCTTCTCGCTCGCCGTGGAGATGACGCCCACCTTGACGGCGCTCGGTACGACGACCGACCCGGGGACGAGGCCGTTGATGAACCCGGCGACGGCGATGGCTTCTGCAAGTAATCAATCATTCCAAGTACGGCTTATCGTCGTTAAGGATACACTTCACCCACCCTTGCTTTCTAGCCGCCTTGTCTAGCCGACTTGAGCTGCAACGAGTGCAGTAGTTCAACTCCGTGGACTGGCCGTTCTGGGGAATCCACGAAGACCCACAGAATCTGCAGGATGCGGGTCGGACCTTTAATGGGTTGTTCCTCGAGGTCATGACTTGAACCGCTGTACGGATACCTCGGCGGCGGCGTGGATGTTTTGCGCGACGCCCCACGGCGTGGATGCGCGATATGGACCTGCAACGTACACGAGTTTCATGGCGCCATTCTAGCACGTCACTCGCTGACAACCTTCTCGCTCGCCGTGGAGATGACGCCCACCTTGACGGCGCTCGGTACGACGACCGACCCGGGGACAAGGCCGTTGATGTACCCAGCGACGGCGATGGCGAACGCGGTCCATGTGGGGTCCGGCGCGACCTCATCCGTGAGACGGGCGACGCCGAGGACCGCCGCCGTCCCGCCGAGGAGGAGCGACGCAACGGGTCCCGTGGACGCCACGACGACCGAGCCGAGTTCACCCGGCGAGGGCAGGCCGGCGCCGCGGAGGATGACGGCCGCGGTCCCATCGGCGGCGCCGAGGTGCATCTCTCCGGCGTTGTTCGGCGGGGGTGTCGGCGCGTCCGTGTTGCTGATGCGGCCACCGGGGAACGCGACTGCACACCCGAAGTCGTGCGACTGGCCCGTCACCGGGGTGACCGGGGACCCTGATTCGTAGTACCCGCGGATGGGCCCGTCGCAGCACACGACCACCGCTGGGTCATCGGGGTTCATGTCAAACCATGCACCGTACCCGCCGCCCGCGTACTGCATCACCGGCACGTCCACGGGCGTCGGCTCGTCGCGCGCCTTTAGGTCTGTCCCCACGAACCGCACCATCAAGCGAAGCGTCGCGCGGGCGGTGTCACGGGCGAACGACGCAACGGCACCGGGGAGCGCCACGCGGAACGTCTGATAGATGTCCCGCACGGCGCCGCGCCGCACGTCTCGCCACAGGTCGACTTCTTCGGCGGGCACACGCGGAGGCTACTCGCGCGGCGGCCAGTTCCAATGGCCCATCGCCGGTTCGTCAGTCCTCGTGACGCCATCAACGTTGTACCCGTTGATGCCGCAGTCTACGATGTACGAATCGCCTGCATCCGGAAACACGCGTAGGATGGGGGTGCCGTCGCGGTGGACATCAACGACGAGCGCCGCGTAGGTGACGAGTGGGATTGGGCTGGTATCCGGGTCCGATGCGTCGCGGCAAACACACGGGTGGTAGTGAACAATTCTTCCGATGGTTGGCTTCATGCCGACATCCTAGCACGGCACGCGCACCGGCGCCGCAACTACGTGAGGCCGAGCAAGTCGCCGAGCACCACGTCGTCCACGTCAAGCGCAAGGCGCTGGTAGTCCGACAAGGCCAGCGCCGCAAGCGGGGTGATGATCGGCCGCAGTTTGAGCGACGTGAGGTACTGCCCGGCGCCGGTGTCCCCGCGGTGACTCACCTCGTCGGCGCGGTACAGGCCGGGCGGGACCTTCGCGCGGCGAATCTGTGCCGCGCTCGCAGAGAGCCCACGCGACGCCAGGGCAAGCCCTGCCTCGGTGAGGTTGACCAGGCGGCCGGGTCGGATGCGGCCACACAGCAGGCACGACAGGGACACATA
>JAKOTS010000009.1 GCA_029777095.1 Actinomycetes bacterium | reverse complement strand
AGGTCCAGGTCATGCAGCGCGAGGAGGTCGGCGATGGTGGTCTTGGGCTTGGCGGTGATGATGTCGTCGCCGCGCTCGATCTGAGCAGCAAGAATGTAGTCCACGATGGATTTTCGGTCGTCGGTCATGCTGTCAATCTAGCACGGCGCGGCGGGCCGCGCACACCTCACTCGTACCCGCCGCGACCCTCGGCACGGTCTGCGCACTCGTCGCACTGATAGCCGATGCGCGCGTCCTCGGGCGTGAGTCTGTCATCCTCGCCGCAGGTCGGGCATGGCAGGTTGCGCGGGTTGCAGGACGACGCAGCCCGGAGCGCGCTGCCCGGGTTGGCAAACTCAATGCGCCCATGCGAGCGGGACAGGTCGCGGCGCAGGTCGGCTAGTTCGTTCTCCTTGTTGCGCAGGAGTGCGCGGAGGGATGCGATGGTCTCGTCACGGTCGTCAGTAGTGGGGTTGCTCATTGCTCGCAGACAGTAACCCCGCTGCTCGCCGGTGTCAAGTTATTCTTTCAGGCCGGGATTGCCATGCGAAATACGCGCCGCGGCGGATGCGCCAACTAGGGCAACGGCTACCAGCCCCTTTTAACTAACCACTGCGACAAGCCCTCGTAGACCCCTTGACAAGACCGTGCGTCCTCCTGTACCCTATTCAGGCGCTCCGCGTGCGGGGCGGCCCTAGCGACAACGGAGCGGCTTTGGGCCACTCCCCCCGACACCTCGGAAGCCCTACCTGAATAGGGTCCACGAGGATGGACGCACGCGAGACGAGGCAAGGAGGAAGGTCGACAGGGAGGGGCTGGCGCTCATGCTAAAATCTCAAGCATGACGACAGCATCCACCGAGCCCACTTTCGCGCCGTCCATCCTCCAACGTCTCGTCGCCGGTGACATCTTCTGGGTCGATCAGAAGAACGCCGAGGCGCAGGCCGTTCTCAAGGCCGGTCACGCGTACATCGCCGCGACGCTGCCGATGCGACCGGCCATGTCACCGGTGCTGATCACGCTCGTGCCCACCGAGGAGGGCATCACAGCCTCCGAGAAGCAGCGCGCCTTCTTCCGCTACCTGGACGCCGCAGAGACAGCCAAGGCCGGACAGGCGAACTGCGAGGCGACCAAGCACATCAAGGCGCACGAGTCGGCGGTCGCGCCAAGCCTCCGCGGACTTCTGACACCTGGTGGTTTTGACCCGCGAACCATCAAGTTTCTGGTCGGCACACAGGAGGTCACCGGACACGTCGATGACTTCGTGACGGTGCCTGTCACGGACATCGACATCGAACCGCTCAGAGGGATGACCTTGTGGGTCGCCGCCAAGCCACTCGAGGGCGTGGTGATGATCGGCCATGGACAAGGCGACTCCTCCACCATCACCCCAGCGGACGCGCTGCGGTTCGCCGATGCGCTCAAGAAGATTGCTGCCGTGGCAGCGGGAGAGATGTGCCTGTGGCCGCCGGCCGAGCACGAGCACGCGCACGCGCACGCAGTCTCCCAGGAGAGCGGCGTCGGATTCACCGCGTGCAAGCAGATCGTGGAGTTGGTCGGCGAGACGGGGCTTCGCAGGACCATCGCAGACGCGCGGACCTTTGAGATGGATCCTGTCGCGTATGCGCAGGCGGTGGCCAACAAGGCGGCGCACGGCAGCGGCGGGGCGTGATACTGTCGCTGCGGGTCATCCTGCAAGGGTGGGCGGCGTTACTTTTGACGCATCGAGTCAACCCGCCGACGCGCCGCATCGTTCCACGCCTTGAGAACTTCGCCGAGGCTGTAGCGGTGGCCGCCTCTCGTCCCGGGCGGGGTCGGGTAGGTGGTGACGTTCGTCGTGTCGACCCACTTGCGGAAGGCGATGGTCGACATGGCGAGGGCCTTGGCGAGCTCCTTCTCGGTGGCGATGTCGGGAGGGAGCGAGGCGGCCATGGTCGCGGCGACGTTGGCGGAGGATGCGGCTTCCTCGGCTGGCGTCGGGGTGACCGGCTCGAAAAGCGGCGTCTGCGGGGCGGCGTCTGCGACGGGCGCAGCGGGGTTGCCTGCGGCGTTGTCCTCGGCGACTGCACCGAGGGCCGTAGCGGGCGTGACAGCGGCCTCGCCCTGGCCAGCGGCGGGGCTCTCCAGTGCGCCGCCGCCTGGGGCGATGGTCGGCAGTCTCTCCTCGTCCACGTCAAGGGACGGGTAGGTCGACCCTGGTGCGCCGGCGAGGGTTGTGTCGTGGCGCAGAAACGCGGCGGGCGTCATGCCGAGATTCGCCCGGTCCATCGCGCGGGCCTCGGCGTTGAGTTTGCGCGTCTCCGCGGTAGCCTTGGCGGACTCGGTCCACAGCGGGGGCCACACGGGTTTGACCGTCATGTCGAGTTGGCCCCTTGTCGGGCCGGTCTTGCACAGCATGGCGAGGCGCACGGCCTGCTGCATGCCGCCACCGAAGGCCCCCGCCTGCCACAGGTTCTGACGCTGGAACGCGGCGACGTTGTTGTAATAGCTCTGCCACTCCCCGGTTTTGCCGTCGCCGGAGAGACCGCTGTTCCCGGAGCCGAACAGCACGACCTCGGTGTACTCGGGCAGCATG
>JAKOTS010000132.1 GCA_029777095.1 Actinomycetes bacterium | reverse complement strand
CGCCCGCGAGTGCCTCAGCGTCGTTCTTGCTGATGCTGAGGGTCGTGGTGAATGTGCCATCGGCGGCGATCTCGATCGCGCCCGCCTTGTCGCCACCGATGGTCGCCATGTCGGCGGCAAGCACGCCCCACTTCGTGTCAAACGCCTTGCGCGCAGACACCGGCGCACCCACGGAGGGCTGCCAGGTCTCAAGGAACGAACCAAACACCACGTAGCTACCGGTGAACGTGCCGGCAAGCGGCGGGCGCGTGCCCGACGTCGCCGGCGCGTTCGGCACGAAGCCGACGCCCGTCACGGTGACCGTCTCGCCCTTGGGGTCGAGACCCGCCGTCTTCGACACCGTCACGGACGGGGTCGGCAGCGCGGGCTCGGTCGGCTCGGGAGTGGGCTCGGGGGTCGGCTCGGGCTCGACGGGCGGGAAGACCGCGTCCCACTGCGCGCTGCTGATCGCGAGGTCGCCACGCGCATAGATGTTCTCTGCGCTCGGATTTGAGTGCTGCTGCCACACGAGCACCTCGTACTCGACGCTGCGGTCAAGCCCTGCCGTCGGGGCAGTCAGCGTCGTCGTGAATGCACCATCAGTGACGGAGCGCACCCATGCCAACGCGGCGGAGCCAGCTTCGGCGGTCACCGAGCCTTCGGAGCCCCGCGGGATGAGCGCGACGTAGGCGCCGGGGACGCCGTCGAGCCCGCTTGCGCTCACCTGCACGCTGAGGCCGTCCGTTGTTGCACCGCCGATCGTGGCTGTGGCCGCGGCATCCGCTGCGCGTGCGGGAAGCGCACCCACGATGGAGGCAGCTGCGATGAGCACAAAGGCGAGCAATGCGGCGAGCGCCGCTCGGGCGCGGTCGGTGCGGGCGAGGGGCTCTCGCGGGCTTCCGACGCGGGGAAGGGCAGTCACAATATTTTCTCCGTGGATGCACCGGCCTTCTCGTGCGCACAGGCACTGTGCACACCGAAGACGGGTAACAAGATCGTGGGGATGGGGGTTTAGGTTAGGCTCAGCTATGTTGAGCAATCCCGACACTAGGACGCAAAGCCGCGTCGTGTCAATTATTAGGTTAGCCTTGCCTAACAATTGCTCGACAGTGACCCGGCCCACGGCCAGGCCCACCCCAAACAGCTTTGGATCAACGATGAAATTGACGCCTCCCCGGGCGATCGCCGCCCTCGTCGGCCTCGCGCTCGTGCTCAGCGGTTGCGCCGCGGGCGCACCGTCCCCCTCCGGTTCACAGAGCCAGGGCGACGCAAACACCAATGCGTCCGGCACCGGCGAGCACTGCGCCGACGCCGAGGCCCCGTTGAGCTCGCTCGAACTACTCGACGCGCCGCGCACGGCGACGGGAGGCGCAACTGCGTGCCTCGCGAGCGACGCGGTCGCGACGATCAACGACACCACGGCCCCGGCGCTGCCCATCACCGTCACCGATGCCGAGGGGCGCGAGGTGACCGTCACCGACGTCAGCCGCATCCTTGCGCTCGACGTGTCGGGCACAATTGCCGCCACCGTCTTCGGGCTGGGCCTCGGGCCCAACGTGATCGGCCGCGACGCCTCCACCGGATTCGCGGGCACCGAAACACTCCCCGTCGTCACCGCCGCCGGCCACACCCTCTCGGCAGAGGCGATCCTCGCTCTCGGCCCCACCGTGATCCTCACCGACACCACGATCGGCCCCAAAGAGGTGCGGCAGCAGCTGCGCGACGCGGGCATCCCCGTGGTGATGATTTCTTCTGATCGCCGCATCGACACCGCCGGCGCGCTCGTCACCGAGGTCGCCGGCGCGCTTGGCGTTGTGCCTCGCGGTGAGGCGTTGGCCGCGCGGCTCGGCGGCGAGGTCGAGGCGGCGCGAGCCGAGGTGGCGGCGATCGCGCCGGCCGAGGCATCCGATCGTGTGCGCGTTGTCTTTCTCTATGCGCGCGGCAACGCGAACGTCTATTACATTTTTGGCGCTGACTCGGGCGCTGACTCACTGATCGATGCCATCGGTGCGACCGACGTGGCGACCGAAATCGGTTGGACGGGCATGAAGCCGATGAGCGCCGAGGCACTCGTGGCCGCGCAGCCCGACGCGCTGATCATGATGACCGACGGGCTCGCATCGGTCGGCGGTGTCGACGGGCTCCTCGAACGGATTCCCGCGCTGGCGCAGACACCTGCGGGCAAGAACAAGCGCGTGATCGACATGGCCGACGACGAAGTGTTCAGCTTTGGCCCCCGGAGCGCGCAGATCGTGCGGGCGCTCGCGAAGGCACTGTACGCGGTGCCGAGCGCGGCTGGTGCTGGTGCTGGTGCTGCTGCTGGTGCTACGGATGCCGCACCCGAGGCGGACGAATGACCACCGATACCGCGACCGAGGCAGCCGCGCTCGCGCCTGCGCCGCCATCGACACCCGCCCCCACGCACATGACGCAGCCAGCAACACAACCGCCGCAGCCGCAACCACGCGCGCAGCAAAAGCGACAACCACAGCCACAGCCGCGCACCAAGCCCCGCCGCCACGGCACCGCTCGCCTCGTCGCCGTGATTGTCGCGCTTTCGCTCGCGCTGATCGCAACCGTCGTGTTCTCGCTCGGCATCGGGCAGTACTCGCTCTCGCCCACCGAGGTCATCGGCGTGCTTCTGCAGGGCGTCGGGATCGACAACTCGTGGGCACCGTCGACCTCGACCGCGCACGCGGTGCTCCTCGAGATTCGCCTCCCGCGCATCGTGCTCGGGCTGCTCGTGGGCGCGGCCCTCGCCGCCGCCGGTGTGCTCATGCAGGCGATCTTCGGCAACCCCCTCGCTGACGCGGCCGTCGTTGGTGTGTCGTCGGGCGCGGCGCTCGGCGCCGCCGCCAGCCTGAGCCTCGGGCTCGTCACCTTCGGCATCTGGACCACCCCGCTCTGGGCGTTCATCGGCGGCCTCGTCGCGGTCTTCACCGTCTACGGCATCAGCCGCTCCGGTGGCAAGACCGAGGTCGTCACGCTGCTGCTCACCGGCATCGCCGTGAACGCGATCGCCGGCGCCGGGCTTGGCTTCATGACATTTCTTGGCGATTCGTCATCGCGCGAGCAAATCGTGTTCTGGCAGCTCGGCAGCCTCAACGGGGCCCTCTGGCAAAACATCGCGCTCATCACTCCGCTCGTGCTGTGCGGGCTCCTCGTTTCGCTCCTCGTCTCGAAGCGCCTCGATCTCTTTGCCCTCGGCGAGCGCACCGCCCGCCACCTCGGTGTGCGCGTCGAGGTGTTACGCATCGTCGTGATCGTGACCGTCGCCCTCCTCGTCTGCGCGGCCGTCGCGTTCGCCGGCATCATCGCGTTCGTGGGCCTCGTCGTACCCCACCTGATGCGCATGATCATCGGCCCCGCACATCTGCCCCTCATGATCACCAGCATCCTCGGCGGGGCGCTCCTGCTCGCCGGCGCCGACCTCATCGCCCGCACCGCCGTGCCCATGGCCGACCTCCCCATCGGCATGATCACCGCGGTCGTCGGCGGCCCCTTCTTCCTCTGGCTGCTCGTGCGCACCCGCCGCACCTCGGGAGGGTGGGGCTAATGCTGCAGGCTCACAGCGTCACGGTCATCCCCGATCGCGCACAGGCGCCAATTTTGACGGATGCCTCGATCAGCGTCCGCCCCGGAGAACTCCACGCCCTGCTCGGCCCCAATGGCGCGGGCAAGTCGACGCTCTTTGGTGTGCTTGCCGGTGACATTGCGCCGACTCGGGGCGAGGTCACCCTGAACGGAACACCACTCTCGGCCCACAAGCCAAAAGACCTCGCCCGTGTGCGCGGCGTGCTGCTGCAGCAGAACACTGTGACGTTCCCCTTCACCGCCCGCGAGGTCGTGGCGATGGGACGTGTGCCGTGGGCGCGCACGCCGGAGGAGGACGATGACGATGACGCGATCGACGAGGCAATGGCCAAGACCGACGTGCTCGCACTTGCCGATCGCACCGTGACGTCGCTCTCGGGTGGCGAGCGCGCGCGCGTTGCGCTCGCGCGGGTGCTCGCCCAGCGCACGCGACTGCTCTTGCTTGACGAGCCCACCGCGGCGCTCGATCTGCGCCACCACGAAGAGGTCTTGCAGATCGCGCGCGCCGAGGCCGACAACGGGGCCGCGGTCGCAGTGGTGCTCCACGACCTTGACGCCGCGCTGGCCGTGGCCGACCACGTCACCCTCCTCGCACGGGGGCACGTCGTGGCGCAGGGGCCGGCTCGCGAGGTGCTCACGGCCGACCGCATCGAAGAGGTCTACGGTCAGGCGGTCGACGTGCTCTCACACCCGAGCACCGGCGACCCGATCATTGTGCCGCGTCGCGCAGCGCGCCGCCGCCTCGCAGCGGCACCAGGCCGCTGAGATCGGCGCGCGTTCCCGACGCGTGCACCCGGCCGGCCGCGAGCACTTCGGGCCAGGCCTCGGTGCCGCGGGCGAGCGCGAGCCAGGTTGCGGCATCCATCTCGACAACATTCGGGGGCGTCCCGCGGGTGTGGCGCGGCCCCGGCACACACTGCACCGCACCAAACGGCGGCACGCGCACCTCGAGGGTGTTGCCGGGCGCACGCTCGGCAAGCAGCTGGAGCAGGTAGCGCACGGCGGTACCCAGGTCGGCGCGGGTTGGCGCTGCGGATGCCTCGGCTGCGGCATCCACTGCCCGCAATGCCGCGCGTCCTTCGTCGGTCGTGATCTTGCGAGCCATGCTGTCACGGTACCGCCGGTAGGCTGGTGGCGTGAAGATTCTGGTGCTCGGCTCCGGCGCGCGGGAGCATGCCATCATCGTTTCGTTGCTTTCTGAGGGCGCGGGCCATGAAGTGCTCGCCGCCCCCGGAAACGCTGGGATCGGGCGGGTGGCGACGCTCGTCGACCTCGACCCCAACGACCCCGTTGCCGTGACGAACTTCGCCGATGACGCGGGCGTCAACCTCGTCGTGATCGGCCCGGAGGCCCCGCTGGTGGCCGGCGTTGCCGACCGCCTTCGTGAAAATGGCGTGCCGGTGTTCGGCCCGGGCCGCGCCGCCGCACAGCTCGAGGGCTCGAAGGCGTTCGCGAAGCGGATCATGCAGGCGGCGGGTGTGCCCACGGGTCGCGCGCTGCGCGCTGCCTCGCTCATCGAGGCTGAGGCGGCCCTCGACGAACTCGGCGCCCCCTACGTGGTGAAGGCCGATGGCCTCGCCGCGGGCAAGGGCGTCATCGTGACCGAAGACCGCGCCGCCGCGCTCGCCCACGCGGCCGAGTTCTTGCCGCAGGGCGCCCTCCTCATTGAAGAGTTTCTGTCGGGCCCAGAGGTATCGCTGTTCTTCGTCAGCGACGGCCACACGGTCGTGCCGCTGAGCCCCGCGCAGGATTACAAGCGCGCGCTCGATGACGACGAGGGCCCCAACACGGGCGGCATGGGCGCATATTCGCCGCTCCCCTGGCTTTCGACCCAGTTTGGTGGCGAAGAAGAGTTCGTCGCCGAGGTGCAGCGCACCGTGGCCGAGCCCGTCGTGCGCGAGCTCGCGAACGAGCAGACCCCCTTCATCGGGCTCCTCTACGCCGGGCTTATTCTCACCGACTCGGGGATCCGCGTGATCGAGTTCAACGCCCGCTTCGGCGACCCCGAGACGCAGGTTGTGCTCCCCCGCCTCGCCACCCCGCTCAGCTCGCTCCTGTTCGCGGCCGCCTCCGGCACGCTCGACGAGGCAGACGCCCCCCGCTTCGCACTCGACACCGCGGTGACCGTGGTGCTCGCGAGCGAGGGATACCCCGAAGCCCCGCAGACTGGTCGTGTGATTACGGGCCTGGATGCCGCATCCGCCGTCGACGGTGTGCACATCGCTCACGCCGCCACAACGCAGCGCGGCGACGAGCTCGTCGCAAGCGGCGGGCGCGTGCTCAGCGTCGTCGCCGTGGGCACGACGTTTGCAGAGTCGGTCGAGCGCGCCTACCGCGCGATCGGCGAGATCGGCCTCGACGGCTCGCACTACCGCAGCGACATCGCGGCGCGGGTGATCGAGGGGAACTAGCGTTCCCGGGCGCTGAGCGCCGCTGGCGTTCCCCGACGCGGCGCGCCCGCTACCTCTCCTCGACGCGGGGCGCCTCGGTGGCCGCGCGTTCGCCTTCGAGCACAATGTCTTCGGCTTCTGTCACCACCGCGGTGACCGCGGTGTCTGTGGGCACCGCGGCGAGCTTGGGCTCGGACCACACCTTTGCACCACCCGCTTGGCCTGTGCGCTTTGGGCCCTTGAGGAACAACAGGAGCACTCCGCCGAAACCGACAACGAGCGCCGGGATGATCAGTGATTGTCCCATCGCGGTCGCGAAGAGATCGGCGATGCCTGGCGGAAGCTGGCCTTGGCCAAAGCTCACGCCCGGTGCCTCGCCCCCCGCGCCGACCGGCATGTTTGCCACGATGTTCGCCTGCATGATCGCCGCAATGCTGGCGCTGCCGAGCACCGAACCGATCGTGCGCGTGGTGTTGTAGACACCGGCGCCGGCACCAGCCAGGCGCGGGTCGAGGTTGCGCGTGGCAGTGGCCGTCAGCGGGCCCCACATGCCGGCGTTACCGAGACCAAGCAAGACGTTCGGGAGCAGGAACATCAGGATCGGGGCATCCGTCTCGATCAACACGACGTACCAGGCCATACCGAGCGCGAAAGCGAAAAATCCGGGCACGATGACCACCCGTGGGTCGACCCGGTCGAGCAGGCGCCCAACGATAGGCGAGAGCACGATCACGCAGAGCGCCATCGGCATCATCAACAACGCGCACTGGATGGGTGCGATGCCTCGAGACAACTGCAGGAAGAACATGTAGGGCAGCAGCATGCTTGTCATCGTGAAGCTTCCGGCGGCGATGCCGAGGCTCGAAAGCGTGAAGTTGCGATCACGGAAGAGCACGAGCGGCACGAGCGGTTCGCTCTTGATGCGCGACTGCCACCAGATAAAGATGGCCAGCACCACGACGCCGGCACCGATCAGGCTCCACACACTGATTGGCCCCCAGATCACACCCCAGTCGAAGTGCGCGGCCTCCTGCAGCCCAAAGGCGACAAGGAAGAGGCCGAGCGCGCTGAGCAGCACACCACCAAAATCGAAGCGGTGCGGGTGGGTTTCGAGGTTTGGTACCAAGATCCAGGCGAGCACAAACCCCGCCACGCCGAGCGGGATATTGATGAAGAACACCCACTGCCAGCCGATACCGACCAACACGCCGCCGATGAGCGGGCCCACAACCATCGCAATGCCGGAGGTGGCACCCCACACGCCCATCGCCGCGCCGCGGATTGCGGGCGGGAACGTGCGTGTGATGACGGCCATGGTCTGCGGCGTCATGAGGGATGCGCCGATGCCCTGCACGGCGCGCGCCACGATCAGCATTGTGAGGGTGCCCGAGAGCCCGCTCGTGAGCGACCCAAGCGTGAAAATCACGATGCCGATCAGGTAGATGCGCTTCGGGCCGAAACGGTCGCCGAGGCGGCCGGTGACCAGGAGTGGCACCGCGAGTCCGAGCAGGTAGGCGCTTGTCACCCACACGACGTTGTCGAGACTGTCGCTCCCCGGGTCGAGCGCCGCCTTGATCGACGGGTTCGCAAGCGACACGATCGTCACGTCGATGAGGGTCATGAACAACCCGATCAGCAACGCGTAGAGCGCGGGCCAGGGGCTCCGGGGTTTCATGCAGTCTCCAATGACTCATGCGCCCGCATATGCCGGCCCACGGCACACACTATTGCAAGTTTCACCCAATCGGGGCGCTTGCTACGACTGGCAGTGGGGGCACCAAAACGTGTCACGTTGCGTGAGCGGCGTGGCGCCGAGCTTGCCGCTCCGAATTGGTGTGCCGCATCGACGGCAGGGTCGACCCTGCCGCCCGTACACCCAGCTGCCACGGCCCGGGCGCATATCTCCGGTGGTCGTGCGGTGGGCGCGGTCTCTGTTCGCTACGAGGAGCCGGTGCGCGAGGCGCACGGTCGCAGCGGGGTCCGGGTCGACCGCGACCGGCCGAGTCGGCAGCATCCCGCGCAAGAAGCAGATCTCGTTGGCATAGATGTTTCCGATCCCAGCGAGGTTGCGTTGGTCGAGGAGCGCAACGAACACGGGGACGTCTGACGCTGCGGTCAGGCGGGCGGTGGCTTCTTCGGGGTCGAAGCGACCGAGCAGTTCCGGGCCGAGATGGCCGACGATATTTGCCTCGTCGGCGGATGCCACAAACTCGACAGTGCCGAGCGAGAACCCGACCGATACCCAGTCTCGGTTCGCGAGCACGATGCGGGCCTGGTGGGCCGGCCGCCTCCACGGCGTTCCCTGCTTGTAAAGGTGCCAAGCCCCCTCCATCTTGAGGTGGGTGTGCAGCGTCACCTCGCCGATGCGATGCAGGATGTGCTTGCCACGACTCTCGATCGACCGGACGGTCTCGCCGGTGAGGTCGATCGTCGCAAAGGCGGGCACGCGCACGTCGCAGCGGGTGAGGATGCTGCCGGTGAAGACCGCGGCGAGGGTGTGCGCCGTGCGCCAGACAGTGTCACCCTCGGGCATGGTCCTCTACACCGGATTGCACCTTGCGAACCGGTACCGCCGGCGCGTCATGACGCGGTGGCCGTTGCAGGAAGAGCAGTGCGAGGCCGCCGAGCACGATGACGACCGTCGGGAGGATCAGCGACTCGGCCATCGCGGTAGAGAACGGACCGACCAGTTCAGCGGGCAGTTGGCCGCCGCCGATGCCCGGCGTCTCGCCCGCGGCGTTGCGCGGCAGGTTCGCCTCGAGGCGCGCCTGCATGAGCGCGGCGATGCCCGCGCTGCCGAGCACCGAACCGATCGTGCGCGTGGTGTTATAGACACCCGAGCCGGCGCCGGCCATCCGCGGGGCGAGGTTGCGGGTGGCGGTCGCCGCCAGCGGGCCCCACATGCCGGCGTTGCCGAAGCCCATCATCACGCTCGGCACGAGGTACCAGAGCACATTCGAGTCGGGCGTCATCAAGAGGATGTAGTAGACCAACCCGGCGCCGATGGTGAGGGTTGCAGGAACGATGATCAGGCGTGGGTCGACGCGGTCGAGCAGGCGACCGGCGTAGGGCGAGAGCACGGCCGAAATCACGGCCAGGGGCACCATCACCAGCGCCGACTGCGTGGGCGTGAGCCCGCGCGCGAGCTGGAGGTAGAACATGTACGGCAGCATGAGGGCCGTAATCGCGAACCCACCGGCGAAGATACCGACGTTTGCGAGCGAGAAGTTGCGGTCGCGAAAGAGCTCGAGCGGCACGAGCGGTTCGTTCTTGGTGCGCGACTGCCACCACACGAAGATGACGAGCAACGCGATGCCGGTGCCGATCATGCTCCAGATGCTGACCGGCCCCCAGATCACGCCCCAGTCGTAGTGCGCCGCCTGCTGCAGGCCGAAGGCGAGGAGGAAGATCCCCGCTGCGCTCAGCAGCACGCCGCCAATGTCGAAGCGGTGCGGATGCGTGTCGAGCTTTGGCACCAAGATCGCGGCGAGCACGAATGCCACCACGCCCACGGGGAGGTTAATGAAGAACACCCATTGCCAGCCAAATCCGTCAACCAGCAGCCCACCGAGGAGCGGGCCTACCAGCAGTGCAACACCGGCGGTTGAGCCCCACAGGCCCATCGCCGCGCCACGAATCTTCGGCGGAAAGGTGCGCGTGATGATCGCCATCGTCTGCGGTGTCATGAGCGCGGCGCCGACACCCTGCACTGCGCGCGTCACAATCAAGACGTCGAGCGAACCCGACATCCCGCTGCCGAGCGAGCCGAGCGTGAAGACAATGAGCCCCAGCAAGTAGATGCGCTTCGGGCCAAAACGGTCGCCAAGGCGCCCCGTGATCAGCAGCGGCGCCGCGTAGGCAAGCAGGTACGCGCTCGTCACCCAGACAACGTTATCGAGGTTGTTGCTTTCGGGGTCAAGCGCGGCCTTGATCGCCGGGTTTGCGACCGACACGATCGTCGTGTCGACGAGGATCATGAAGAACCCGATCACGATCGCCCAGAGGGCAGGCCAGGGGTTGCGGGTTGTCATTCAAGCTCCAAAACGGCGTCATTCCGGCGGCGGCCAGCAGATGCGACTCTATGGCAATTCTCAGGAGCCCAAGGCGATGCGTCAGGATTCGCGCTCTGCCCGCCCCGCTGGCTTCGGAAGCCTTGCACCCTCCTGATCGCCCGGGAGCGGGGTCGGCTTCAAGAACAGCATGACGACTGCGGCGAGGACCGCGACCACCGCCGGCAACATGAGCGCCTGCGCCATCGCCGTCGCGAACGGTTCGGCGAGGGCCGGGGGCAGCGCCCCCTGGGCGAAGTCGGCACCGGAGCCCGCGGCATCCGTCGCCCCTGGCAGATTCGCGACCAACCGTGACTGCATGAGCGCGGCGATCGCGGCGCTGCCCACCACCGAGCCGATCGTGCGTGTGGTGTTGTAGACGCCCGCACCGGCCCCCGCTTCGCGCGGCGGGAGGTGCCGCGTTGCGGTCGTGGCGAGCGGTCCCCACATGCCGGCGCTGCCGAGCCCCATCAGCGCGCTCGGCACCAGGAATGCCCAGATGGGCGCGGCACCGAGGATCAGCGTGATGTACAACGCGAGGGCGCCCGCCGTGATCACCAGCGCCGGCACCAGCAACAAGCGCGCGTCGATGCGGTCGAGCAGCCGGCCGGCGAACGGCGAGAGCACTCCCGAGAGCACCGCCATCGGGATGAGCAGCAACGCGGCCTGGGTTGGCGTCAGCCCGCGCGAGAGCTGCAAGAAGAACATGTAGGGAAGGCTCATGCTGGTCACAGTGAAGCCGACCGCCGAGATGCCGAGGTTTGAGAGCGCGAAGCTGCGGTCGCGAAAGAGCGAGAGCGGCACGAGCGGTTCGCTCGTGGTGCGCCGCTGCCACCAGACAAAGAGCAGCAAGACCACGATGCCCGCGCCGATCAGGCCCCACACGCTCACCGGGCCCCAGATGACGCCCCAGTTGTAGGCCGCCGCTTCCTGCAGCCCAAAGACGATGAGAAAGAGCCCCGCCGCGCTCATCGCCACCCCGACCAGGTCGAAGCGGTGCGCGTGCGTCTCGAGATTTGGCACCAGCATCCATGCCAGCACGAAGGCGACAATGCCCACGGGCACGTTGATGAAGAAGATCCACTCCCACCCCCAGGCATCCACCAATAAGCCGCCCAGCAGCGGCCCAACCAGCGTCGCCACCCCGGCCGTACCGCCCCAGAGCCCCATCGCGGCGCCCCGGCGCTCGGGCGGAAACGTGCGCGTGATCACCGCCATGGTCTGCGGCGTCATCAGGGCGGCGCCGATCCCCTGCGCCGCACGCGCCGCGATGAGCATGTCAAGCGAGCCCGAAAGTCCGCTCCACACCGAGGCGAGCGTGAAGATCACGAGGCCGACCAGGTAGACGCGTTTGGGCCCGAAGCGGTCGCCGAGCCGCCCGGTCACGAGCAAGGGCACCGCATATGCCAGCAGGTAGGCGCTCGTGACCCAGACCACGTTGTCGAGGTTGTTCGTGTGCGGGTCGAGCGCGGCCTTGATGGCGGGGTTTGCAACCGACACGATCGTGGTGTCGATCAGGATCATGAAAAACCCGACGACGAGCGCCCACAGCGCCGGCCACGGGCTCCGAGGGTTCATGTGCTGCTCCGGTCCGTGGGTGGGCGCGAGCGCGAGAACAGGGGTGGATGCCCCAGGCCGGCCCGCGCCGTGACTCTACGCCCGCGCGCCCCCGCTGACGAGAGCCCTGACCGACCGGCCGACGCGGCGAGCGCGAACCGGCAATAATGGGCGGGTGAGCGAACCATTGAACCTGCCCGGCTGGCGACACATCTATTCGGGCAAGGTGCGCGACCTGTACGTGCCCGAAGACCTTCCCGCCGACACCCGTGCCGAGCGGATCCTTGTGGTCGCCAGCGACCGCGTCAGCGCCTTCGACCACGTGCTCGAGCCCGGCATTGACGATAAGGGCGAGCTGCTCACGACCCTCAGCCTCTGGTGGTTCGACCAGCTTTCGGGTGCTGACGGCGGCCGCGGCATCCCGAATCATCTGATTGCCGACCACGTGTTGGATGCCGAGGGCGACGCACGGTCGCTCATTCCCGAAGCCGTCGCCGGGCGCGCGATGCTCGTGCGCGGCCTGACAATGTTTCCGGTCGAGTGCGTCGTGCGCGGGTACCTCACCGGGAGCGGCTGGCAGGAGTACCAGGCGTCCGGCACGGTCTGCGGCATTCCATTGCCCGCAGGTCTCGCCGACGGCGACCGCCTCCCCGAGCCACTGTTCACCCCCGCGTTCAAGGCGCCCATGGGCGAGCACGACGAAAACATCAGCTTCGAGCGCACGGTGCAGCTGATCGGTGCCGAGGCCGCCGAGGCACTGCGCGAGCTCTCGCTCGAGACCTATCGCCGGGCCGCCGCCACCGCCGAGGCCCGCGGGTTGATCCTCGCCGACACCAAGTTTGAGTTCGGCACCGACGAGGCGGGCGTCATCCGCATCGCCGACGAGGTGCTCACAAGCGACTCTTCGCGCTATTGGGATGCCGCGGCCTGGGCGTCTGGCACGACCCCGACCGAGCGCATGGCGAGCTTCGACAAGCAGATCGTGCGCGACTGGCTCGCCGCGAACTGGAACAAGGAGGGCACGCCCCCGGCACTGCCCGCCGAGGTCGTCGCCCGCACCGCCGCGCGCTACCGCGAGTTGCTCGAGCGCCTCAGCGCCTCGAAGTAGCAACGCCTCGAAGTAGCAACGCTTCGCAGGAGGGGCACCTCGAAAGAGGGCCTCTCGAAAGATCTTCAGCCCGCTCGCTCGCCCATCGGCGAGCTCCATTTCGCGAGCGCGCGGCAACGAGCCCGCACCCGCGACGACCCACATCAGAAGGAACACGAATGCCCGCTTGGACCCTGCACGGAAACGGGCGCAACGTCGCGCCAAATAAGGTGGTGCGCCCCGACGAGCGCCTGAACTGGGGCGCCACCATCGCGATCGGCGTGCAGCACGTCATCGCAATGTTCGGTGCAACGTTCTTGGTGCCCGTCCTCACCGGCTTCCCCGTGCCGACCACGCTGCTGTTCTCGGGTATCGGCACGATCCTGTTCCTGGTCATCACGAAGAACAAGCTGCCCAGCTACCTCGGTTCGTCGTTCGCGTTCATCGCACCGATGACGGCCGCGACCACCATGTCTGGCACAGGGTCCGCCCTCGCCGGCATCGTCTCGGTGGGCGTGCTGCTCGCGATCGTCGGTTTCATCGTGCAGTTCGCCGGCATCGGCTGGATCGACAAGCTCATGCCGCCCGTCGTCGCCGGCGCGATCGTCGCGTTGATCGGCTTCAACCTCGCCCCCGTCGCGTGGGGCAGCTTTGCGCAGGCACCGATCACCGCGACGGTCACGCTGTGTGCCGTGATCGTGTGCAGTGTGGTGTTCCGCGGGTTCCTCGGTCGCATCTCGATCTTCCTCGGCGTGATCATCGGCTACGTCGTCGCGGTGTTCCGCGGCGAGATCGACTACTCAAAGGTCGAAGAGGCCGCCTGGTTCGGCCTCCCCGAGTTTCAGATCGCTGATTTCGCGAGCCCTGGTACGTGGAGCGTCATCGCAATGTTCCTCCCCGTCGTGCTCGTCCTGATCGCCGAAAACGTCGGCCACGTGCGCGGCGTCGCAACGATGACCGACTCGTCGGTCAACCAGTACACCGGGCGCGCGCTGATCGCTGACGGCCTCGCCACCACCGTTGCCGGCACCTTCGGCGGCGTCGGCACCACCACCTACGGCGAGAACATCGGCGTGATGGCCGCGACCCGCGTCTACTCGACCGCCGCCTACTGGGTTGCCGCGATCACCGCGATCCTGCTCGCCATGTCGCCCAAGGTCGGCGCCGTGTTCAACTCGGTGCCCCCGGGTGTGCTCGGCGGCGTGACCACCGCGCTCTACGGCCTGATCGGCATTATCGGCATCAAGATCTGGGTCGACAACCGCGTCGACTTCTCGCGCCCCGTGAACCAGTACACCGGCGCCGTCGCGCTCGTGATCGCGATCGCCGGCTTCAACATCCAGATCGAGGGCTTCGAGCTCGGCGGCATCGTGATCGGCTCGGCCGCGGCCCTGCTGATCTACCACGTGGGCAACGCCATCGCGCGCTGGCGCAAGACCGGCGCCGACGATGGCGGCCCGATCCCCGCCGTCGGCCAGATGGGCGGCGACGTGCAGGTCGGATAGCGCCGGGCCATCCAGAGCGGCATGCTGGGCCGCACCGCGGGAACAACGCGGCGCGGCCCAGCGTTCTTATGCACATGGATGATCTTTTTCGGCCTGCTCCCGACCACAGCACGACTGAGCGCAGCGCGACTGCCCCCAGCGGCTCTGACCGCGGCGGCACCGACCGCATCGCCGCCGCGACCTCAATGGGCGCGGTCACGCTCCTGGTCGGCGACCTCGACGGGATGACCCGGTACTACCGCGACGTCGTGACCCTCAGCGTGCTCGATGCCGGCGGCGACACGGTCACGCTCGGGCGCGCGGGCAGGCCCCTCGTCATCCTTCGCGCCGAACCGGCGCTGCGGCATGCGCACCCAGGCTCGGCCGGCCTCTTCCACACAGCGATCCTGTTCGAGTCGCAGGCAGCGCTTGCCGCCGCACTGTACTCGCTCGCAAAGCGCGCCCCGGGCACGTTCACAGGAAGCGCGGACCACCTCGTGAGCCAGGCCTTCTACGCCACCGATCCCGAGGGCAATGGAATCGAGCTCTACTGGGATCGCGCGCGCACCGAATGGTCCTGGACCCACGGCCAGGTCGAGATGGCAACGCTCGCCCTCGACCCGAACACCTTCATCGGCGAACACCTGACCGAGGCAGCAGCACTCGGGTCGACCGCGCACGAGGCGGCATCAATTGGTCACGTGCATTTGTCGGTGGGGGATGTCGCGACCGCCCGCACGTTCTATGTCGACGCACTCGGATTCGATGCCACCGCGGCGCTTGGCAACCAGGCACTGTTCGTGAGCGCCGGTGGGTACCACCACCACATGGCAATGAACGTGTGGAACTCACGCGGGGCTGGGCCACGGATGCCCGCGCTGGGCCTCGGCCGAATCGACCTCGTCCTGCCCGATCGCGACGCGCTCGGCGAGATTGGTGAGCGCCTCGCGCACCACGGATTCGCGGTTCGCGACGACGGCCGGACGCTCAGCTTCGACGACCCGTGGAGCAACGCACTGCACGCGGTGGCCTCCGGTCGATAGCAGGCGCACCGCCCGGATTCGACAGGTAGACTTGTACCGCCCTGCACCCTCGAAACCCATGGAGTTCAACGTGCCCACCATCGTCGTCGACGTCATGCCCAAGGCCGAACTTCTTGACCCCCAGGGCAAGGCTGTCACAGGAGCGTTCGAGCGCCTCGGTCACACCCAGTTCAGCGCGGTCCGTATCGGCAAGCGCTTCGAGCTCACCGTCGATGGCGAGGTCACCGAAGAGGTGCTCGCCTCGGCACGCAAGATTGCCGAAGAGATGCTCTCCAACTCGGTCATCGAAGACGTCGTCGGCGTCGAGGTCGTCGAATAATGGCACCCCGTATCGGCGTCATCACGTTTCCCGGTTCGCTTGACGACCGCGACGCGCAGCGCGCCGTCCGCATCGCGGGCGCCGAAGCTGTGCCACTCTGGCACGGCGACCACGATCTCCAGGGCGTCGACGCTATCGTCCTGCCCGGCGGCTTCAGCTACGGCGACTACCTCCGTGCCGGCGCAATCGCGGCCCTCGCTCCGATCATGAGCGAAGTGAAAGACGCGGCTGGCAAGGGCATGCCCGTGCTCGGTATTTGCAATGGTTTTCAGATGCTCGTCGAGGCGCACCTGCTGCCCGGCGGCCTGATCCGCAACGCGAACCAGCAGTTCATCCGTCGCGACCAGCGCCTGATCGTCGAGAACGCCGACACTGCGTGGACCAGCGGATTCTCAAAGGGCCAAGAAATCATCGTCCCGCTGAAGAACGGCGATGGCGGCTACATCGCCGACGCCGAGACCCTGCAGCGCATCAACGGTGAGGGCCTCGTGGCGTTCCGCTACGCCGGCGTCAACCCGAACGGCTCGCTCGACGACATCGCAGGCTTGACCAACGAGGCGGGCAACGTTGTGGGCCTCATGCCCCACCCCGAGCACGCGGTCGAAGAAGGCTTCGGCCCGAACACCTCCGCCGCGATGCGCTCGGGCATCGACGGGCTCACGTTCTTCACGAGCGCGATCCGCTCGCTGCTCGGCGCCGCCGCGTAGTTCAGCCGCTCAGTCGCTCAGTCGCTCAGTCGCCGACAGCAGCTCACTCGCCGACCCGGTCTTCGAGCTGGTACTTGGTGAAGAGTTCGCTCTCGCGCTCGCGCTTCGGGAACACGAAGAACACCAGCGCGGCGCCGAGCACCACCGCGATGACGCCCGCGATATATGCCCAGTCTTGGCCGACGAGAAACGATTCGCGCGCGGCCTTCTCGATGGCATCGGCGTATTCGGGATACTTCTTCGCGATATTTTCGGCGCTGGCCAGCGAGCGCACGAGCATCGCCTGCACGTTCTCGGTCACCTTCGTCGCTTCGCTTGAGGCAGCGATCTGTGCGGCGAACGAGCGGGCATAGCCGGCCGTCAGCAGGAGCCCGAGGATCGACTGCATGATCGCACCGCCAAGGTCACGTTGCAGGTCGGCGGTGCCAGACGCCATGCCGGCCCGCGTCACCGGCACCGAGTTCGTGAGCGAGTGCGATGCCGGGGTGCCCGCGAAACCGACGCCCGCGCCCACCAGGCCGTAGCCGAGCGCGATCGCCCAGTACCCCACGCCGTCACGCCACACCAGGAGCATGACGAGAAACCCGAGCAAGACAAAGCCGTAGCCGGTGAGCAGCGTCACGCGCGCACCCCTGGCAACGATGAGTCGTGCCGACAGCGGCGCGCACATCACCATGAGGGCGGCGGCGGGAAGCACGGCAAGCCCCGCCTCGATTGCCGTGTAGCCGAGCACGTTCTGCAAGAACTGCTGGCCAATAAACATCGTGCCCATCAGCACGCCGAACACGATCACGCCTGCGACCGCCGCGACCCAGAATGTGGGCCGGCCAGCGATCTTCAGATCGTAAAGCGGCTCTTTCGCCCGGCGCTGGCGCCACACGAATGCGGCGAGCGCGGCCACCGCGATCGCCGCCAGACCGATCGCAAGCGTGCCGCTTGCGGGCGTGCCCGAGAGGTTGATCGCGAGGATTGCGGCGCCGACCAGCACGGCGGCGAGCATGCCGCCAAGGTTATCGACGGGCTTTGTCGACTCGTTCGCGTGCGCCGGGATGAACTTCAGCACCATCGGCACCGCGATCACAATCAGCGGGATCGTGATCAAGAAGGATGCGCCCCACCACAGGTATTGCACGAACGCACCGGCGAGCAATGGGCCGATCGCAGACACGGCGCCACCTACCGCCGACCACAGGGCGATCGCCTTGGTGCGCCCGGCACCCGACCACAGCGCCGTGATCAGCGCCAGCGTTGTCGGGTACGCCATGCCGGCGGCAACACCACCGATAACGCGGGCGATGTTGAGCACCTCCATGGAGGGCGCGAACGCGGCCATCAGTCCTGTGGGGAGCGAGAGCAGGACGCCGATCAGCAGCATCCGTCGTCGGCCATAGCGGTCGCCCAGCGCCCCGAGCCACAGCACGGATGCCGCAAGCCCAAGCGAGTACCCAAGCGCCACCATGTTGAGCTGCGTCTGCGAGGCGTTGAAGGCACGGCCAATGTCGGGCAGCGCAATGTTCGCCACGGCAAGCGGGAGGTTGGCGATTGCCGCCACCAGGATGAGCGTACCGAGCACCGCCCCGGCCCGTGCGGGCGTCGATTGGGCCTCGGCGAGCGCCGCGGATGCCACGGTCTTCTCAGGAATCACGGTGCCCCTTCGGCTCGCCTGGGCCGCCGGGCGCGTGAAGGGCGGAGCATGCGCGCACCGTTGCGGCTGTCTGGGCCGACAGTATCAGCGGGGAGCGACTCGGAGCAGAACCATGCGGTGCCGCATTGAAAACCCACCCTGCCCGGCACACCGCGCACACCCGCCACACACCCACTGCGCGCCCACTGCGCACAGCGACTTGCGCACACCCATTGCGCCCAGCTCGCGCCAGGCGTAGCATCGCCGCTCGTGACGCATGATTCCCGCACCAGCGATAACCCTCCTCCCAGCGCGAAACGCTGGCTCCTTGGGGAGCCACTGAGCAACGAACAGGGAGAAGACCAGCTCCTCCCGAAGACCCTCGCCCTGCCGATCTTCGCATCGGACGCGCTCTCGTCGGTGGCGTATGCCCCGCAGGAGCTCCTGATGATCCTGCTCACGGGTGGCCTGGCGTTTCTCGCCTTCAGCCCGTGGGTCGCCGCGGCCGTCGTCGTGCTACTGATCGTCGTGGTGGTCAGCTACCGCCAGCTCATCAAGGCCTACCCCTCGGGCGGCGGCGACTACGAGGTGGCGCAGAAGAACCTCGGCGAGAAGGCCGGCGTCATCGTCGCCGCTGCGCTGCTTGTCGACTACGTGCTCACCGTCGCGGTGTCGGTGGCATCCGGTGTCGACAACATCATCTCGGCCATCCCCGAACTCAAC
This sequence comes from Actinomycetes bacterium, assembly GCA_029777095.1. Lineage (GTDB taxonomy): Bacteria > Actinomycetota > Actinomycetes > Actinomycetales > Microbacteriaceae > Microbacterium. The sequence goes on along the minus strand of JAKOTS010000132.1, from coordinate 37,650 downwards.
GACTGGCGCGTCGGGATCGCGGTGGGCTTCGTCGTGCTGATCATGGCCGTCAACCTGCGGGGCGTGCGCGAGGCGAGTCGCGCCTTCGCCATCCCTACCTATCTCTTCATCGGTTCGGTCGCCCTCATGGTCATCGTCGGCCTGGTCCGCACGGCCCTCGGCGATCCGCCCATCGCGTCCAGCGCCGAGTACGGCGTCAAGGCAGAAGACCTCTCGCAAGCCGCCGTGCTCCTGCTCGTCCTCCGTGCGTTTTCGAGCGGATGCTCCGCCCTCACCGGCGTCGAAGCGGTATCGAATGGCGTCCCGGCGTTTCGTACGCCCAAGATCCGCAACGCGCAGATGACGCTCACGCTCATGGGTGGCATCGCCGTGGTGCTCTTCGCCGGGCTCACCGCGATCGCGCTGATCTCTGGCGTGCACTACGCCGAGAATCCCTGCAACCTGGTGGGGTTCGACTGCACGTCGGGCCCCCAGCCAAGCCTGATGGCCCAGGTCGCCTCGGCGACCTTCGGCGCCGGATCGATCCCGTTCTACATCATTCAGACGGCAACGGCGGCGGTGCTCCTGCTCGCCGCGAACACCGCGTTCACCGGATTCCCCCTACTCGGGTCTGTGCTTGCCCGTGACGGGTACGCGCCCAAAGCCCTCAACACACGCGGCGATCGCCTGGTGTTCTCAAACGGCATGGTGATGCTCGGGCTCGGAGCCATCGGCATCCTGTTGCTCTTTCGCGCAAGCCTCAGCAGCCTGATCCAGCTCTACATCATTGGCGTGTTTGTCTCGTTCTCGCTCGGCCAGATCGGCATGGTGCGGCACTGGCAGCGCATCATGCGGGGCATGCACGGCGACGGCGAGAAGGCGAACGTCGGCAGGCGCGAAGCGCGCATCGGGCTCGCAATCAACGCCTCCGGCGCGACCCTCACCGCGGTGGTCTTGGTCATCGTCACGATCACCAAGTTCACCCACGGTGCATGGATCGTATTTCTCGCGATCCCCGTGCTGGCGGTGGCGATGATCGGCGTGCACCGCTACTACCGCGACGTCGAACACGAGATCCGGATCGACGACACGACCCACTTCGGCTCGGCAGGCGACGTCGCGCTGATTCTCGTCGGCCGGTTGCAGAAGCCCGTGATCAAGGCGATCGACTATGCGCTCGCCGCCAAACACGTGAAGACGATCGCCGTGCACGTCTCGACCGACCATGCCGCGAGCGAGCGGTTACAAGAACAGTGGCGAGAACATCGGATTCCGGTGCCCCTCGTGATCATCGAGTCGCCGTATCGCACCTTCGCCGCGCCCGTTGAGCAGTTCATCCGTGCCTACCGCGAGAAGCATGGCTCAAATGTGGTGACCGTCTACCTCCCGCAGTACATCGTTGGGCACTGGTGGGAGTCGATCCTGCACAATCGGCGCGCCCGTCGCATCGCGACGCAGCTCATGCTCGTACACGGCGTCACCATCACGCTTGTGCCGTGGCTGCTTGACTCCTCCGAGCTCATCTACGGGCGCCGTTCACGCCCGCTCCTCGGCCAGGACCGATCGGGCATCCCCGCGATCGGGGCACCCCTCCGCCGAGAGGGCGAACCCCCGGTAGGATAGAAGCCGTCCGGCACCCCCTCGATTTCTGGAGCTCAGCCGCGTGTCTGCACTTAACGAAAATCCCACTCCCGCGGCATCCAACAAGATCGCCGATACCGTCGCCAACGCCGAGGCTACGCCCGAGCTTGAGCAGCCGTACGCGGCGCTCGGCCTGGCAGCCGACGAGTACGCGCGCATCCGCGAAATTCTTGGTCGCCGCCCCACCAGCGGCGAGCTGGCAATGTATTCGGTGATGTGGTCTGAGCACTGCTCCTACAAGTCGTCGAAGGTCTACCTCCGCCAGTTCGGCGAGAAGGTCACCGACAAGATGCGCGAGAAGCTCATGGTCGGGATCGGCCAGAACGCCGGCGTCGTCGACGTGGGCGAGGGCTGGGCCGTCACGTTCAAGGTCGAGAGCCACAACAGCCCGAGCTTTGTCGAGCCCTTCCAGGGTGCGGCAACCGGCGTCGGCGGCATCGTGCGCGACATCATCTCGATGGGCGCTCGCCCGGTCGCGGTCATGGACCAGCTGCGCTTCGGCGCCATCGACCACCCCGACACCGCACGCGTCGTGCACGGAGCCGTCAGCGGCATCTCGTTCTACGCGAACTGCCTCGGCCTGCCCAACATCGGCGGCGAGACCTACTTCGACCCGATCTACCAGGGCAACCCCCTCGTGAACGTGCTCGCCGTCGGCGTGCTGCGCCACGAAGACATCAAGCTTGCCAACGCCACGGGCGCAGGCAACCAGGTCGTGCTGTTCGGTGCTCGCACCGGCGGCGATGGCATTGGCGGGGCATCCATTCTCTCGAGCGCAGCGTTCGAAGAAGACGGCCCCACCAAGCGCCCCGCCGTGCAGGTGGGTGACCCCTTCGCCGAGAAGGTGCTCATCGAGTGCTGCCTCGAGCTGTACCGTGACGACCTCGTCGAGGCGATTCAAGACCTCGGCGCCGCCGGCATCTCGTGCGCAACCAGCGAGCTGGCCGCCAACGGTGGCAGCGGCATGAAGGTCGACCTCGAGAACGTGCTGCTGCGCGACCCGTCGCTCACGCCCGAAGAGATCCTGATGTCGGAGTCGCAGGAGCGCATGATGGCGATCGTCGCGCCTGAGAAGCTCGCGGCATTCCTCGCCGTCACCGACAACTGGGAGGTCGAGACCAGCGTGCTCGGCGAGGTGACCGGCGACGGCCGCCTGACCATCGACTGGTACGGCGAGCGCATCGTCGACGTCGACCCCTCAACTGTTGCTGTCGACGGCCCCGTCTACAACCGCCCCGTCGCGTACCCGAGCTGGATCGACGCGATGCAGGCCGACACTGCCGAGGCGCTCCCCCGCACCGACGACCCGGCCGTACTGCGCGAGCAGTTCGCAGCGCTCGTGTCGAGCCCGAACCAGGCCGACAAGTCGTGGGTCACGAACCAGTACGACTACTACGTGGGTGGCAACACCGCGCTCTCGTTCCCCGACGACAGCGGCATGGTGCGTGTCGACGAAGAATCCGGCCTCGGCTTCGCCATCGCCACCGACGCGAATGCGCGGTTCTGCGAGCTCGACCCGTATGCCGGCGCCCAGCTGGCCCTGGCCGAGGCGTACCGCAACGTCGCCGTCTCGGGCGCGGTGCCCGCGGCCGTCACCGACTGCCTGAACTTCGGCAGCCCCGAAGACCCCGAGGTCATGTGGCAGTTCTCGCGGAGCGTGGAGGGCCTCTCGGATGCCTGCCTCGCACTCGAGATTCCGATCACGGGCGGCAACGTCTCGTTCTACAACCAGACCGGCGACACCCCGATCTTCCCGACGCCCGTCGTTGGCGTGCTCGGGATCATCGACGACGTCGCCCGCCGCATTCCTTCGGGCTGGCAAGACACCGGCGACAACATCTACCTCCTCGGCACGACGAGCACCGAGCTCAGCGGCTCGGCATGGGCCGGCACCGTGCACGGTCACCTCGGCGGCCTGCCCCCAAAGGTCGACCTCGCACAGGAGAAGCGTCTCGCCGAGCTTCTGCAGGCCGGTGGCCAGCAGTCGCTCATCGCGAGCGCCCACGACCTCTCTGACGGTGGCCTCGCACAGGCGCTGGCCGAATCGGTCCTGCGCTTCGGCGTCGGCGCCCGCGTCTGGTTGCGCGAGATCATCGAACGCGACGGGGTGGATGCGGCATCCGCACTCTTCTCCGAATCGACCGGCCGCGTGATCGTGACGGTACCCCGCGAAGACGATGTGCGCTTCCAGGGCCTGTGCGAAGGCCGCGGCTACCCGGTGCTTCGCATCGGCGTCACCGACGGCACCGCGACAGACGAGCCCGTGCTCGACATCCAGGGCCTGTTCACCGTCACGCTGAGCGAGCTGCAGGACCTCTCGCGGGGCACCCTGCCCGAGCAGTTCGGCGCAGTTGTCAGCGAAGACGAGCGGACCCGCGCATGAGCAATGACGACGACCTCTCGACATTTCACGAGGCACGCCAGCGACGAGTGCGCATCACGGCGTGGGTCGTCATCATCGCGCTGATCCTTGGTGGCGGCGGCGCGACGGTATTCGCGCTGCTCTTTGGCTAGGGTGCGCCCCGACCCCCTGCACGCGTGAGCCACAGCGATACCATGGCTCAGTGAACGTTTTCGAATTTCTGAGTGCCTACTGGTGGCTTGCCTTTCCCATCATCGGCGCGCTCGCGGGCTCCGGCCGCGCGTGGCAGAAGAGCATCGAGCGACGTCACACCCGGCGTCTCGAGCTCTTGCGCGTCAAGGGTGAGATCCGGGCAGCGCAACTGGCGGCGAAAGGTGGGGTCGTCGTGCCCGCCGTCACCGGTGCGGTGCCGGCTGCGGCATCCGTCTCAAACACGGGCTCCGAGGCGAGCCGTCTTGTCAGGCTGCTCGCCGCCCACGACGATGTGAACCGGCGCTGGCTCGACTACGAACTCGATGTCGCGCGAATCATCGCGTTTCCAACGATGAGTGACGGGCGCGAACCCCTCACTGCCGCATTTCTGCGCGCGAAAAAGGTCGCCGATGGCCTCCGCCCCGAGTCTGCTCGTGTGCGGCCCGATGCCGAGACCATGAATGAGTACCGCGACGCCGTGCACGACTACGAGGTGGCGTTCGAGATCGCCGAACAAGATGCCCGCCGGCGCCGCGACTCGGGCTTCGAGCCCGCCGAGCGAAAGCGCCTCGCGACGGCGCAGCAGCTACTCAGCGTTGCCGTAGACGAGGCCGCGACCGCCGCAGAACGCCAGGTCGCGTATCGCCGCGTGCGCCAGGAGCTCGACGGCCTGATCGCGCTGCCCGACCAGGCGATCGAGGTGCTCGAGTCGAAGGTGTCGGCCGAGCTGACGAGCGGTCGCTCCGGCGAGACTGACACTCCTGCCGGCCCGTCTTCAGACGCCCGTGCTGCCGCCCCGTCCCCCGCGGCGCCCACTGCACCCGCCGCACCCGCGACCTGGCCGATACCGACTCGAGACCCGCGGACGCAGAACGGTGCCGCCGGCACACCCGGGGCATCCCCCACGCCCTAAACGGCGACCACCGCAAGGGGCCAGACACAGGGCAACACGGGCCAAACAGCAAGGGGCGCCACGGCCGAAGCCGTGACACCCCTCAGATCCTGCGTGCTGCTACTACGAGGTCAGGCCGTCAACCCAGGCCTGGTTCTCCGACATCCACGTCGTCACGATGTCGGTGTAATCCGTCACCTCGTCGTCGTGGTTGTACATTGCGTCTTCAAGTGCGAAGAGCAGCTCGGAGTCCATCGTGAAGCCCTTGAGCCAGGTGTTCACCTCGGGGAAGTCATCAGCGAAGCCGGTGCGGGTGAACGTGTGGATCGACTCCGCGTCGCCCAGGGTGCCCTTCGGGTCGTCCAGGTCGCGGATGTCGAACGCGTTGTAGGCCCAGTGCGGGCGCCACAGCGTCACTGCGATGTTGTCGCCGCTCTTGAGCGCCTTCGACAGTTCGGCAAGCATCGCCGGCGTCGACGACGTGATGAAGTCCATGCCCTCGAGGCCATAGGTCGGAATCACGTTGTCTTCGGTCGCCTGCGTCAGGCCGGCACCCGGCTCGATGCCGATGATGCGGCCGCCGAACGCGTCGGCGTTGGCCGCGAGATCTTCGAGCGAATCGATCGGGGCATCCGCGTTGACTGCAATCGTCAGCTTCGCGTCGTCGTTCCACGAACCGAGGTCGATGATCTTGTCGCCGTACTTCTTGAAGTAGTCGGCGTGCGTCAGCGGCAACCAGCCATCGAGTGCGAAGTCGTAGTCGCCGTTTGCAACGCCCGCGAAGACGGGGCCCGCGTCGGCGTACTCAAGGGTCACGTTGTAACCCTGATCCTCAAGCGCCTGCTTCCAGACGTACGAGACGGCTTCGCCCTCGGGCCACCCATTGAACACGCCAATGGTGAGGTCCTTCGAAGGTGCTGCGTCGCCGCCCCCGTTGTCGTCGTCGCCAGCGCCGGCGCATCCTGTGAGTGCAAGTGCTGCTGCTGTTCCGAGCGCGAGAACGCTCAGAAGGTGTCGTTTCTTCATTGTGTTCCTTTCCTCCCGCGTGCTGTGTCGCGGGTGTTGGGGATGCCCACGGGCGAGCCCGTGAGCGACGGCGCGAACGTTGCGCCGCGGGTTGTGGGGCGTCAGACCGAGGCGGTCGACGCCGCGGCGGCGCGGCGACTGTCGCGACCTGCCGTGCTGGATCGCGCTGTGCGCGAGCGGATGCCGAAGCCACCCGTGATGCGGTCGAGAATCATCGCGATGATGACCACCGCGAGCCCCGCCTCGAACCCGAGAGCGATGGCGGTGCGGCTCAGCGCCTGGATGATGTCTTTACCAAGACCCGGCGCGCCCACCATGCTGGCGATGACCGACATCGAAAGCGAAAGCATGATCACCTGGTTGACGCCAGCCATGATCGACGGCATGGCGAGCGGCAACTGAATCTGCCGCAGGATGCGACCGGGGGTCGCGCCGAACGCGTTGCCTGCCTCGACAACCTCGCGATCGACCCCGCGGATGCCGAGTTCGGTGAGACGTACACCCGGGGCGACCGCGAACAACACGGTCGCGACCATGCCGGGCACGACGCCAACACCGAACAGGAAGATGGCGGGAATCAGGTAGACGAACGCGGGCATCGTTTGCAAGAAGTCGAGAATCGGTCGCACGACTGTCGACACCGTCTGCGAGCGTGCCGCCCAGATGCCGAGCGGCACGGCGATCAGGATCGCGATAATCACCGCGACGATGGTCAGCGCGAGCGTTTGCATCGTGTTGTTCCACTGGCCGATGCTCACGACGAGCAACAGCCCGATGGCCGAGCCGATGGCGAGCTTCCAGCCCTTGGCAAGCCAGGCGATGGCTGCGATCACGATGATGATCACCCAGAACGGCGGTGCAGTGAAGATCCACTCGGCGCCCTTGTAGAGGCTCGAGAAGATCACCGCGATAAAATCAAACAGCCACCCGAAGTACTCGGTGACGAAGTCGATAAATGAGTTGACCCAGGACCCGATCGGAATACGGAAACCGTCCATTAGCTCACACCTCCGGTCGAAGCGGCGGGCGCGGTGGGCGACACCGGCGCAGGGCCTGGGGGCGGGGCATCCACAAGCGTTGTGAACTCGGCCACCATCTCGAGCGGACTCTGCACGATGGCGATCTCGCGCGTGGTCGCGGGCACGTTGCCGAGCGCCGCGAGCAGGGTGACGCGCGGGATCACACCGATCAGGCGGCGGTTCTTGTCAACGACGGCCAGCGGGACTGGGGTCTCGACAGCGCGTTCGACGATATCGGTGAGCAGGTCGTCTGGACCGACCGTGAGGACCGAGGGGTCGACGACGCTCCGCAGGTCGGTCTGGCCGGCCTTCACCGCACGGATGACCGCGCGGTCGGTGACAACGCCAACGAGTCGACGATTCTCGACCGCGAAGACGACGCTGGCCTGAAACTCTCGCATCACGCGAAGGGCGCCGCGCACGCCGGCGCTGATTGGTGTGGTGAGCCCTGGCGGTTCCATCACGGCGCTGGCGGTGAGCACGCGCGCGCGGTCCACATCCTGCACGAACTGGGCGACGTAGTCATTCGCCGGGTCGGTGAGAATCTCTTCGGGCGTGCCGAGCTGCACGATGCGGCCATCGCGCATCACCGCGATGCGGTCACCGAGGAACATTGCCTCGTTGAGGTCGTGCGTGATGAAGACGATTGTGCGGCCCAGCTCCTGCTGCAGCTCGACGAGCTGCTCCTGCATCTCGCGACGGATCAGCGGGTCGAGCGCCGAGAACGCTTCGTCCATGAGCAGGATGTCGGTGCCCGCCGTCAGCGCGCGTGCAAGGCCGACGCGCTGGCGCATACCGCCAGAAAGCTCGTCGGGGAACGCATCGGGACGGTCGCCGAGCCCGACCTTGTCGAGAATCTCGCGCGCCCGGGCGAGCCGCTCTTCCTTCGCGACGCCCTGAATCTCAAGCGCGTAGGCCGCGTTGTCGATCACCGTGCGGTGCGGCAACAGGGCGAAGTGCTGGAACACCATCGAGATGGATGAGCGGCGAATCGCACGAAGCTCGGCGGCTGAGGCATCCGTCACGCTCTTGCCGTGAACGATGACCTCGCCCGAGCTCGGCTCAAGCAGGCCGTTCAGCATGCGGATGATCGTTGACTTACCTGAGCCCGAGAGGCCCATGATCACGAAGATTTCGCCGCGCTTGACGGTGAAACTTGCATCGATGACTGCGGCCGTGCCAGCGTCGGCAACTTCGGCACGGGTTTGCCCCGCCTGAAGTCGTGCGATGGCCTGCTTCGGGTTGCGGCCAAATACTTTGAAGAGGTTTTTAGCCTCGAGTGCGTGTTCGACTGACACAGCTGTCTACCTCGGCGGCGAACTACCAGTACCGCATCGGTCGCGCCCGGGTCACGGCTATCGGCACACGCGAACAAGCGCGCCTACTCAAGCTGAAGACATCGGGCCATCAGCGATAATCCGTGCACCATACGCTCGAAAACTGCCCACCTGAGGCGGCTACTTTCGAGCGCGGACTGGTCGTGAGGCCCGCAAAGGCCTCCTTCGAAGCTAGCACGAAACAACCGGCGCCCCAAAAGAAGAGGGCACTCCGAACACCGATAGTGTCCCGTTTTTTCGCGGAAAGACGCGGGAGGGAGCGGGATGGCCCGCGTTTGGCTAGCGCTCGCTGGCGATGCGCTCGTGGTGGTGAATCACTTCTGCAACGACGAAGTTCAGCCACTTCTCAGCGAAGTCAGGATCGAGGTCGGCGTCGAGCGCGAGCGTGCGCAAACGGGCGGTCTGACGAGCCTCGCGGGCCGGGTCGCTCGGTGGCATCGCGTTGGTCGCCTTCAGCTCGCCGACCTGCTGGGTGCAGCGAAAACGCTCGGCGAGCATATAGATGAGTGCAGCATCAATGTTGTCAATGCTTGCGCGCAGGCGCAGCAGTTGCTCCTGGGGTGTCTCGTTTGCATTGACCATCGTTGATCCCTCCATCGCGCACGCAAGATTTACATCGAGACTAGCGCGCACCTGGGCGCTCGGACGCCGTGGCCCTAGAGTGTGACCATGAGTCTCCGCCCCGCCCGCAAGACCCCTCGCTCGACGACGGCGTCCAGCGGGAGCGCTGCCCGTGACGGCATGCCTCCCGGCACCCCTCCTCGACCCAGCGCTGCACCCGATCCTGAGGTGGCGACGAAGTTCTCACATCCCTTCGCGACGGGGTTCGTCGTCACGCTGGGCGTGCTTTCCGCGATCCTGCTCGGCATCGCGCTGAAGTCGCTCTCGACCGTCCTGATCTACGTCGTCTTGGCGTTGTTCGTCGCGCTGGGTCTCGACCCAATCGTGCGCAGGCTCGAACGCCACGGCGTCAAGCGGGGCTGGGGCATCCTCATCGTCTTCGCGAGCTTCCTGCTCGTGATGACCGGAGTGGTGTTGCTGATCCTGCCGCCGGTGATCCAGCAAATCGCGCAGTTCGCGGCATCCATTCCCGCGGCGCTCACCGACTTCCAACAGACCGATTTCTACAAGCAAGTCACCGCCACCTTCGGCGCCAACCTCGCCGATCTCGTCAACCAGGCCAAGTCGTTCATCTCGAACCCTTCAAACCTGATGGCGATCGGCGGCGGCGCGCTACAGTTCGGTGCCGGCGTTGTGGGCGCCGTCTCGGGCTCGTTCATCGTTGTCGTACTGACGCTCTACTTCCTCGCGTCGCTCAGCACGATGAAGCTCGCGTTCTACCGCGTCATGCCTGCCCGCTCGCGTGCCACGATCGCGAACCTCACCGATCAGATCACCGACTCGGTTGGTGGCTACCTCATCGGCATGGTGATCCTGGCGGCGTGCAACTCGATCATTGCGTTCTTCCTGCACTTGATCCTGGGGCTGCCGTTCCCGGCGTTGATGGCGCTGCTCGCCTTCTTCATTACCCTGATTCCGCTCATCGGTTCGGTGCTGTACTGGGTCGCCGCGAGCGTCATCGCGCTCTTCTCGAGCCCGCTGCTCGCACTGCTCTTCGCGGTCATCTACCTCGCTTATATTCAGCTCGAGGCATATTTCCTCACACCCAAGGTGATGAACAAGACGATCTCGATCCCCGGCTCGCTCGTGGTGATCGGTGCGCTGGTCGGCGGCACCCTGCTCGGGCTCGTCGGCGCGCTGGTCGCGATCCCCGTCACCGCCTCGCTGCTGCTGATCGTGAAGCAAGTCTGGATACCGAAGCAGGACGCGAAGTTCTAACGACGAGTGGATGCCGCGGCCCCGTGCCGCGGCATCCACTCGCGTTCATTTTGCCGAGGTGCGTGTCAGTCGACGCGCGCGGGCAGGATGCACGAGGGCGACCCGGCCTCGCTGCGGTGCCGCACCCGGCCGGGAACACCCGAACGCTCAGATATCGGGAGCGAGGTCACCTCGCCAGAGAGCTGGTTGGCAACCAGGAGCGTGTCTTGCTCGACCAGGTGATGCCGCGGCCAGTCGCCGCCGCTCTCGACCATGGCGATCGGTTCGACGCGTTCGCCCGAACCACGCACCTTGAGCGTCGCAATTGCGTCGCTGCCGCGGACACCGGCGTACAAAAACTCGCCTTTGCGCCCCGCGCTCAGCTCTGACGGAAAATCGAACCCGGCCCGCGCATCGCCCGACACGGGCACGCCCGCAACGACGCCCCAGCGCCCGTGAGGTCCGGGCGCAAGCGTGAAGACCTCACACGAGTACTCGGTCACGACGTGCAGGTGGCCGCTCGGGTGCACGGTCATGTGCCGCGGGCCTGAACCCTTGGGCAGCGCCACAACGTGGTCGGCCTTCAGCGTGTTCGAGGCGACCTTCCAGATGCGCACGGCGTCGAAGCCGAGATCGGTCGTCGCAATGCGTCCGTCGGGCAGGAACGCGCTCGCGTGCGCGTGCGAGACGCGCGGGGGCGCCTGGTCGATGTCGGGAGCTGCGGAAGCACCGGGAACGTCAGCGTCTGCACCTGCGCCGCCGTCGAGGGCGTTGGCGCCCGCATCCGTGCCGTCGTAGCCCTCACGTGCCACGCTCACGGCCTCGACTCGCGCGTCCTCGGCCAGGGCAGCCGCCATCGCGCGGAGGTCGCGAATCGCGGCGGCGGTGAAGACGTCGCGCTCGTCGCCATGCGCATCGGCCCCGTGCGGATCGCGGATCACGTCGTCGGTGACCACGATCGCCCCGGCGAGTCCGCCCTGGGCGTCGAGCGAGACCCGCACCACCCGGCCGTCGCCGTAGCAAGTGACGACGAGAAATGCGCCGTCGGGTGCGACTGCGATGTGGCACGGGCTCTCGCCGACGCGCAGCGAACGCCCGAGCGGCCGCAATCGCATCACGTCAGCACGCTCGTACGCGGCAATCGCGCCCGCGCCCTCATGCGCCGCGTAGACGACGTCGAGGGTCGGGTGCGCAGCCAACCATGACGGTGAGGGCGACGGCGCACGGGTCGCAAGCCTGCCGAACGAGAGCGAGCCCGACGACCACGCGGTGTCGACCGCGCCTGCCGTCAGCGTGCCGATGCCCTCGCTCCGGCCGCCCATCGCCGACAGGTCGGCACCATAGCCACCGACCCAGAACAGCATGTCAGTCGGTCAGGTCGTGGCGCACGATGACCGCCTCGCGGTCGGCGCCGACACCGATCACCGAGATGCGGGTGCCACTCATGGCCTCTAGCGCCAGCACGTACTCTTGCGCCCGAATCGGGAGGTCTTCGAAACGGCGAACACCGGAGATGTCTTCGCTCCAGCCGTGGAACTCTTCGTAGATCGGCACGGCGTGGTGGAAGTCGGTCTGGTTGACCGGCACCTCCTCGAAGCGCACACCGTCGACGTCATACGCGACACACACCGGGATGGTCTTGAGACCGGTGAGGATGTCGAGCTTGGTGAGCACGAGGTCGGTGAGGCCGTTAATGCGGGTCGCGTAGCGCGTGATCGGCGCGTCGTACCAGCCGACGCGGCGGGGCCGGCCGGTGGTAGTGCCGAACTCGAAGCCTCGCGAACGCAGGAACTCGCCCGACGCATCGAAGAGCTCGGTCGGGAACGGGCCCGAACCAACGCGCGTCGTGTACGCCTTGACGATACCCACGATGCGGTCGAGCTTGTTCGGGGCAACGCCCGAACCGATCGCCGCGCCGCCGGACGTCGCCGACGAGGAGGTGACGAAGGGGTAAGTGCCGTGGTCGATGTCGAGCATCGTCGCCTGGCCGCCCTCGAACAGCACGGTCTCGCCGCGGTCGAGCGCCTCGCTGAGCAGCAGGCCGGTGTCGGCCACCATCGGGCGCAGGCGATCTGCATACGAGAGCAGTTCTGTCATGATCTCGTCGACCGTGATCGCGCGACGGTTGAACACCTTGACCAGCAGGTGGTTGCGCTGGTCGAGCGCACCCTCGACCTTTTGACGCAAAATGTTCTCGTCGAACAGGTCTTGCATGCGGATGCCCACGCGGTTGATCTTGTCGGCATAGGCCGGGCCGATGCCGCGACCGGTCGTGCCGATCATGCGCTTGCCGAGGAAGCGCTCGGTGACCTTGTCGATCGTGCGGTGGTACTGCGTGATCACATGCGCGTTGGCGCTGATCTTGAGCTTCGAGGTATCGAGACCGCGCGCGTTGAGCGCCTCGATCTCGTGGAACAGCACCTCGATGTCGACCACGACGCCGTTGCCGATCACCGGCGTTACGCCGGGAGTCAGGATGCCCGAAGGCAAGAGGTGCAGCGCGTACTTCTCGTCGCCGATGACGACGGTGTGGCCCGCGTTGTTGCCGCCGTTGAACTTGACGACCCAGTCAATGCGACTGCCGAGCAAGTCTGTCGCCTTGCCCTTGCCCTCGTCGCCCCACTGGACGCCAACGATCACGATTCCTGGCATTGGAAGTACCCCCTGAGGAACGGACGCCCGAGTGGCGCCGTACGGCTCGAACGGCCATCCACCAGTCTACCGGCGGGCGCGGCTTCGCCCGAACGGAAGCGCGAAAAGACCCGCACAGCCTCGAGAAGCTGTGCGGGTCTTTTCATGCCTGCGGGTGCAGCGCGTGCGCTCTGCGCACCTGCTGCTTACGCGTTCTGGCGGCGACGCACCATTCCGGCGACCACGAACCCGCCACCGGCGAGCAGCAGGATCGCACCGAACGGCACGGCCCACAGCGCGATCTGGCCACCCGTGAGGGGCAGTCCGATCTCGTACGTGTTGTCGACGACGATGGATGCCGCGGCCCCAGCTTCGACCGTCACGCGTGCTGTTGAGGCATCCGCACCGTTCTCAGGCGTCATCGTGGTGAGCACGGCGCCGCCGTTGTCGGTCTCGACGAGCGTGCAGTCCGCACCGACCGGAAGGTCGCTGTAGCGCACACCGTCGGTGATGGTGATCTGGCGAGTTGCCCCGCCGGGGATTTGGAGCGCCGATCCCTGCCAGAAGCAGGTCAACTCGATCTCGAACACGCGCTTGGCGTGGTCACCGTTCGGGTCGCCCCACACGTACTTCTCGACCTCGATGGCACCGAGCTCGAACGTGTTGACGATGGCGACCTGGGTCGGCGCCACGGCGTTCGTGATCGTGACCGCGGTGATCGGGTTCGAGGCGTCGTCGAGAATCTCGACCGTGGTCGCGCCGCCGGTGTCGCTCTCTTCGATGCCACACTCCGCGCCGACGGGCAGCGAGGCGTAGAGCGCCGTGTAGTTGCCGGCAGCGTCGAGCACGCGGCTCGCACCACCCGGCACGCGTACCGGGCGCCCGTCGAGCGTGCACGTGATCGTGATCTCGAAGGGGCCTGCACCGTAGAGCGCCGCGCCGGGGCCCTCGATCCGCTTCTCGATCTCGAGCGAGCCGATCGTGAACGTGTTCGTGACGGTGACCGTTACGACGTCGTTCACTCCGATCACGACGGGGTTCGTCGACACGGTGGTGTCTTGCGCACCGGCGGCGTCGATCTCGGTCACGGTGCACTCGGCGCCGGTAGGCAGGTTGTCGATCTGCTTCGCCAAGGGCTCGGCGCCGCCGAGGATCAGCGTGCCGTTGTAGACGGTGTCGGGATCGGCACCATCGAGCACGCAGACGATCTGCATCTTGAAGGGCCCCTGACCGAAGTCGGCCGCGCCGGCTCCCGTGACGAACTTCTCGACCTCAAGCGAACCGACCGTCATCAGGTTCTCGAAATTCACCGAGGTGATCGCGGTCTCGTCGCCAACCGTGAAGCCCAGCGAGATGCCCGTTGCGACGCTAGGAACACCGTCTTGCGTCAGCGTGATCTCGGTCGACCCGGCGAGGCCGCGGTCAGTCTCCGACACGGTGCAGACTGCACCCGTCGGGATCCCGTCGAAGCGCTTCTTCTCACCGTCACCCAGCGAGAAGCTGCGGTCGGCCGTGGGCACGGCCTCCTGACCCAGGTACTCGCACGTCACGGTGAAGTCGAACTTCTGGTCGTATGCGATGGCCGTGCCGTCTTGATCAACAGCAGTACCGGCATCCACAGTCTTCGACACTTCGAAGCCACCCATGTGGAACTCGTTCGTGATGACGAGCTTGCCCGTCTGGGTGTCACCGATGTAGGGCTGCCAGATGGCCGGGTCTTCGCTGAGGTCGCGCTCGGCGACCACGTCGATCGAAGGTGCCGTCACGGTGACACCCGCGGGCGGGTTCGTCTCCGTGATGTTGCAGTCTGCGAACAGCGGCAGGTTCACCGGTCCGGTCTGGTTGTTGTAGAGGTAGACGTCGCCGTTGGCAAGCACCTTGGGCTTGCTCGCGTCGCCGCCTGCCGCGTTCAGCAGCGTGACCGCTTCGCCGCCCGAGACACACGTCACCAAGAACTCGTAGTCGGTCGGGAGTTGGATGCTGCTTGCGAAGGCCGGGGCATCCACAATCTTCTGCAGGTTCAGCTGACCGGTCGCGGTGGCGATGCCCACGCGCTGCGGCTCAAGCACCAGCTCTGCACGCTCGGGCTGCGTCGTGGTTGCCACGGTGCGCGACGAACCAGCGAACGAGTTGTACGCCACCGGAGTGCCCTCGGGGTCTGCACTTGCAGCCGGGAGCAGGAACGGCGTGCGCGTGTTGAACGTGAGCTGCAGCGTCTCGCCGGGGCGAAGACCGGGGCCGGGCACCGCGTTGTTAGGGTTCGAGAACTCCGTCACAAACTTGATGCTCTTCGCCCCTTCGAGCTCTGACTCGGGCGTGCTCGCGTCGAACTCGACCCAACCGAAGTTGCAGCCCGCGTTCGGAGTGGCGAGTGCCGTGTGCACCTGCACCGCGTTCGTGTTGCACGCCGCGTTGAGCACCACGTTCGAGACGTAGCCACGAACAGTCCCGTACTGGCCATCGGCGAGCGTGGCGAGGTTATCGCTCAGCTGGCCGAGCATCGTCACTGCGAACTGCGAGCCGCGAGCGCTGCCCACAATCACGCCGCGGTCTCCCACGTCGGGCAGCACGTCGACGGCCGCAACGACCTTCGCGTTCGTGTTGCCGGTGTTCATGAAGTCAAGACGCCAGGACGCCTCGCCGCCGGGGCGGGTGATCGGTGCACAGGGGTACGAGGTGAAACCGTCGCTGGTGAGGCCCGAGATCGCCGGGTCACAGTCAGCGGCTGTGCCACGCACGTTCAGCACGCCGAGGTCGTCGCGAGTGGTGGCGGGGTCGCCCGCGCCGTCACCCTTGACCCACTTCTTCATCGCCACGGTCGCGCTTGCGCGCGGCACCACTGCGGTGTCGGCGGTGCAGTCGGGCACGTTCGATCCGACGGCCTTGGGAATAAGGTCGGTGGTCGTCGACTCACACTTCTCGAAGTCGCGATCCGACGTCGCGGTGATCGAGTTCGTCACCGTCGTGTCGGGCGAAAGGCCCGGACGGAAGCGCAGCGGCGCCGTGATCGTCAACTTCCAGCCCGACTTGAAGACGAAGCCCTGCTTGCTGTTGGTGATCGAGAGCAGGCCGGTGGTCTCGTTCAGTGAGGCCGTGAAGCCGGTGTCCCCCGCCGCGGGGGCGCCAGGGCCGGTGATCGAGAAGCTGTAGGCCTTCGGGAGGGGTTCGACCAGCGGCGAAACACCGTCGATGAGCCCGACCTGGTCGGTGACCTCGAAGCCCGTCATGTCCCACTTGCCGGTGTTCTCCACCTGCATCACGAAGTTGATCGGGCCTGCGGGGTTGACCGTGTTGGTCGAGCCGCGCGTCTTCGTCACCTTGATCGAGTTTGCCAGGTGGGTCACCTGCGTCGTGGCTTCAGCGGTCTCGTCATCGGTGAACACCTGCGCCGGCCCAAACTGGGCGACACCGGACGTGGACAGCGAGTTTGAGATCGTGCCAGCGACGGTCTCGCCGGGGTTCGGGGCAAGGTCCGGACGCGTGGTCGAAACCAGCGTCGTCGGGTCGCTCCGCAGCGTGTCACGGCGCGAGGTCAGGAGCGTGATGTTCAGCTGCGGGTTGTGCGGACGCTCCCACTGCTCGACCGCGCCGTCAACCACGCGACGAATCTCATAGCGGACGCCAACGACGGTGGCCGCGTCAACCCCGCCAGGCAGCCCAAGGGTCACGTTGTTGCCACTCGCTACGGCGCTCCAAGAGCCCTCCACGATGCAGGGCGAGCTCGCGTCGAGCGGCACACCGTTGCAGTACGCGAGGAGCTCGCTGCCAACCAGGCGGTATTCGACGTCACTGGTGGCGTCGTCGTCAACAAGGAAATCCACCTTGACCTGGTTTGCCGGTGCCGGAACGCGAATGCTCGACTCGACGTAGTCCATCGTGTTCCAGAACGTCGGCGAGAAGTCCGTCACAGTAAGCAGCGTCGTGCGTGCCGTACCCGTCGGGCGTGCGGTCAGCGTGCTGGTGTAGGCCTTCGAACCGTTCTCGGCGACCGCGGTCGGGTTGATCCGCTTCGAGGTCGTCACCGCGTACTCGCCAGCGACGATCTTGAAGTCGTCGGTCGCCGTGGCGTCGCCAGTGCTGCAACCGGTACCCGGGCACACGATGCGACCGGGGCTGTCGATCTGCGTGCCTGCAACGTTGACGATCGGGGCGTTGCTCTCGACGATCGCCGCTCCACCCGTGCGTTGCGTCGAGCGCAACTGCCACGTGAGGTTCAACTCGCCGGTGGCACCTGCCCCGATGATGGGCAAGTTGCCCGTGCGAGCAAACGTCACCTCGATGCCGATCACATCGGCGAGGTCGGCGGGCTTGAGCAGCTTGGCTAGGCCGAGCACGTACTTGGTCGTGCCACTGCCCGCGCGCGTGAGCCCGACCGAGACATCTGACTCACTCATGCCTGCCGGGATCGTGACCCCGTCGATCGAGTAGAGGTTGAGCACCTCGAACGCCGTCGGCGCCGTCTGGGTCGGCGCGGGGTCGGTAATGACCATGCTCGACACTCGCGTTGCCGACGAGTTCGTCGCCTTGATCGTCGACGAGATCAACGGGAAGTCCGCGGGGGCTGTACCAGCCTGCGGAAGCCCGAGCACGTCTTGGTCAAACGCCTTCTCGAGCGAGACGTTGAGCGGGCTGTCAATGATCGTGATCTCATCGTTTGCACGCGTGGTGACGTCAACGCCAGTTGCCGTGTTCACGCCATGCGCCGATGCGGTGTTGTTGACAAGACCGACGGTGCCGGTGTTGTACGTGCCGTCGTGCAGGTTGCCGAGTACCCACTCAGTGGGGGCGCTGCGCAGCGTGTCACGAACCTCGAAGACGAGGTCGATCGGGCGGCGCTCGTAGCCGCTTCCGACGCCGGCGCCAGCCGTGCCCTCGCTGAAGGTCATGCGCACACCGAGCGCTTCACGCTGCTCGGCGGCGGTCAGCGTGTAGCCACCGAACCCGCCGTCACAGCCGTCTGCACACGCCGCCGTCGTGATGTCGTTCCACGGGTTGCCAGCGGCACCCGTGTAGAGCTCAACCTTCGTGACACGGTCGTTCACGATCTGCGGATCGGTGGCCGAGGTGATCGGGCGGATTGCAACGAGGTTGAACGCGTCGTACACCGAGGTGGCGACGTTGGTGCGTTCGCCATCCGAGCCCGGGTCGCTGATCTGTACCGTGGTGAGGTTCAGACCCTGTGTGCTCCAACCGAGGCGCAGCGCACGGCTCTCGTTCGAGAGCGCCGGCACGGTGTCTACGAGCCAGTTCTTGTCGATCAGGTCGACGCCAACACCCGAACCGTCGATCGGGACAACGATGATGTCGTCCTGTGCGTCGTCGGTGGCGTCAGGGTCAAGCGCGTCGGGGTTGTGCACGGCAGACTGCGCGACGTTGGTGTAGGTCGTGGCCGTGTTGTGCTTTTCACTGACCTCGATCTTCATGTAGCTGTGCACCACGAAGCCGGGCGGCAGAAGATCGGTGCACGTCGGCAAGAATTCGTACTGGATGCCGCCGACGTCAGCGCGCAGGTTCTGCGGAATTTCGAAGTTCCATTTTGCGACGGGCCCAGCGATGGTGTCTGCACCGGGGAAGACCGTCCATTTGCCGGCGGACTTCGACCAGAACCGCAACGTCAGCGTGCTGCAGTCGGGAATGTCGGTGTTCTCGACGCTCGTGGGGGCAAACGCCTCCCAGAACTCGGGGTTTGCCGCGGGGTTGGCCGGGTCAGAAATGATCAAACTCTTCGAGCCGACCGTCGAGTCTTAGGTGACCTTGCTGGTCAGGGTAACGAGCGCGTCGGTACCGGGCACGCCAAAGACCTGCTCAGGCGTGATCGACTTCGAAACCTCGGTGTCGACCACAAGCGGCGAGACGGTGACGCCCGCGTCGTCTTTTGCGACACCGGATGCCCCGTCCACGTTCTCGACGCGCACGTCAACGTGGTTGGTGCCCGAACGCACGCCGGGGGTGGTGACGGGCAGCGCCGTCACCTTGAGCGGCAAATTCGCGTATGCCCGCGAAGGAATATCGTCGCCCGCGGCGCTGAAGGTGATGGTGAACCCTTCGACCGTGCGGCCCGGGGTGGGCGGAGTCAGTGTGTGCACCGTTGTCGAAGTTCCGCCGGAAGCCGGGCAGCCAGCGGCATAGGTGTACTCAATCGTGGCGCTCGTGGCGCCTTCGGGCCATTCGAGGGCGCTCCCGAAACCGTCAAACGTCAGACCCTGAGCGGTGAAGTTCGGCTGGCCAGCCGAGGGCTCGGTCAGCTTCAGTTCCTTGACACTCTGTGCACCGACGGTGGCAACGATGGTAGCCGTGGTGCTCTGCCCACTCACCAGTGCCGAGCGAGCAAAATCCTTGGTGACCGCAACGTCGGGGTCTTGATTTGCAACCACGATGCTTGCGGTGTCTTTGACAGGGGCGCTGGTCGTGCCGCCCTTGCTCACGGTCGACTGCGCGTCGTTCGTGATGGTGACCTTCTGGTCTTTCGCGATCGAAGTCACCGTGTCGTTGGTCTCGGAGTGCACCACGACCTCGCCGGACACACCGGGCGCGAAGCTTCCGGTGAACGTCACGCGAACCCCATCGGCGCCCGAAAGGGGCGCGGGGGCGGTGGCGGTCCATGCGCCAGCGACGAAGTACTCGACGACCTTGCCGGTGGTACCAGCAGGGTCGGTGATGTCAACGCTCGTCATGTCGAGGAAGCCGAGGCTCGCGAGAGGAGGGTTCGCGGGGTCTTGCACGGTGATGGTGTCGACGCTCTGGTTCGAGCTGTTGCCAGGCTTGAGCGTCCAGTCGACGGCACGGCCGGGAACAGCCGGAATCGTCGAGCTCGGCGCCACGGTCTTCTTCAGCGCGGGAGCGAGCGTCGTCGTGACGGCGAGGGTGACATCTGCGGAGGAGTCGACCTCCGGCGCGTTCGCGGCATCCACGGTCGCCGTGTTCGTGATCGTCTCACCGTTGTACTCACCACTGGTGGTCGTCGGCACGTAGACGCTCACGGTCACGAGCATGCTGCCGCCGCCGGCGATACCCGTGCCTGCACCGATCCCGGTTCCGAACGTCTCTTTGCCATCAACGCGGAAGCTCTCGCGGCCGTTCTCATCGGTCGTGAACGTGATGTCCGAGCCGATCGATGCAACGACCGGGTGCTCGACATCCGGGTCGAGCACGAGCGGCGCGGGGAGGGTGTCGACGAGGAATGCATCGATGCAACCGGGGCTCGTCGTTGACGAACAGCCGACCAAAATCTCATAGTCGAAGCGGTCGCCCGGACGGAACTGCGTCTGCGACCCGACAACCGACTTCTGGTTGGAGAGCACCGCGTCATCTCCAGCGGCCATCGCAGCCGTTGGGACCACGAGCCCCCCGAACACGAGCGCGAAAATCGCGGCAAGCGCGCCAAACGTACGTTTCTTCATGCATTCCCCCTCGGAATGGCGCCGCTGATCCCAAGGCGCCGAGCAAAATCCTCAATACTCTATGCAAATTCACACGGAGAAGGATTGTGATATGACCCGGTCAGGGGTTGTGGTGCGCGAGGGTGGCGGGGGTTGGGTGGGCGCGGCTTATGGGCGCCCGCGCAGCTGTTGTCGCTGGCGTTGCTCTTGCCGCCGCTGCCGCCGCCGCGCTATTTCTCGTCGCGCCGCTGCTGGCGCTCCGCACGCTGCCGTTCGCGGGTGCTGCGCTCGCGAACAAACATCACAAACACCCCGCCGCCCCCAATGATCACCACGGCGACCGTGACGGCAAGGATCAGCGGCAGCGGGTTGAAGGCCGACGCAGCGGCCGCCTCTGTCGCTTGCGAAATGATGAGGGCTGCTGTTGCCAACATGGGTGCTCCCTGTTCGGGGTGGATGTCGTGTGGCCCACGGTGCGAGTGAGCGTGGGCGGTGCAAAGCGAAACTCTGCACCTTCAACGGTATCCCGCCCGCGGTGACTGCGAGACGAGATCAACGATTGGATGCCGCGGCGCTAGGCTTGACGTATGTCTAAGGTCCTCACATCTCTGCCCGTCGGCGAACGCGTCGGCATTGCTTTCTCCGGGGGCCTTGACACCTCGGTTGCCGTCGCGTGGATGCGCGACAAGGGTGCGATCCCCTGCACCTACACGGGCGACCTCGGTCAGCCCGACGAAACCGACATCGACTCGATCCCGGGCCGCGCGCTCGAGTACGGCGCCGAGATCTCGCGCCTGATCGACTGCAAGACCGCGCTGGTCGAAGAAGGCCTCGTCGCCCTCGCGTGCGGTGCGTTCCACATCCGCTCGGGCGGTCGCACCTACTTCAACACCACGCCGCTGGGCCGGGCCGTCACCGGCACGATGCTCGTGCGTGCAATGAAAGACGATGGCGTCGACATCTGGGGCGATGGCTCCACCTACAAGGGCAACGACATCGAGCGGTTCTACCGCTACGGCCTGCTCGCCAACCCCGCGCTTCGCATCTACAAGCCGTGGCTCGACGCCGACTTCGTCGCGCAGCTTGGTGGCCGTCAAGAGATGAGCGAGTGGCTCCTCGAGCACGGCTTCCCATACCGCGACTCGGCAGAGAAGGCCTACTCGACCGACTCGAACATCTGGGGCGCGACGCACGAGGCCAAGACCCTCGAGTTCCTTGACGCGTCGCTCGAAATCGTCGACCCGATCATGGGCGTGCGCTTCTGGGACCCCTCGGTCACGATCGACACCGAAGACGTGACCGTCACATTCGATCAGGGCCGACCCGTCGCGCTCAACGGCACCGAATACACCGACCCGGTCGCGCTCGTCTTCGAAGCGAACCGCATCGGCGGCCGCCACGGCCTCGGCATGAGCGACCAGATCGAAAACCGCATCATCGAGGCGAAGAGCCGCGGCATTTACGAAGCGCCGGGCATGGCGCTCTTGTTCACCGCGTACGAGCGCCTGGTCAACGGCATCCTGAACGAAGACACCCTCGCCACGTATCACGAGCAGGGCCGCCGCCTCGGCCGCCTGATGTACGAGGGCCGCTGGCTCGAGCCGCAGTCGCTGATGCTGCGCGAGTCGATCCAGAAGTGGGTCGGTTCGACGGTCAGCGGCACGGTCACGCTGCGTCTGCGCCGCGGTGAGGACTACACGATCCTCGACACCACGAGCCCCTCGCTCTCGTACGCCGCCGAGAAGCTCTCGATGGAGCGCGTCGGCGACGCCGCCTTCGGTCCCACCGACCGCATCGGCCAGCTCACCATGCGCAACCTCGACATTGCCGACTCGCGTTCGCGCCTCGAACAGTACGCGGCCATGGGCCTCATCGGCGGCGCCACGGGCGAACTCGTCGGCAAGGTCACCGCGGGTGGCGCTGGCGAGATCCTCGATTCGGGTGTCCCGATGGATGCCGCGGCCGAAGCCCTCGACGCCGCAAACGAGTCGTCGGCTTTTGAAAGCGGCACCGACTAAACAGGCTCAGCGCTGCGCGTGGGTTCCCGGTCTTACTGACCGGGGACCCACGTTGCATTTTCGGCGGGCTGCCCAGTTTTCGACGGCCCGCCGCGTCCTGAGGCGGGCCGCCGCGTCTTAGACAACCTGTCGCCGCCTGCGAACGACGAGCAACACGGCTCCGGCGATGAGGAGCCCCACCGCCACGCCCCCGCTGCCAAACAACACCGTGGTGCTCATGCCCGTCACCGGCAGTGGCGGATCGAAGCGGTTGTCGACGACGACGGATGCCGCGGCATCCGCCCCGATCGTCAGCTTCGCCATCGACGAGTCATCCGGCGACGCCGGGGTCATCGTCACCGCGTTCGCGCCGCCATGCTTCGTCTCGACGATCGTGCACTCGGCCCCGACCGGGAGCTCGGCGTAACGCACCGGCGCCGCCGTGCTCAGCGCCCGCACCGCACCGCCCGGCACCGCGATCGGCGCACCGTTCCACGTGCACGCGGCCGCGATCTCGAACTCGTCTGCGCTGTGTGCCGAGGCGTTGCCGCCCGATACCGTCTTGCTCACGACGAGGGCGCCCAGTGCGAACGTGTTGGTCACGGTCGCCTCGACGTTGCCCGCCGCCACCTGGAAGACCCCGAGCGGCGCGTTGTCGGCGCCGGTGATCGTGGTGCTCGTCGCTCCGCCGGTCACGGTTTCGGTGAGCGAACACCGCAGGCCGACCAGGAGCGGGTCGTACGTCGTGCGGTAGCCGTTGGCGGCGTTGAGCTCACGCGCTGCGCCCCCAAGAATCGCGACGGGTTCGCCGAGCGTATTCGTGCACGCGAGCGTGACCTCGAACGGCCCGGCACCCCACAGCGCCGCGCCGGCACCGTCGACGACCTTCGCGACGGTGATCGAACCCGCGTTGAAGGTGTTCGTCACGGTCACGCCCACCGTCGTGCCAGCACCAATCGTCACCGACGCGGGTGCGATGACGGTCGAGTTCGCACCGCCGTTCACGATCTCGGTCACCGTGCAGACCGCGCCCGCGGCAATGTTGTCGACCGTCGCAGACAGGGGTCGCGCCCCGCCGAGCGTCACAAAGTTCGACCAGACGGGCATCGCGCCCGCCCCCGTGTCGAGCTCGCAGTCGACGAGGAGCATGAACGGCCCGCCACCGAATCCGGGGCCCGCGGCCCCGTCGATGACCTTGTCGAGGCGCAGCGACCCGGCCCCGAAGGTGTTCGTCGCTTCCACTTCAATCGTGGTGCCGTTCGCGATCGTCACGTCGACAGCGCTGGCGACTACCGGCGCAGCGGGCGTGCCATCTTTGCTCACGACAAACGAGGTGGATGCCGCACCCAGCGCGTCAGTCTCGGTGACGGTGCACGCACTGTTGACCGGCAAGCCGGCAAGCGCCCAGAGTTCATCCGGCGAGAGCGCGGCGGTCATCGGGGTCGCGGCGTCATAGCCGTCTGCCCAGACCTCTGCGCCACCGAAGGTGCACACGACGCTAAAGCCGAATGGGCCGTATTTGATGGGGTTTCCCTGCGCGTCGCGGCCAGCGGCATCCACATTCTTGCGAATCGTGAGGTCAGAGATCTCGTAGACGTTCTCGACTCTCACCACACCGATCGGGCCCCCGGGGGTGCCCACTGTCGCCGTGCCGATGTTGGACGATGTTTGCCCGAAGTGCCCCTCTGTCGCGGTGCACTCGGCCCCGATTGGGATCCCGTCGACCACAACGGGCACGGCGCCCGGAACGAGCCGGAGCAGGGGAAGCCCGGTGATCGGTGCGCCGTCGAGCGTGCAGACGAGCTGCACGGGGAAAACGCGCGGCGCGAGGTTCGCGGCCGGGCCCGAGATGAGCTTCTGGAGCGAGATCGACGCGGTCGGAAGCGACACACCGACCCTGCGCCCCTCGGTCGCCGGCACTGCGACCGCCGTTGTGTTGATCGCCGAGCCGCCGGTCGAGACCGAGTTGTAGGCAATCGGGTAGGGCGTGCCCGCGCGTACCGTCGCCGTCGTCCGCGTCTGGAACTGCAGGTTGAGCGCTTCGCCCGGCTGCAGGAGATCGCCCGCGGGCATCTTGATCACGAACTTCAGGCTCCGCACGTCGGCGGGACCTGCACCCTGCAAGGGCAACCACGCACCCGGGGCGCACTGCGTGCCGAGCGGGTTGAGGTCGGCGGTGCACGGTACTGACGACGTGGAGTAAAACGTGGTGAGCACCGCGCCGACCGGTGTGGTCGGCATCGGGACGAGCACTGCGCCGCCGACGAACGTCGGCTGCCAGGCGCTCTCGCGCGGCACCGTGGCGATCAGACCCTGGTCACCCGGAGTCGGCAGGTTGTCGATCGAGACAATCTGATCCATCGGGAGCGTGCCCGAATTGACCACGGTGAAGCGCCAGGTCTCGGTGGCTCCGGGCAACGTGACTGGCACGCACGGCGAGCGATAGAAACCCTCGGGGGTTGCCGTCCCATCGCACACGAAGCGGTCGGCGGTGCTGAGCACCTCTGGGATTCCGGCAAGGCCGTGCGGGGCATCCGCCTTCACGTACTTAATCGTGCTGAGCGCCGGAATGGCGAGCGGCGAGACCGTGGCCGTGTCGGAGCATGACCAGTAGGGCCCGCCCGATCGCTTCGTCACGCAATCGTCGAATGGCTCGGCGCCCGCGATCACTGCCTCATTCACGACGTCCATATCGGGCGTGATGCCTGGCCGGAGCATGAGCGCGATCGTGATCCGGTACGACTGCCCGACGCCCAACACGGTGCCCGGCGGCGCCCTGAAGACGATCCGATCGGCCTGCTCGTCAATGGTGAGCGCCGCCGGGTCGGTCGGCAGCGGGAGCCCCTCGGCCGGGCTTGGCGTCGGGCCGCTCAGCGTGAAGGTGTAGGGAGAAACGCTCGGATCGCGGTCCGGGTCGAAAATCAGCTGTGCGCCGACCGCATCCATTGGGAGCACGTCAGAGAACACGGGATCGCTGATCGGTCGTTCACCGGCGTTCGCGAAGTTCAACGTGAATGGAATCACGATGCCTGGCCGCACGTCGCCGCTCGGGGTCTTGGCGACACTCACCATGTTTTGCAGGTGCAGGTAGCGGTACTGGGCCTCGGCGGTGTCGTTCGCATCCAGCGAGACGCCGGGCGCAACATTCACCGAGGTGGCTTCGCCAGAGATGTGGTTATTGAAGACGCCGGCGGCAGGCTGTCCGGGCGCCGCGATCTGGTCACTTCGCGTCGTTGGCACAGGGCCACCGGTGCGCAGCTGACCGCGGCGCTGCACCAGCACGGGGATCTTCTGCAGCGGATTTGCCGGGTTCGACCACCCCAGACCGCCTTCATCCCAAAATTGGAATGAGATCTGGTGCACATCGGCGGGGGCCTGGTTCATGAACGTCACGACCTCGTCAAGCCTGCCGCCGTTTGAGCTGCACTGCTCGGCGCCGCCGCCGTTGACCACGACAGTACCGTTGACATCGACAAACGTGCCGCCGTCGGCATAACAGGCGCGCACGCGCGTGATTGGGGCCTTGAGGGCGAAGTTGGGGTCGAGTCCGACGAGCTCGAACGCGTTCCAGAATGCTGCGTCTGCATCGGTGATCGTCATCGTGACGGCGCGTGCCGAGCCCGATGGCTGCCCGGTCAGGTTCATGACGATCGGGGCGTTGTCGGGCTCTTTCTGCTCGGCGGGCGTGAACGACTTCGTCACCTCGACTCCGAAGCTGGGCTCCCTCAGGGTGAGCGTCGCCGAGTCTTCGTCGCACGCATACCGCGGCTCGTCTGCGCCATTTCCAGGGGGCGGGCACGTCCCCGGCGGGTCGACGTCCGACACCACACCCTGGGCGGTGTTGGTCACGGGTGAATCGGCGACCGTGACGGGCTGACCGGTCACTCGGTGCACCGGGCTGAGTCTCACCTCCGCCTCGATCACGCCGGCCGCGCCGGAGGTGATGCGGCCTTCGAAGCGCGCCTGATAGCCGATGACGGCGCCGCGCCCCGACGGGAGCGTCGCCGCGGTCAGCGCCAGCGCCTCCGCGCGGCTGAACGTCACGGAGCTCCCGTCGGCGAAGTACAGGTCGACAAACGTCTGGGTGGGGTCTGCGCCCACCGGGTTGTCGATGCGGATGAATCTGTTGAACGATTGGGTGTCGAACACGGTTGCGTTAGAGCCGGGTGCCGGATCGGTGATCCACATCCGGTCGACCCTTGCAGGGGTGGTGTTCCGTGTTGTGACGACGATGCGACTGAGCGGATACGAGGTCGCTGGCAACCCCGCGGAGGGAATCGCGAGTGGGCCATCAAGCCAGTTCTTGTTCGTGTTCGTCGTGATCGGCACGTCGACGATCACGACGTCGTCCTGGGCGTTCGCGCTCAGTTGCCCGCCGCCCGCGGGGTACGCCGTCGCGTTTACGGTGTTGCGGACGACACCCTCCTGTGGCGGCTGGTTGTAGACGACCTTGCCGAGGGCCGCGGCGCCGTCTGAACGGCGAGTGTCGCGCACCTGCCACGTCAGCGTGATCGGCCGGGCGTTGGCAAACGAACGCGCGACGCCCGAGCCGACGAGCGGTGCGTCGAGATTACCGACGGATGCCGCGGCCCGGTCTGGGCTCTCAACGAACGTGAGGCGCACGCCGACGGCCGCGCCGCGCTCCGCGGTGGTCAGTGTCACACCGGGGAACGTGCCGATGCACTGCTGCGGGCACGGGTCATTCTGCGCCCGCACCCAGCCACCGCCACCGCCACCGCCACCGGTGTAAAGCTCGACGCGCGAGACCTGGTCGAACGCCATCAGCGGGTCGGTGGCGGGTGTGATTGGCTGCACCCGCGTGAGGTTGAAGACGTCGAAGACGCTCTCCGCGATTGGGGTCGACGCGGGGTCGGCTACGTCTGTGATTTCGACGCGGTCGAGGTTGGAGTATCCGCCGGTCCCCCAGCGCAGCAGCGATGGAATCGTGTCGTCGCTCCGCGCAATGACACTCTTCACCCCGCCGGAGCTCGAGGTGCCGAACTCCTTGTCAATGAAATCGCTCCCCGGACCGCCGGGCTCGGGAACGATCAGTTCGATTTCGGGGCACGTCGAGCGCAGCGACATCGATGCGATTGCGTCGGCCACGTCGGGGTTGGGGTTGCTCGCCTCGGTCTGCGCGCAGTTTGCGAGGAACGTCGAGCCGGTGGGGGCATAAGGAGCACCGGGCCGGTACCGGCCGTCACCCCGCAGCGCCACGGTGAAGTTCGGGGCAAAGTCGGTGCCGGGCGCGAATCCTGCATCCGGGCCGACGTAGTCATAGACAAATCGCACGCCTCCGGCGATGTCACCGATCGCTGAAGGGACACGGCTCGAAGTGATCGTTGGTCCCGCGATCGGGCCCGACAGCACCTTCCACTGCCCATCGGTTGTGTCGTAGTACTCGACGGTGAGTTCGGCGTCGGCTGGCACCGGTGTCTGCGCGATCCCCGTGAGATCGAAGGCATTCCACCAGTTGTCAGACCCCGCGAGGCCTTCGGGGTCCTGAATCACGACCCGGGTCGCGTGGCCCGTCGTTCCCGTCGTCGCGGGCGGCACGGGGAGCTCGGTGAGCCCGCCCTCGAGGCTCACCGTCGCGGTCTCACCGGGAACGGCGAGAATTGGCGAGGGTCGTATGCTCTTCGAGACATATGGTTCGAGTACCTCGTCGTAGATGTAGAGATCTGCGGGCGCCGTGGCGTTGCCGGTGTCGCCCCGATTGAAGCCAGTAACCGCAACAACGTTCGTGACGGTCTCGGGGAATCCCGTCGAATCTGGATCGGTCGAGACGACGAATGAAATCGACGTCTCGCCGCCGGGCACGATCGCGCCCTCGAACACCACCTCGAAGTATTCGACCTGGTCGGTTGCCCCGTGGGCGGGGCGGGTCTTGCACCGTCGGCGAACGGCACCGTTTCGGTTCCGCCACCGGCGCGGTGGTAGATCACGTTGCCTGACGTGGCACCCTGCGGGTAACCGATCGGCTTGTCGATCCCCGCGAATGTGTAGCTGGTCGGAAACGTTCCGGTTGCCGGCTCGCGAAGGCTGAGCGATTCGATGGGGACCGCCGAGCGGTTTGTGGCGCCGAGGGTCACGGTGCTGTCGTCGCCCGCAACCACGAGCGCGGGATCAAACGACTTTGTCGCGGCCACCTGGATGTCGTTCTGGAGCAGGGTGAGGGTGGCGGAGGCGTCGTCGGTCGCGGTCACCGAACCGACCCCGACCTCGGACCGCACCGTATTGGCGACAACAAAGCCGTCGCTCTGGGTCTGCGCAAGATCGGTGAGCGCGAGGTCGAGCGCGACTGAGGCCGTTGCCCCAGCGGGGATCGCCCCCGCGAACGTCACCCGCGCGCCGCGCACATCTGACGGAAGCGTCGCCCCAGGCAGCACGCCACCGGGGACCGCGACCCAGGTACCGCCGACGAAGACCTCGTACAAGGGAGCCCCGGTCGCCCCGGCCGGCGGCGTCAGCGCACCGAAGCCCGAGAACCCGAGGTAGTCGAACGGGTGGGGGTTCGCCGTCGGGTCGACGGGGTCTTGAATCGTGAGCCTCTCGACGGTGCCATTCGAGTCGTTCGATCCACCGAGGGTTGCCGTCACCGCGGTGCCCGGGAGCGCAAGGCTCGATGTGGGGCTCAGTGCCTTGGTCGCAGTTGTCGCGAGTTGGAGGGGAACGATCGGCGTCACGCCAGCGGATGCCCCAACATCAACAAAGTTCGTTCCCTCGATGTATGCGCTGTTGAACACCTCGATGCCGCTCACATCGTGCGAGACGTCGGCGGGGAGCCGAACCTCGATCTGCACGATCGCGGTCGTTGCGTCGAGGAGGCCAGTGGCATCCGTCCCCAACGGGGTCGTCCAATCGACACGCACCGAGTTGCCGCTGATGACGGGCTCGGCCGCGGTGTTGACGCCCGCGCCGACGGTCGCGCTGACGAGCACAAACGGGGCGGGTACCTGGTCACTCAGCACCGCGTCGCGGCAGCCGAGGTCGGTAATCGTCGAGCATCCGACGGTCAGGGTGTAGAAGAACGTGTCGCCCGGGGCGATCTCTTTCACCGCCGCCGTCTTCGTCAGCGTCGTCACAGCCGTGACCTCGCCCTGCGTCGGATTCGGCAGGATCGGGGCGGCGAGTGCGGCCGGTGCGCTGAAGAGGGCGAGCACCAGGCTGAGTGCTGCAACGACCGCGGTCGCCTTGAATCGAGTGCGCGAAGCCACAAACTACCCCTTCGTAGTTGCACACCTCACAGCGCCGTGCACCGTTCGCCTTCGCGATCGTGGACGCCCCCGCGTGCTGTTTTCAACACTATCCACAAGCAATCGGTGAGCGCGAGGAAAAGATTTTGCAGGTCACGCGCTTCTTTCGCGCGGGCATTGGCGCGGCATCCGCAACCCTCGTGCTGGCGGGGTTCGTCTGGGTCTGGCGGGCTTCGTCGAAATTTCAACGCGGCCTCAGGCGTAGCGACGGCACCATTCGTACATCACGACGGCCGCGGCGGCGGATGCATTGATCGAGCGTGTCGATCCGTACTGCGTGATTTCGACGATTCCGGATGCCGCTGCCACCGCCTCATCGCTGAGCCCGGGGCCCTCCTGGCCAAACAACAACACGCAGCGTTCGGGCAGGGGCGCGGTATCCACCGGCACGGCGCCCTCCACGTTGTCGACGGCGATCACGGGCAGGCCCTCGGCGCTCGCCCACGCGACGAACGTCGCGACATCCTCGTGGTGCACGACGTGCTGGTAACGATCGGTGACCATCGCACCGCGCTTATTCCAGCGGCGGCGACCAATGATGTGCACGGTGTCGGCGAGAAACGCGTTCGCGCTGCGCACGATAGAGCCGATGTTCATGTCGTGCTGCCAGTTCTCAATTGCGACGTGAAATGGATGCCGCTTCGTGTCGAGATCCGCAACGATCGCGTCCATCCGCCAGTAGCGGTAGCGGTCGATCACGTTGCGGGTATCGCCCGCGGCAAGTAGCTCGGGGTCGAACCACGGCTCGGTCGGCCACTCAGCCTCGCCGCCCGGCCACGGGCCGAGCCCGTGCGTGGTGTGCTCGGGGGTGCTTTCGGGAGTGTTTTCGGGGGCCGCCGCGATCTCTGGGGTTTCGTCCACCCAGCAAGGGTAGTCCGCAACCGCGTCGGCTGGATGCACGCCGCCCCGCACGTTTTCGGTGCGCCTAAATATCTGTATGATTTCGGCATGCCTAAACTTTCTGTTGCTCCCGTTCGGGGCGGTCGAGTACGTGGCGGGGCCGCGGTATCCACCCCTCGTATTGCCTG
Source organism: Actinomycetes bacterium (assembly GCA_029777095.1). GTDB lineage: Bacteria > Actinomycetota > Actinomycetes > Actinomycetales > Microbacteriaceae > Microbacterium. The sequence goes on along the minus strand of JAKOTS010000132.1, from coordinate 7,093 downwards.
GCTAATCGGGCCCGCGCTCGTGGCGGGCGTTGCGTATCTCGACCCCGGCAACGTGGCGAGCAACATGACCGCGGGTGCGCAATATGGGTACCTGCTGGTGTGGATCGTGGTGCTGGGCAACGTGATGGCGTGGCTGATTCAGTACCTGTCGGCGAAGCTCGGCGTGGTGACGGGCGAGAGCCTGCCGCAGATCCTTGGCAAGCGCATCAAGCACCGCTGGGCACGCAGGGCCTATTGGGTGCAGGCCGAGCTCGTTGCGATGGCGACCGATCTTGCCGAGGTGATCGGCGGCGCGGTGGCGCTGAACCTGCTGTTCGGGGTGCCGCTCATCTGGGGTGGGATCATCACGGGGGTCGTCTCGCTGTTGCTGCTGACCCTGCAAGCGCGGCGCGGGCCGCGCACGTTCGAGACGGTCGTGATCGGGTTGCTCGTGATCATCGCGGTCGGATTCACCGTGGGCGTGTTCATCGCACCGCCCGACCCCGCGGGGCTGCTCGCCGGGATGGTGCCGCGCTTCGTCGACACCGGCTCTGTGCTGCTCGCGGCGTCGATCCTCGGCGCGACGATCATGCCGCATGCGATCTATGCGCACTCGGCGCTCGCACGGGACCGCTTCGCTCCCACCCCTCCCGCTCAGCAGTCGCGAAACGCCGCAAACCCCGCCCAAAAGCGACAAATCGCGACGGGTGAGCAGGGAGGGCCGGGAGGGACGGACGCGACGACGGTCGCCGCGACGGGAGGGCCGAGCGCGACGACGTTGACGCCCGCGACACCACCCGGCGACCTCGCCGCACTGCGCGGCATCGGCACCGGGCGCCTCCTGCGCGCCACGCGGTGGGACGTCTCGATCGCCATGGCGATCGCGGGCACCGTCAACCTGTGCATTCTGCTGCTCGCGGCGGTCAACCTCTCCGGCGTCGCCGGCACCGACTCGCTCGAGGGAGCCTACGGCGCGCTCCGCAACGAGCTCGGCCCCCTCGTCGCGACACTCTTTGCCATCGGACTGCTTGCGTCCGGTCTCGCCTCATCGTCCGTCGGCGCATACGCCGGCGCCGAGATCATGCACGGCCTCCTCCGGGTACGCATCCCGCTCCTCGCCCGGCGTGTGATCACACTCATCCCCGCGCTCGTCGTGCTGAGCCTTGGGCTCGATCCGACCCTCGCCCTGGTGCTCAGCCAGGTGGTGCTCTCGTTTGGCATCCCGTTCGCGCTGATCCCGCTCGTCGCGATCACCGCGAAGGCCGAGGTGTTGGGGCCTTGGCGCAATCACTGGGCGACAACCGCGGCGGGGGTCGCGGCATCCGTGTTCTTGATCGCTCTGAACGGTGTGCTGCTGTGGCTTGTGATCGGCGGCGGGTGATCGGTGTCGGCGAAGGGGGCCGGGTACCCTTGAGCCGTGCCTCCTACTAGCCCCGCGGTCGAAGATTATCTCAAGACCGTTTACCAGCACACGGAGTGGCAGGACCAGCCCATCACCCCGAAGGTGCTCGCCGATGCGCTGGGCGTCGCCCCGTCGTCGGTCACCGAAATGGTGAAGAAGATGGCAACGGCCGGCCTCGTGTCGCACGTGCCATATGGCGCCGTTCGCCTGACTCCCGAGGGCGAGGCCCGCGCGCTACAGATGGTGCGCCGCCACCGCATCATCGAGACCTGGCTCGTGCGTGAGCACGGCTACAACTGGGACGAGGTGCACGACGAAGCCGAGGTGCTCGAGCACGCGCTCTCGGATCGCCTGCTCGACGCGATCGACGCACAGCTTGGGCGGCCCCGCCACGATCCGCACGGCGACGCGATTCCGGCCGCCGACGGCACCGTGCCCCGCGAACCGTTCGTGCTGCTCGCCAATGCGCCCGATGGGCACGAGGGCCGCGTGATCCGGGTCAGCGACCGCGACCCCGCGCTCTTGCGCGCGATCGATGATTCTGGACTGCAGGTTGGCGACACCGTCGTTGTGATTTCAACGGCACAGGATGCCACGGCCCTCCGCCGCGGCACCACCACGCTCGCGCTCCCCGGCGACGCCCGCGACACGATCTGGCTCAGCGCCACCGCGTAGACGCCGTCTGTTCACCCGGCGGCCACGTCGCAGGGCTGGGCAGTTCACCGAAATGGGTGGATGACCTGAGGCCGAGCCGTAGGCTTGGATCATGGAACGTCGAGATGCGATCGAATGCTGGCTGACCGACATGGACGGCGTGCTCGTGCACGAAAACACGCCCATCCCCGGAGCCTCCGAGCTGCTTCGTCATTGGGAAGCCTCCGGCACGCCCTTTCTTGTGTTGACGAACAACTCGATCTTCACGCCGCGTGACCTGAGCGCCAGGCTCCGCCAGTCGGGCCTCATCGTGCCCGAGCACGCGATCTGGACGTCGGCGCTCGCGACGGCCGACTTCCTCGCAAGTCAGGTTCCGGGTGGCAGCGCGTTCGTGATCGGCGAGGCCGGGCTGACCACCGCCCTGCACGAGGCCGGCTTCATCATGACCGAGACCAACCCCGACTACGTGGTGGTCGGCGAAACGCGCAACTACTCGTTCGAGGCAATCACCAAGGCGATCCGCCTCATCGGCGCCGGCGCACGCTTCATCGCCACGAACCCGGACGCGACGGGCCCCTCACCCGATGGGCTCATGCCCGCGACCGGCGCCATCTCGGCGCTCATCACCAAGGCCACCGGCATGGAGCCCTACGTCGTGGGCAAGCCGAACCCGATGATGTTCCGCTCGGCGCTCAATCGGATCGGCGCGCACAGCCACAACACCGGCATGATCGGCGACCGGATGGACACCGACATCGTCGCGGGCATCGAGGCGGGCCTGCACACCGTGCTCGTGATGACCGGCATCAGCGACCAGGCCGAGATCGAACGCTACCCGTTCCGACCGAGCGAGATCCTCGACTCGGTTGCCGACCTGCTGCCGCGGCGCGCCGAGGCGCGTGCGGCGAAGACGGCGGCTGTTCCGACGCAGGCTCCGGCGGCCGACCCCGCTCCCGAAGCAAAATAGGCCCGGGGCACGAGCCCCAGGCCTACAGCTACACACACCGGATCCGGATCCGGAAACACTCGCTACTGCGGCGCAAGCCCCAGATCGTCGAGACCGATGGCCCAGAGGTACTGCAATCCTGCGGCCTCGATCGCCTCGCGTGAGCCGGTGTTGCGGTCAACGATCACGGCAACGGCAACAACCTCGGCGCCCGCCGCGCGCAGCACCTCAACGGCTTTCAGCGCAGACTGCCCGGTGGTGGACGTGTCTTCGACGACGATCACACGCTTGCCCGCGACATCCGCGCCCTCAATCTGGCGACCCCGGCCGTGATCCTTGGGCTCCTTGCGGACGACGAACGCATCGTAGGGGCGGCCAGATGCCACGCCCTGGTGCAACATCGCGTTGGCGATTGGGTCGGCACCGAGGGTGAGCCCTCCGACAGATGCGATTTCTGGAATATCTTTCACCAGGTCGAGCATCACGCGGCCAACGAGCGGCGCCGCACGGTGGTCGAGCGTGAGCTTGCGCATGTCGACGTAGTACTTCGCCTGCTTGCCGCTCGAGAGCACGAAGTCGCCGTGGAACACGGCCTCGTCCTTGATGAGTTCGATCAGTCGCTGGCGGTCGGCTTGCACGTTCGGGCTCGTCTCACTGGTCATGAGGCAATTCTAGGGTCGCGACCCGGTGTGCATCCGAGCCATAGGCTAGGAACATGCGCCTGGCCACCTGGAATGTGAACTCGATCCGTGCTCGCGTGGTGCGCACCGTCGATTGGATGGTGCGCAACGACGTCGATGTGCTCGCGATGCAAGAGATCAAGTGCAAGCCCGAGCAGTTTCCGATCGCCGCGTTCGAGGAGGCTGGCTACGAAGTGGCTGTGCACGGCCTCAACCAGTGGAACGGGGTCGCGATCGCCAGCCGCCTGCCGATGAGCGACGTGCAAACGTCGTTCTCGGGCATGCCCGGATTTCAGAAGGGCATGGAAGGCCCGGACCAGCCGCTCGAAGCGCGCGCGATCAGCGCCCTGATCGACGACGTGCGGGTGTGGAGCCTGTACATCCCCAACGGTCGCTCGCTCGATGATCCGCACTACCGCTACAAGCTCGACTGGCTGGGCGCGCTTGCCGAGCACACCCGCCACGAGCTCGCGGCAAACCCGAACCTCGCGATGGCGCTCACCGGTGACTTCAACGTCGCCCCGACCGACGAAGACATGGGCGACCCCAGCTTCATCCCGGGCGTCTCAACCCATATTTCGGCGCCGGAGCGCGAAGCGTTCGCCAATCTGCTGGCCGCCGGCGTCACCGATGTGGTGCGCCCGCTGGTGCCGGCCGGCTACACGTTCTGGGACTACAAGCAGCTGCGCTTTCCTCGCAATGAGGGCATGCGCATCGACTTCGTGCTGGGCACCCCGGCATTCGCGGAGGCTGTGGCCGGGGCATCCATTCATCGCGATGAGCGCAAGGGCGAGATCCCGAGCGACCACGTGCCCGTGATGGTCGATCTCGACTTTGGCGGCGCCGATGACGACGACATGCCGATGATTTTTGGCTAGTCGCTGACTTTTGGCTCGTCGCTGATCTTCGACTCCTAGCTCGCGCCGGTGCCGCCCTCTTCGGGGTCATCGCCGAGCGCGCCCTCGTCGTCGCCCGCGCGCTCCGCCATGAAGTTCTCGGGGCCGGCCTCGATCGCGGCGGGCTCCATGAAGAAGAAGTCGATGGCGTTGCCGTCGGGATCCTCGAGGCCGCGCGAGTACATGAACCCGAGGTCCTGCACCGGCGCGGGCTCGGTGCCCCCGTTCGCGAGGCCGTTCGCGATCACGGCGTCGACGTCAGCGCGCGAGTCGCGACTGAGCGAGACCAACGCCGACGTGGTCGTCTTGGGATCGGCGACCGTCTTGTCGATGAACGACGCGAAATGCTCGCGCGTCAACACCATGAAATAGACGTTGTCGTCGACGACCAGGCACGCCCCGTTTTCGTCCGAAAACATCGGATTGACCTCGAACCCCAGCGACGTATAGAACGTTTTCGCGCGCTCGAGATCGCTCGTCGCAAAGTTCACAAAAATGCTGGTTGCCATGATGGCCTCCGTCTGGTCGCCTGGTCGGTGAGTCGCCTGGTCGTTCGTGGGTGATGTCGAAAGACTGACAAATCGCGTCGGCGTGGTCAAGGGGTATGGGTGCGCGTGCGGGTGAGCGGCGGCGCATTTTGCCGCTCACGCGCGTCTCCCCCTCAGGGCGGATGTCGGAGGCGCCCCACCGCCGTAACGTAGAAGACATGACGATGGATGCCTCGGCTCTCGGCCACCCGCCTCCCCAGGCGGCGCTTGCGCGCTCATATTTGCGATTTGACGCGCTGCTGGCCGTAGCGCTGTTCGTCGGCGGTCTGATCAGCGCAGCCCTTTCGGCGGTCGCTGGCCTGTACGGCGATCAACAGCAGAACAACATGCTCCTCGCGCTCGCGTACATCACGCTCATCTCGGTGCCGCTCGCGTTTCGGCGGCGCTGGCCCTCGGCCGTCGCCGTCGTCGTCTCGCTCGCCTACTTCGGCGGGGTCAGCCTCCGCGTTCCAGAGATGTACGCCGGCACCATTGCGGTGTTCATCGCGCTCTACACGGTGGGCGCGTGGCTGACGAACCGCCGCCGCGCGCGCATCGTCCGCATCGTCGTGATCGCGGGCATGTTCGCCTGGTTGCTCACGGTGATGTTCTTGCAGGCGACCGCGCCGACCGACACCGGGCTGTCGCGGGCCGGCGTGTTCTCGCCGTACGTGGCGATGATGCTCATGAACCTGCTCTTCAACGGGCTGTACTTTGGCGGCGCCTACTACCTCGGCGACCGCGCCTGGAATGCCCGGGTCGGGCGCGACGCGCTCGAAGAGCGCACCGCCGAGCTCGAGGCCGAGCGCGAAGTCACGGCCGCGCAGGCCGTCGCCCTCGACCGGGTGGGCATCGCCCGCGAACTGCACGACGTGGTCGCGCACCACGTCTCGGCGATGGGCGTGCAGGCCGGCGCGGCTCGTGCCGTCATGGACGCCGATCCCGCGCTCGCGCGCGAGGCGCTACTCGGCATCGAGACCTCCGCCCGCACCGCGATCAACGAGTTGCAACGGCTCCTGCAGACACTCCGCACATCGAACGATGTGGAGGCCGAGGCATCCACTCTTTCGCTCGATGCGATCCCGGCACTCGTTGGCGCCGTCGACGCTTCGGGGATGCCGGCGCGACTGACCGTGGTCGGAGAGGCGCTCCCGGTTGCGCAGTTCGTGCAGGTCAACCTGTACCGGATCACCCAGGAGGCACTGACGAACGCTCGGCGCCACGGCGGGGCCGGCGCAACCGCGGACGTGCGGGTGCGCTACGACGAGGGCGGCGTCGAAGTCGAGATCACGAACACCGGTCGCACGAAAACATATGCCGAACCAGGCATGGGCCAGACGGGCATGCGCGAGCGCGCCGCGGTCTCGGGTGGAACCGTCGAGTTCGGGCCCCGCAGCGGCGAACGTGGCGGCTACCGCGTGCGCGTGCGCGTGCCCCTTGACGCGGCGGTGCCGGCGTGAGCGTGGACGAGGCACCACAGATCCGCGTGCTGCTCGTCGACGACCACGCAATCATGCGCACAGGGTTCAGGATGATCCTGAGCACCGCGGGCATTGCGGTGGTGGGCGAAGCAGCAACGGGGTCGGAGGCGGTGGCCGCGGCATCCGCTCTGCAACCTGACGTGATTTGCGTGGACGTGCAGATGCCCGACATGGACGGGTTGGAGGCGACGCGGCACATTGTCGCGGATCCGGCGATCTCGGCGGCCGTGCTGATCGTGACGACGTTCGACCGCGACGATTATCTCTTTGCCGCGCTGGCCGCCGGGGCGAGCGGGTTTCTGCTGAAGAACGCGGGCCCCGAGGAGCTCGTGAACGCGGTGCGCGTCGTGGCAAGCGGCGACGCGCTGCTCGCGCCGGAGGTGACGCGCCGGGTGATCGAGCGCTTCGCGCGCGGGTCCGCCGGCGGTGTTTCCGCGGCCTCCGCCTCCGCCTCCCACGATGCTCTCCCCACCGCCGATGCTCCCCCGTCGCGTTTTGTCGCAAAAGAGGCCCAAAAGCGACAAAACG